>NVVG01000101.1 GCA_002402125.1 Moraxellaceae bacterium
TCGAGCGACCCGAGCACAAGCCGATCGGATTCTCTACAAAGCAGCGATACGCCATATATTAGAAAACCAAACTCACCTCGATATATTCCAGCAATCCGCCGATGACATCATCATGTCCGGCGATAAAGCCTGTGGCGTTATCACAAACATGGGCGTGCGCTTTCACTCGGATACCGTGGTACTAACAGCGGGCACATTTTTAGCAGGTAAAATACACATTGGTTTAGATACTCAAAGCGGCGGCAGAGCAGGTGACCCTCCGTCAACCGTGTTAGCCCAGCGCTTACGAGAAATGCCATTTCGAGTCGATCGGCTAAAAACAGGCACGCCACCTAGAATTGATGCGCGTAGTGTCGATTTCTCAAAAATGGAAGAACAACCAGGTGATAAAGTTACACCGGTAATGTCCTGTTGGGGCAATGGCGATGATCATCCACAACAGATTTCCTGTTATATCACTCACACCAATGAAAAAACCCACGATATCATTCGTGCTGGGTTAGATCGCTCCCCAATGTACACCGGAGTGATTGAAGGTATAGGTCCAAGATACTGTCCTTCCATCGAAGACAAGATACATCGTTTTGCCGATAAGAACTCTCATCAAATATTTGTTGAACCCGAAGGCCTTACCACTCACGAACTCTATCCAAATGGCATCTCCACCAGTTTACCCTTTGATGTACAGCTAGATTTAGTCCATTCCATGAAGGGGCTTGAATCTGCGCATATTACCCGCCCGGGTTATGCCATTGAGTACGATTATTTTGATCCAAGAGATTTACGCTATAGCCTGGAAACAAAATTTGTCGAAGGTTTGTATTTTGCCGGTCAGATTAACGGCACTACCGGATATGAGGAAGCGGGCGCACAAGGATTATTAGCGGGAATGAATGCTGCTTTACGCTCCCAAGAAAAAGAAGCCTGGACACCGCGAAGAGATCAAGCCTATCTTGGAGTGTTGGTGGATGATCTTATTAGCATGGGAACCCGTGAACCTTATCGCATGTTCACCAGCCGAGCGGAATATCGTTTGATATTAAGAGAAGATAACGCCGATAGCCGTTTAACAGAAAAAGGCCGAGAACTTGGCTTAATAAACGATACCTTGTGGCAACAGTATAACGAGAAAAAAGACGCCATTGCCAAAGAAACAACACGCATGGAGACGACCTGGGTGCAACCGGGCTCTGAAATTGCTGAAAGAATAAATGCGTATATTGATAAACCACTCGCACGAGAATACTCGTTGATGGAATTAATGCGCCGCCCAGAATTGGACTTTAATAAAATAGCGGAAGTTACCGGAGAAAATACGGTTTCCAAAACAGTGGCAGAACAAGTTGAAATCACCGCAAAATACGAAGGTTATATTACACGTCAATTGGGTGAGATCATGAAGTTAAAACGTAGCGAAGAAACCAAATTACCTGCTGACTTGGATTATACCAGGGTGAAAGGTTTATCAAATGAAGCCAAACAAAAGCTAGAAGAAGGTAGACCCGAAACATTAGGTCAAGCATCACGCATTCCCGGAGTGACCCCGGCTACCATTTCACTGTTATTGGTATCACTAAAAAAATATCGAGCAACACGGTCGACTGCGGTCGCTACAAAATAAACTGAACGAATATGAATTTAACGATGCAACGAACATACGCAAATACACCAGAACGATCAAATCTAGAACAGGATTTGAATCAGGGAATAGGCCAACTGGGTATTGTTGTATCACCGGAACAAAAAACATTATTGGTCGATTATCTACTATTATTGGTGAAATGGAATAAAGCATTCAATCTCACCTCAATAAGAGATCCTCATCAAATGGTTGTACGTCATTTGTTGGATAGCCTAGTTATTGTACCTTGGTTGTTAGAGAAAAATGGTTTAGAACAAAAGTTAACAGGGCAAAATTTTTTGGACGTTGGTACCGGAGCGGGTATACCGGGATTACCATTATCCATTATGTTCCCCGAGACGTTGTTTACATTATTAGACAGTAATGGGAAAAAGACCCGGTTTCTTAACCAAGTAAAAATAGAGCTTGCTCGGGATAATGTGGAAGTAGCAAAATGTCGAATAGAGACTTTTGTACCGAAACAACCAATAGACACGATTTTTTGTCGAGCGTTTTCCTCGTTACCAAATTTTGTTAGCGGTGTGGAACACTTAGTGAACAAAGATACAACGTTGGTTGCGATGAAAGGTGCTATACCGGAAGAAGAATTAGCGCAGTTACCTTCTTCGGTTAACGTAGAAAAAATAATTCCGTTGGATGTGCCTTATCTTAATGAGGAGCGCCACCTAATCATTTTAAAGAATCAGGGCACAAAGAGTGTGTCTKYAGGAGGTTAGTTTTGGGTAAGGTGCTATCRATTGCGAATCAAAAAGGTGGTGTGGGGAAAACTACATCAACAGTAAACCTCGCKGCATCATTAGTTGCGACYAAAAGRAAAGTKCTGTTGATTGATTTGGATCCACAGGGCAACGCAACCATGGGAAGTGGTRTTGATAAAYACGCGGTTGAATATTCTATTTATGATGTAYTGGTYGATCAAAAGCCAATCTCAGAGGTAAGACTAGAAACCGTATCCGGTTTTGAYTTAGTACCYTCGAACAGTGATTTAACGGCTGCAGAAATAGAATTGCTCAGTGTTGAAGGCAAAGAACGTCGAATGACAGAAGCGCTCGAAGGATATAGAAGTGAATATGATTATATTCTGGTAGATTGCCCGCCGTCTCTAAATATGCTGACGGTAAATTCACTTGCAGCATCCGATGGAGTTATCATTCCAATGCAGTGTGAATATTATGCATTGGAAGGTTTGTCTTCTTTGTTAGAAACCATCGAGACAATACGCAGCGTGTTAAACCCTAAGTTAGAGATTGAAGGTTTGTTACGTACCATGTACGATCCGCGTAACGCTTTGAGTAATCAAGTTTCTTCACAGTTAACTGAGCATTTTGAAGACAAAGTCTTTCGAACAATTATTCCACGCAACGTTCGGTTGGCTGAAGCGCCAAGTCATGGTTTACCTGCATTGCTTTACGATAAAAAATCTCGAGGCGCAGTTTCTTATCTTGCATTAGCAGGGGAAATGATTCGTAGAGAAGAGAAGCGAGTTAAACAAAGTGCGGTGGAAACAGCTTAGCTTTTTCCAATCGTGCTTTTGTTAATCACCGCCGATTATTATTGGGCTATATAATTGAACTTTATATTCGAACTACAGCATCGAACTACAACATCGAGCCATATAATCGAGCTAAGTTATTGAGGCCTAGCTTGAGCAGTGGTAGATTGGTCCATCCAAAATATTGTGCTTAATTTCTTTTACTAATTTCCAACAAATAGAATCAAGGAAACTTTCATGGCAGCGAAGAAAAAAGGCTTAGGGCGAGGTCTTGAGGCTCTTATCGGCGGTTCAAATGCCATATCCAAAAAAGAAGTTTCCATTGTTGAAGCCCCGATGCTTGCAGGTAGTTCTGCAGATAGTAAAGAAACGGCACATGACGGTGACTATAGACATATCCCGGTTGAATTTCTTCAGCGTGGCCGTTTTCAACCCCGTCGCGACATGGATCCAGCCAAGTTAGAAGAATTATCAGAATCCATTAAAGCTCAAGGGGTTATGCAACCCATTGTTATTCGCCCTATCTCATCGACTAATTATGAGATTATCGCGGGTGAGCGACGCTGGCGAGCGAGTCAATTAGCCGGATTGGACAAGGTACCCTGTATCATCCGTGATGTACCGGATGAAGCTGCCATTGCTATGGCGCTGATAGAAAACATTCAGCGTGAAGACCTTAACCCAATCGAAGAAGCGGTTGCGCTACAACGGTTACAAGATGAGTTTGAATTAACCCACCAGCAAGTGGCAGAAGCAGTGGGCAAATCACGCACCACCGTGACCAACTTGTTACGTCTTAATTCTTTGAGTTCTGAATCGAAAACAATGTTAGAACACGGTGACTTAGAAATGGGTCATGCGCGAGCTATTTTAACCTTAGATCCATTGAAGCAATCAGAAGCAGCGCGTTCAATAGCATCCAGAGGATTATCCGTTCGGCAAGCTGAAGCATTAGTACGCCGACTGCAAAGCGAGGCGACCGCGGGTCCAGAGGATAAAATTGATCCTGATGTGCGCCAGTTACAAGATAGTCTATCCCAGAGGTTGGGTGCACCAGTACTGATTCAGCACAGTGCAAAAGGCAGAGGCAAGTTAGTCATAAAATATACCAGCTTGGATGAGCTTGATGGAATCTTAGCCCACATCAAATAACTCCCGTTGTATGTCGGACTACCAAAAAACGCCTTGGTGAAGTTAATAGACAAAAAGCCAATAAATTTCAGTGTTGTTGTTTTTTTGTCCTATTGATCCATGAAATTTTCAATGTCCACTGCAGCTAATGTAGAAAAAATAGCCTGAATCCCCCCTTGCGTAATAAATACCCAAAATAATTTGATGATATCTTAATACTGGTTGCTAGTGCGGTTAAGAATCACTATAATTTGCCCCGCCTCAGACCAGCTCCTTTCGAGAGAGCGAATCTATTTATGATGAGCAAAGGTAGAAAAAGTGACAAAACCGCGGGCGTTAAATGATCGCTCTTTGGCATATCGACTGGTCGGCACACAAGCCGCCGTTGCATCTCTTTTCCCTGTATTGCTACTCATAATAAGCAAAGACGTTGCACTATCTGCTCTGATAGGTGGATGGATAGCGACAGCCTCGAACGCATACTTTGCATTTCAGGCGTTTCGATACTCTGGCGCTCGAGCAGCCAGCCAGATGGTGAAGTCGTTTCAACGAGGCGAGAGTGGCAAGTTTGTCATAACGATCGTATTAATGCTGGTGGCGTTTAAATACGTACCGGCATTACAGATAAAAGAGAATGCATTAGCGATGTTTACCGCATTTATTGCGGTGTTGATGGTGTCATGGTTTGCACCACTTCTGTTTAAACAGCGTATAAACAAATAAACCTTAGCCCAAACTGTGATTGGTACCGAATATGGCAGGTAGTTCTACAGAGTATATCAAGCATCACTTGACCAACCTTGTTTATGGTCAGCATTCTGATGGCACCTGGGGATTGGCTGAAAGTGCAGCTGAAGCAAAAGAGATGGGTTTTTGGGCTATCAATGTTGACTCTATGGGGTGGTCTATAGCGTTGGCGGTGCTTTTTCTGGGTTCGTTTAGAATGGTTGCTAGAAAAGCAACAACAGGTGTTCCGGGTGGATTTCAAAACTTCGTAGAAATCCTCGTCGATTTTATCGACAACACGGTAAAAGATAGCTTCCATGGCCGTAACCCCTTGATCGCACCATTAGGATTAACCATCTTTATTTGGGTTTTCTTAATGAACGCGATGGATTTAATTCCAGTTGATTTCATTCCGGCAATATTTGAGCTGTTTGGCATTCACTTTATGAAGGTTGTACCTTCTACCGATCCAAACATCACCCTTGGTATGGCATTTTCTGTATTTGGTTTGATCCTTTATTACAGTATTAAAGTGAAAGGTATCGGTGGTTTTGCCGGCGAACTATCATTGCACCCGTTTAATAATCCTAATCCTGTGATTCAGGCAATATTTATTCCAATGAACCTTTTCTTAGAAATTCTAAACTTAGTGACCAAACCCATTTCATTAGGCCTACGGTTGTTCGGCAACATGTATGCGGGTGAAATGATCTTTATCTTGATAGCGTTGATGCCTTTTTGGATACAGTGGACACTTTCTGTGCCATGGGCCATCTTTCATATCTTAGTTATTACCCTGCAGGCCTTTATCTTCACGGTATTAACTATTGTGTACCTCAGCATGGCACACGAAGATCACTAAGCATCGCTTTTAACATTACCTTGTTAATAAGAAATGTTATTTAGTAAAAAGCAACACCAGTTTCAACCTTAAAACTTAACTACAACTCAACATAATTTAGGAGTTAACATGTCTGAAGCATCAGCATTAGTACTTATCGCTGCTAGCCTCGTAATCGGTCTAGGTGCCCTTGGAACAGCAATCGGCTTTGGTCTTTTAGGCGGACGTCTGCTTGAAGGTACTGCACGTCAACCAGAAATGGCACCTGCTCTTCAAGGCAAAATGTTCTTGATGGCTGGTCTACTTGATGCGGTTCCTATGATTGGTGTAGGTATTGGCATGTACATGATCTTCGTGTTAGCTGCCTAAGCTTCGCTCGAAAAGTAAAAACACTTTTAACGAGCAAGAGGACTTACGTATGAACATTAATGCGACCATCTTAGGTCAAGCAATATCCTTTGCGATCTTTGTCTTTTTCTGTCTTAAGTTTGTTTGGCCACCGCTCATCGGTGCCATGAACGAAAGAAGAGAAAAAATTGCTGCTGGCTTGCAAGATGCCGACAAGGCAGCACAAGATCTAGAGCTTGCAAAAGCAAAAGCGGCGGATATTTTGCGTGAAGCAAAACAGCAAGCTGCAGAGCTGATTGAGCAAGCCAACAAGCGTGGATCACAGCTTATTGACGAAGCAAAAGATCAAGCTCGCGAAGAAGGTGAGCGTCTTAAAGTAGCTGCACAAAGCGATATAGAACAAGAAGTGAATCGTGCTAAAGAAACACTGCGTTCACAGGTTTCTGTTCTTGCAGTGGCAGGTGCTGAAAAGATCCTTAACACGTCTGTTGACCAGAGTGCTCATAGCAAAATGCTAGAGCAACTCGCAGCAGAGTTATAACGGTAATAGATAATGGCAGAACTAACGACAGTTGCTCGGCCCTACGCTAAAGCCGCTTTTCAGTTTGCTGAAGAGAAAGGGCAATTAGCAGAATGGTCTTTGATGCTTTCTTTCACCGCAGCGGTAGTTGATGACTCGGCAGTAAAAGAGATACTGGACAATCCAAAACTGACAACTGAACAACAGTTGAATACGTTGACAACGATTTGTGCAGACCAGCTAGATGAAAGCGGCAAAAACTTTATTGCTTTATTAGCAAGTAATAAGCGACTGTCAGCGTTGTCAGCAATCTCTGAGCTTTTCGAGCAGCTTAAAGCCGAGAAAGAGCAATCAGTAGACGTAAAGATTATTTCTGCATTTGAGGTAACATCCGATCAAACCGCGAGTTTGGCCACTGCGCTAAAAACGCGTTTAGGGCAGGATGTGAATATCGAATCTGAAGTAGATCAATCATTAATAGGTGGCCTGATTATTCGTGCAGGCGACATTGTAATTGACGGCTCTGTTCGCGGTAAGCTTGCAAAGTTAGCCGAAACCATGAGCGCTTAATTAGGCTCTTAACAGAACGTGAGTATTGAGGATAAAAGCATGCAGCAACTCAATCCATCAGAAATCAGCGAGCTGATCAAGCAGCGCATCGAAAGTCTAGATGCCTCTTCAGAAGCCCGTACTGAGGGAACTATCGTTAGTGTATCTGACGGTATCGTTCGTATCCACGGCTTAGCCGATGTGATGTACGGCGAAATGATCGAATTTGAAGGTGGTGTATTTGGAATGGCACTTAACCTAGAGCAAGATTCAGTAGGCGCCATTGTACTTGGTGACTACCTTTCTCTTCAAGAAGGTCAAAAAGCACAGTGTACTGGCAAGGTACTTGAAGTACCAGTTGGACCAGAGCTTCTTGGTCGCGTAGTGGATACTATGGGTAACCCTATCGACGGTAAAGGTCCGGTTAATGCTAAATTAACTGACTTCGTCGAAAAAGTTGCACCGGGTGTAATCGCACGTCAATCCGTTGATGAGCCAGTACAAACGGGTCTTAAAGCAATTGATTCGATGGTGCCAATCGGCCGTGGTCAACGTGAGTTGATTATCGGTGACCGTCAAATTGGTAAAACTGCTGTTGCGATTGATGCAATCATCAACCAAAAAGGTACAGGCATTAAATGTATCTATGTTGCGATTGGTCAAAAGCAATCTTCTATTGCTAACGTAGTACGTAAGTTAGAAGAGCACGGCGCAATGGAGCACACTATTATCGTTGCGGCTTCAGCATCGGATCCTGCATCTATGCAGTTCCTTGCACCATTTGCGGGTTGCGCAATGGGTGAGTACTTCCGTGACCGTGGTCAAGATGCACTTATCGTATATGATGATTTAACCAAGCAAGCTTGGGCTTATCGTCAAATCTCTTTGCTACTTCGTCGTCCTCCAGGTCGTGAAGCATATCCTGGTGATGTTTTCTATCTCCATTCACGTCTACTTGAGCGTGCTGCTCGTGTAAACGCTGACTATGTTGAGAAGTTCACCAACGGTGAAGTAAAAGGTAAAACCGGTTCTTTGACAGCGTTGCCTATCATCGAAACCCAAGCGGGTGACGTATCTGCTTTTGTACCGACGAACGTAATCTCGATTACCGATGGTCAGATTTTCTTAGAATCCGATCTATTTAACGCGGGTATTCGTCCTGCGATGAACGCCGGTATCTCGGTATCGCGTGTTGGTGGTGCTGCTCAGACTAAGATCATCAAGAAGTTGGGTGGTGGTATTCGTTTGGCATTGGCTCAGTATCGTGAACTTGCAGCATTTGCACAGTTCGCTTCTGATCTTGATGAAGCAACACGTAAGCAGCTTGAGCACGGCCAAGCCGTAACCGAACTAATGAAGCAAAAGCAATACTCGCCAATGAGTATTGCGGACATGGCTTTGATGCTCTATGTAGCCAACGAAGGTTATTTAGAAGGCATTGAAATTAACAAGATCTTAGATTTTGAAGCTGCGTTACTTTCTTTCGCGCGATCCGAGTTCGCAGAGATGATGAAAAGCACTGACGAAACTGCAAACTGGAATAAAGAGATCGAAGGCCAATTTAAAGAGTGTGTTGAGAAATTCAAGTCCACTCAATCTTGGTAATCTAAACGATAGAGCAGCTTCGGCTGCTTTATCAACGGATAAGTTGGAAGAGATATGGCAGGTACAAAAGAAATACGGACCAAAATTGCGAGCGTAAAAAACACGCAAAAAATTACTTCAGCGATGCAACTAGTTGCTGCAAGTAAGATGCGTAAAGCGCGGGAACGTATGGCTGCGTCTAAGCCTTATTCGGAAAAGATCCGTCAGGTAGTTAGTCACCTAGCAACATCGAATCCTGAGTATCGGCATATGTATATGCAAGATCGGGAAGTGAAACGTGTGGGTGTTATCGTAATCTCCAGTGATCGCGGTCTCTGTGGTGGATTAAACATAAACCTTTTTAAACGTGCCCTCTCTGTGTCAAAAGAGTGGTCAGAAAAAGGTGCAGAGATTGATTTATGTTTAATTGGCAATAAAGCCACGAGTTTCTTTAGGTCAGTGGGTGGTAATACAATTGCTTCAACATCGGGATTAGGCGATGCCCCCAGTGTTGAAGACCTGATTGGTTCTGTGAAAGTAATGTTAAATGCTTTCGACGAAGGCAAAATTGATCGTTTGTTCTTAGTGTTCAACGAGTTTGTCAATACTATGACGCAAAGCCCACAAGCATTACAGTTATTGCCACTTAAAGCCGGTGATACTGGTGAGCGCAAAGGCCCATGGGACTATATCTACGAACCAGAAGCGAAAGAGATTTTAGATCTGCTACTGGTACGTTATGTAGAATCACAGGTTTACCAAGGCGTTGTTGAAAACAATGCGTGTGAGCAAGCTGCACGAATGGTTGCAATGAAATCAGCTACGGATAATGCCGGCGACATCATTAGCGATCTTGAGCTTATTTACAACAAAGCACGTCAAGCTGCGATTACACAAGAGCTATCTGAGATTGTCAGTGGCGCGGCAGCGGTTTAACGATTTCTAATTTAAATTTTTGGGCGTAAGCCCTAACATATTACGGCAAGAGGATACTGGCATGAGTAGCGGACGTATCGTACAAATCATCGGCGCGGTTATCGACGTCGAATTTTCACGTGATTCTGTACCGAAGGTATACGACGCACTGAATGTAGACAACGCAGAAACGGTTCTAGAAGTTCAACAGCAGTTGGGTGACGGAATTGTTCGTACTATCGCAATGGGTAGTACAGAAGGTTTGCGTCGTGGATTAACCGTTCAGTCAACTGGAGCACCAATTAACGTACCTGTTGGTGTTGAAACTCTTGGTCGTATTATGGATGTGTTAGGCAATCCAATCGACGAAAGAGGCGACATCGGTGAGAAGCAACGTGCTTCCATTCACCGTAAGGCACCATCATACGCAGAGCAAGCAGCGAGTGACGAATTGCTTGAAACGGGCATCAAAGTTATCGATCTAATTTGTCCATTCGCTAAAGGTGGTAAAGTTGGATTGTTTGGTGGAGCCGGTGTTGGTAAAACGGTAAACATGATGGAATTGATCAACAACATCGCACGTCAACACGCTGGTTTGTCTGTGTTTGCGGGTGTTGGTGAGCGTACTCGTGAAGGTAATGATTTCTATCACGAGATGCAGGAAGCGGGTGTTGTAAACATCGAGACTCCTCAGGATTCTAAAGTAGCAATGGTTTACGGTCAGATGAACGAGCCTCCAGGAAACAGACTACGTGTAGCACTGACGGGTCTCACCATGGCGGAGAAATTCCGTGATGATGGTCTTGATGTATTGTTGTTCATTGATAACATTTACCGTTACACACTTGCGGGAACCGAAGTATCGGCACTGCTTGGTCGTATGCCATCTGCGGTTGGTTACCAGCCAACACTTGCAGAAGAAATGGGCGCGCTTCAAGAGCGAATCACTTCTACAAAAACCGGTTCTATCACGTCTATCCAAGCGGTATATGTGCCTGCGGATGATTTGACCGATCCATCACCTGCAACAACCTTTGCTCACTTGGATGCAACCGTTGTACTAAGTCGTGATATTGCTGCTAAAGGTATCTACCCAGCGATCGATCCATTGGATTCTACTTCTCGTCAGCTTGATCCATTAGTTATTGGTCAAGAGCACTATGATGTAGCCCGTGGTGTACAGACAGTGCTTCAGCGTTATAAAGAACTTAAAGATATTATCGCGATTCTAGGTATGGATGAATTGTCAGAAGAAGATAAGCAAGCGGTTTATCGTGCTCGTAAGATTGAGCGATTCTTGTCTCAGCCATTCTTTGTTGCAGAAATATTTACCGGTTCACCGGGTAAGTATGTTTCTTTGAAAGAAACTATTTCGAGCTTCAAGGGCATTTTGGCCGGTGAGTATGATCACATGCCAGAGCAAGCCTTCTATATGGTTGGCGGTATCGACGAAGCCATTCAAAAAGCGAAGGATATGTAATTATCCGTATTTGGAGATAACGAATGGCTATGACCGTACAATGCGAGATAGTTAGTGCCGAAAAAGAGATATTCTCTGGGTTAGTAGAAATGCTAATCGCTCACGGCGCGTTGGGTGACCTGGGTATTGCCCCAGGTCATGCTCCTCTTCTTACCCGTTTAACGCCTGGTCCAGTACGTGTGATCAAGCAAAATGGCGAAGAAGAAATGTACTACGTGTCGGGTGGAATGTTAGAAGTTCAGCCCAATATGGTGACTGTACTGGCAGATACTGCAGTACGCGCTGATGATGTTGATGAAGCTGCAGCAGAAAGAGCAGCGGAAGAAGCACGTAAGTCGCTAGAAAATCAGAACTCTGAGATTGATTATTCAACCGCGGCGGCTCAATTGGCAGAAGCCGTGGCTCAATTGAGAACGATTCGTCAATTGAAAAATAAGTTGGGCAAGTAATCACCAGCGTAAAGTGATTAATTGTACTGACAATAAAAGGGTGGCTACGGCCACCCTTTTTTTGTTTTATACTAGTAACTGCAGAGCCTACGGGACAAACTTATAGAAATCTCCATACCAAGGAATCTCAGGATGGATTTAAACGTTGTTATCTTAGCCGCCGGTAAGGGAACTCGCATGAAGTCGAAGTTGCCTAAGGTATTACAGCCGCTAGCCAAAAAGCCATTGCTTTCTCATGTGTTGGAGACATCGGAACATATTGACGCAGATAATATCACCATCGTTTATGGCCATGGCGGGCAAGAGGTTCGAGAAGTGATTGATGGCTTGCATCCTGAGCTGCCATTATCGTGGATTGAGCAAACCGAACAGCTAGGCACCGGGCACGCGGTAAAGGTAGCGTTGCCTGAACTTAAAGCAGGCACAAGAACTCTGATTTTGTACGGTGATGTACCTTTGATTTCTGAGCAAACGCTACAAAATTTCATCGGCTCTACGGATGAGCAAGGTTGTGGTTTGCTTACTATACGACTGGAAAATCCTCAGGGTTACGGACGTATTATCCGTGATACCAATGATCAAGTGACTGCGATTGTTGAAGAAAAAGACGCATCAGAAAGCCAGAAACAGGTTAATGAGGTCAACACCGGCATCATGTTAGTCAACAGTGATCTATTGCACCGCTGGTTGCCTACCTTGAGCGATAATAATTCCCAAGGTGAATATTATTTGACTGATATCGTTAAGATGGCGTCTGCTGAGGGTATTAGCGTACAAGCTACCGTCGCTACCAATCGTATGGAAGTTGAAGGTGTTAACGACAAAATCCAACTGAGTAAACTAGAGCGCTTGTATCAACAGAATCGCGCCGAAATATTGATGCGAGAGGGTGCTATTTTTGCCGATGCGTCACGGTTTGATATTCGCGGCGAGCTAACCGTTGGCGCCGATTGTTTTATCGATGTAAATGCCGTCTTCGAAGGCAAGGTGACCTTGGGCGATAATTGTATGATTGGCCCAAATTGCTACATCATTAATAGTAGCATTGGTGACAACGCGGTAATTCGAGCCAACACCGTTATAGAAGACTCTCTCATTGGCAGTGAAGCAGACATTGGCCCCTTTGCCCGCATTAGGCCCGGTACCATTACCGAAGCAAAAGTAAAGATTGGCAATTTTGTTGAGACTAAAAAAAGTTACATCAACGAAGGCAGCAAGATAAATCATCTAACTTATATTGGTGACGCCGAAATTGGCAAAGGTGTGAATGTGGGTGCCGGAACCATTACCTGTAACTATGACGGTGCTAATAAACATAAAACCATTATTGGCGATAAAGCCTTTATTGGTTCGAATACTTCCCTTGTAGCACCGATAAATATTGGCGAAGGTGCAACTATTGGCGCTGGATCAACGGTGTCAACTAATGCAAAGGCAAATGCATTAACGGTAACTCGAGCCAAACAATTAACCATTACCAGTTGGCAGCGGCCGACCAAGAAAAAATAGTATTAGCACTAATCGGAATATTTAGCAGTTACTTTTCATACCTACTATTTATAGCGACCATTTTATAGCAACCATTGTTGCAACAGGAAAAAATATGTGCGGAATCGTTGGTGCAGTCTCAACTCGTAAAATTGCCCCCATATTATTGGAAGGACTCAAACGCCT
Source organism: Moraxellaceae bacterium (assembly GCA_002402125.1). Classification (GTDB taxonomy): domain Bacteria; phylum Pseudomonadota; class Gammaproteobacteria; order Pseudomonadales; family Ketobacteraceae; genus 42-54-T18. The sequence continues at coordinate 13,352 of NVVG01000101.1, forward strand.
AGAGTATCGTGGTTATGATTCAGCGGGCATCGCCCAATTAGCTGAAGGCCAGGACATCGAGCGTATTCGATGCCAAGGTAAAGTGAAAGGTTTAGATGATTTGGTATTGGCCAGCACCTATCCTGGTGTCGTTGGTATTGCGCATACTCGTTGGGCAACTCACGGGGTGCCTAGTATTGAAAATGCTCATCCCCATATGTCTAGCGGTGAAGTTGCCATCGTGCACAACGGCATTATCGAGAACCACGAAACCTTACGTAAACAGTTACAAGCTGCCGGTTATGAATTTACTTCTGAAACAGACACCGAAGTTGTTGCGCACCTATTACACAGTGAATATCAGAAAAACCCCGATCTACTAAAAGCCCTACGTGCTACCGTTGATCAACTGGATGGTGCTTATGCACTAGGTGTTATGCATAAAAGCGAACCCAATCGATTGGTATGTAGCCGCGCTGGCAGTCCATTAGTATTAGGTATCGGCATCGGCGAGAATTTTATTGCCTCCGACCAATTAGCCTTGTTGCCGGTTACCAATCGATTTGTATTTTTGGAAGAGGGCGATTTTGCCGATTTGCATTTAGATTCCGTTGTCATTGAAGATATCAACGGTGAGGTAGTAGAGCGCCCAATTCGCGAAGACGTAGGCAGTGCAGGTATTGCAGAAAAAGGCGAATATCGTCACTTCATGATGAAAGAGATTTTCGAACAACCGACCTCGGTGCGTTCTACTTTAGATGGTCGAATCATCGATGGGCTGGTTAATTTGGCAGAGTTTGGTCCTCAAGCCGAGACACTGTTCAGTAAAGTTGAAGGTATTCAGATTATCGCCTGTGGCACCAGTTATCATTCGGGAATGGTGGCAAAATATTGGTTTGAGTCTATTGCTGGCCTGCAATGCAATGTCGAAGTGGCTTCAGAATTTCGCTATCGGGATTCGGTGGTTCGCCCCAATACATTATTTGTGACCATTTCTCAATCCGGTGAAACCGCCGATACCTTAGCGGCACTGCGTGACGCCAAGGGATATTTGGGATCACTAACAATCTGTAATGTACCGGATAGTTCCTTGGTACGAGAATCGGATATGGCATTTATGACCAAGGCCGGTACCGAAATAGGTGTTGCATCGACAAAAGCCTTTACCACCCAACTAGTCTCATTATTTTTATTTATGGTGGCTGTCGGGCGTTTTAATAAAGTCTCAGAGCAGCAAGAAAAAGCATTGCTCGCCAACATGGCGCAGCTGCCAGATCTGATTCAACAAACCTTAGGTTTGAATGACGCCATCGAAGCAATGGCACCACTGTTCAGTGAAAAAAACCACGCGTTGTTTTTGGGTCGCGGTATTCAGTATCCAATCGCGATGGAAGGTGCCTTAAAACTAAAAGAAATTTCCTATATTCATGCCGAAGCCTATCCAGCGGGTGAACTAAAACACGGACCTTTAGCATTGGTGGATAAAGAGATGCCAATAGTTGCGGTAGCACCATCGGATAGTTTATTGGAAAAATTAAAGTCCAACTTACAAGAAGTGCGAGCCCGTGGTGGTGAGTTGTTTATTTTTCAAGATTCAAAAGCCGGAGTTGCTCCTGAACCCGATGTACATGTGATGGATTTACCAGCAGTGGATGAGGTATTAGCGCCCATCATATATACCATTCCGCTACAGCTACTGTCTTATCATGTGGCCATTATCAAAGGTACAGATGTAGACCAGCCGAGAAACTTGGCTAAATCGGTGACGGTAGAATAAACGAATTGGGATATCCAGACTAATTTGTCGAATGAGTTGGTAGCCATTCTGCGTATGACAGGCAGGCTAAGTGCAGGGCTCAGTATATCTGCCGAAGTATTGATTCGCGAGCAAACATAGCAAAGCTATCTTCTTGGCTAACCCGTTATTCAACCGCTTGTTCTATAAATACCGTTGCCATCGACTTTGCTAATGCCGCCGCATTTTTATCGTTGCTGACATAAGCGTTAACGATGGCACCTTCTAATAGCAAATTGAGTTGCTGAGCTAGCAAGTCCGGATCTTTGGCTCCAGCTTGTTCGGCAAGGCCTTTTATATAGTCACGTACCAGGCGTTTGTGCTCAGCACAGATAATGTGATTTGGATTATCATGGTCTGCAAATTCGGCCGCAGCATTAATAAACATACAACCGGAAAAATTCTTTTCCGCAAACCAAACCCCGA
>NVVG01000102.1 GCA_002402125.1 Moraxellaceae bacterium
CCAGCATATCGGTGCATATCATGTTGAAACCGGTCATGGCATGATCACCTTCTTGGATACACCAGGACACGCGGCATTTACTGCCATGCGAGCTCGTGGTGCGAGCAGTACTGATATTGTTGTGTTAGTGGTTGCTGCCGATGACGGTATGATGCCTCAAACGGCTGAGGCTGTTGACCATGCAAGGGCAGCAGGTGTTCCCATTATTGTTGCGGTTAACAAAATGGATAAAGAAGACGCTGACCCCGATAAGGTGAAGAACGATCTCTCAACCAAGGAAGTTATTCCTGAAGAGTGGGGTGGTGATACACCGTTTCTTCCCGTCTCTGCACTAACCGGTGAAGGGATTGATGCGCTGTTGGATGCGATATTACTTCAGTCTGAGATGCTTGAACTTAATGCGGTAATGACCGGGCCGGCAAAAGGGGTAGTTATTGAATCCCGGGTAGATAAAGGTCGTGGTGTAGTGGCTAGTTTGCTGGTACAAGGCGGCGTATTACATGCGGGCGATATTGTATTGGCTGGCGAGCACTTTGGTCGAGTACGAGCCATGACCGATGAGAATGGTGTGGCTCTTCCTCAAGCTGGGGCCTCTATACCGGTAGAAATATTAGGTTTGCCTGGTGCCCCTGAAGCGGGAGAAGATTTTTTGGTAGTGCCAAACGAGCGTAAGGCTCGAGAAGTTGCGGAGTTCCGTCAGGCGAGAACGCGTGCCTCGCGACTAGCGCGTCAACAGGCCGCTAAGTTAGAAAGTGTCTTTGAAAATATGGGGGTAGGCGAAGCTTCGGCGGTGAACATCCTATTAAAGACCGATGTTCGAGGTTCCTTGGAGGCGTTGTCTGCTTCGTTGCACGAGTTGGCCACCGATGAAGTAAAAGTTGTTATCGTGTCTTCCGGCGTTGGTGGTATTAACGAGTCCGATGTTAATTTGGCGTTAACCTCCGGGGCGGCAATTATTGGCTTTAATGTTCGAGCCGACGGTGCTGCGCGTAAGCTTTGCCAAGAAGAGAATATTGAGCTGCGTTATTACAGCGTCATTTATGACATTATCGATGATATCAAGAAGGCGATGTCTGGTTTACTTGCACCAGAAATGCGCGAAGAAATCTTGGGTGTTGCCGATGTACGGGATGTGTTCCGTTCGTCTAAGTTTGGCGCGGTTGCTGGTTGTCGTGTGGTTGAAGGTACGATTTACCGCAATAAGCCTATTCGGGTGCTTCGCGACGACATTGTTATCTATGAAGGCGAGTTAGAATCGTTGCGTCGATTTAAAGATGACGTACCAGAAGTTGCTAACGGCGTAGAATGTGGTATCGCGGTGAAGAGCTATAACGATGTTAAACCTGGCGATAAGATCGAGGTGTTTAGTGTCACCGAGATTGCTCGTTCACTTTAACGTTAGAGGATAGAAAGCATTGCGCCATAGTCCAAGAGGGTATAGCCGTACCGATCGTATTGCAGATCAGATGCAACGCGATCTGGCCGTGCTTGTGCAGCGGGAATTAAAAGACCCACGTTTAGGTATGACGACAATATCTGGTATTAAAGTTAGCCGAGATTTGGCTTTTGCCGATGTCTATGTCACATTTATGGGCATAGAAGAAGATGAAGAAGGTATTAAGCAGGGCTTGAGTGTGCTGACCAATGCAGCGGGTTTTCTTCGTTCTTCTTTGGCAAAGGGAATCAAGCTGCGCGTTATGCCTAGCTTGCGTTTCCATTATGACCAAACAGTGGTCGAAGGGCCAAGAATGAGTGCGCTAATTAATCGTGCTCGCTCAGAAGATATTGCGCGTTCAGGTGAGAGCGAACCTCCTGCCGATTTGGATGCTGGCGAGGTCGACGAGTAAATTGGGGCGCAGAGGCAGTAAGAAAGGCCGCAATGTTAATGGCATTCTGGTGTTATACAAGCCGCTGGATGTGACGTCAAATGCAGCGTTGCAGAGAGTGAAACGAATGTTTGGTGCGGCGAAGGTTGGCCACACGGGAAGTCTGGATCCTTTGGCAACGGGTTTATTGCCGTTATGCTTTGGTGAAGCAACTAAATTCTCTCAGGTTTTGCTGGATGCTAATAAAAAATATCTAGTGACAGGTAAGCTGGGTGTGCAAACCGCCAGTGGCGATACCGACAGTGAAATCGTTAAACGCTGCTCTATTGAGGGTATTACCGCACAAACCGTTAGGGATGTTATCCCTCAGTTTTTGGGTGAGATAGAACAAGTACCTTCGATGTATTCTGCGTTAAAGCATGAAGGTCAGCCTTTGTACAAATTAGCGCGGCAAGGCATTGAAGTTGAAAGAAAAGCACGAAAGATTACAATTTTTGCGTTAGAATTGCTGTCTTTCGATGGCGATGAGTTTTCACTATACGTGCATTCTAGCAAAGGTACCTATATCCGGAATCTTGTAGAAGATATGGGATTAGCGATGAATACCTGTGCGCATGTTGTTAAATTGCATCGAACCGATGCCGGACCTTATACGTCCGAGATGATGATTACTTTTGAGCAGTTAGATGCTGCGTTAGAAAAGGGTGGTCACCAAGAAGTCGATAAATTGTTATTGCCGATGGATACATCTGTCGCTGATTGGCCCGAAGTGGTGCTGACTGACGATGCGGCATATTATGTGAAAACAGGCCAGGCGGTACAGGTTCCGCAGTCTCCGGTAGAGGGGATGGTCAGGCTGTTATTAGAGGACGGCACATTTTTAGGCGTTGGGGAAATACTGGACGATGGAAAGGTTGCCCCCCGGCGCTTATTGAAGACCTCGTATTGAGGTGAAACTGAATGGTACTGTAAATATGCACGGTACTTATTCTGATTAATTTATGCATATTTGGAGCAAGTAACATGTCACTATCTGCTGAAGTAAAAGCAAAGATTGTTGCGGACAACGCACAATCAAAAGGGGACACTGGTTCTCCTGAAGTTCAGGTTGCACTTTTAACCGCGCAAATTAATTATTTGCAAGGTCACTTTAAAGAGCATATCCATGATCACCACTCACGCCGTGGTTTAATCCGTATGGTAAACCAGCGTCGTAAATTACTTGATTATTTGAAGCGTAAGAAAGCTGATCGTTACACGTCTCTTATCGCTAAACTTGGTCTCCGTCGATAGGATATCCAGTTGAATCAAGCCCAACAATTTATCAGTGTTGTCAGGCGCATAATGCGCAAGCTGCTGCTGGTTGATTGAAAAGACGCGACATCCACTATGTGGGTGTCGCGTTTTTGTTTTAAGAAGTAGCAATGTTTTAAGACGTAACAATTTTTTAAGACGTAATTAAGTTTAAAGAGTACACGTAAGATAAAATGCTGGGCTGAAATAGTTTACCCAGTAAAGCCGATGGATAATGATGGAAGGTAATTATGTTTAATGTCGTAAGAAAAGAATTTCAATTTGGAGAACAAACGTTTGTACTGGAAACTGGTAAGGTTGCTCGTCAAGCATCCGGTGCAGTCATGGTTTCTTGTGGCGAAACTTCCGTATTGGTTACCGTTGTTGGTAAAAAAGAGCCAAAACCCGGCCAAAACTTTTTTCCATTAACCGTTAATTATCAAGAAAAAATATATGCAGCAGGCCGTATTCCTGGCGGTTACTTGAAGAGAGAAGGGCGTCCTTCTGAGAAAGAAACTTTAACGTGTCGTTTGATAGATCGCCCTATTCGCCCTTTGTTTCCCAATGGTTTCATGAATGAAGTGCAAGTAATGGCAACTGTTATGTCAGTCGACAAGGCATATGATCCAGATATTGCAGCGCTAATCGGTACTTCTGCGGCATTGGCCATTTCTGGTGTTCCATTTAATGGCCCTATTGGTGCGGCGCGTGTTGGTTATATCGACGAGATGTTTGTGCTTAACCCAAGTTTTGAAGATCTAGAAGGTTCTGACTTAGACTTGGTTGTTGCTGGTACGGAAGGCGCGGTTCTTATGGTTGAATCTGAGGCCAAAGAATTGTCTGAAGATACCATGTTAGGTGCGGTACTCTTTGGCCACCAAGAAATGCAGGTAGTTATTACTGCAATTAAAGAGTTTGCTGCAGAAGCTGCTAAGCCGGTTTGGGTATTACCACAAGCTGAAGAAAATGCCGCGCTTAAGTCTCAGCTTAAAACTAGCTTTGAAGGCAAGATAGCAGAAGCGTACCAGATCACTGACAAGCTTGAGCGTTATACGCGAGTAGGTGAAATTAAATCAGAAGCGGTTGATACTGTTGCAGGTTCTGAAGACGGTCAGCCTTCTGCTGAAGAAGTTAAGGGTTTGATGAGCAGTATTGAAAAGAACGTAGTACGAGAAACAGTTCTTTCTGGTAGCCCGCGTATCGATGGCCGAGCTTTAGATACTGTTCGTCCTATAGAGATCGAAATTGGTATTCTGCCTAAAGTACACGGTTCTGCATTATTTACCCGTGGAGAAACTCAAGCAATCGTTACCGCAACGTTGGGTAGCCAGCGTGATGCGCAGATGTTTGATGCGCTACGAGGTAAGCAGATAGATAACTTTATGCTTCACTATAATTTCCCTCCTTACTGTGTTGGTGAAACCGGTTTTGCCTTGGGGCCAAAGCGTCGAGAAATTGGCCACGGCCGTTTAGCGCGTCGTGGTATTCAAGCAGTGCTTCCTTCTGCTGAAGATTTCCCATACGTTACTCGTATCGTTTCAGAGATCACTGAATCAAACGGGTCGTCTTCTATGGCGAGTGTTTGTGGCGCGAGTTTGGCAATGATGGATGCGGGCGCACCGTTAAAGGCTGCGGTTGCTGGTATTGCAATGGGCCTTGTAAAAGAAGGTGATCGTTACGCTATATTGTCTGACATCCTAGGCGATGAAGATCACCTGGGCGACATGGACTTTAAAGTGGCGGGAACCGCAGCAGGTATTACTGCACTTCAGATGGATATTAAAATTGAAGGCATCACTGAAGAGATCATGGAAAAAGCCTTGGTCCAGGCCCGTGCTGGTCGATTGACGATCTTAGGGGAGATGAACAAAGTGCTTAGTTCTCACCGTCAGGATATTTCTGATGACGCTCCTGTTTACCTTACTATTAAGATTAACCCCGACAAGATCCGTGACGTTATCGGTAAGGGCGGGGCTATGATTCGTCAAATCTGTGATGAAACTGGCGCTTCTATTGATATCGAAGACGATGGTACGGTGAAAGTATACGGTGAGAATCGTGCCGCTGCCGATGCGGGTGTCGTGAAAGTTCAAGAAGTTACTGCAGAAGCCGAAGTTGATAAGGTTTATACCGGTAAGGTTGCGCGTATCGTTGATTTCGGTGCTTTCGTAACAATCTTGCCTGGAACCGATGGTTTGTTGCATATTTCTCAAATCGCGCAAGAGCGAGTAGAGAAAGTGACGGATTATTTATCTGAAGGACAAGAGATCCAGGTAAAAGTACTGGATGTGGATAATCGCGGCCGAATTAAGCTAAGCATGAAGGCGTTGGCTGAAAACACGGAAGAAGTTAGCAGCGAAGAGTAGGTTGCCAGCCTTAATATTTTAGGGTTTTGCACAAAAAAGCCGGCTTTGCCGGCTTTTTTGTGCGCATAATAAACAAGTAAGAAGACTTTACTTGTTATATTTTAATAGCTTATCTATGCTGTCGCAGGAAGTTGAAATTAGGGTATTGGAAGCTTGAAATAAAGATAGTAGAATAAAGAATAACCAATCAAATAATTATAACAATTGGAGGTAAGGTGCATGGGAATCTTTCGATCTTGGGGTCTTCGGTACGTAATTGCGGTATTTTTCATGGCTGTGAGTTCTAGTGCTTTTGCTTCAGAGTGGAAACTAGAGCTAGATGAAAATCACATTAAACATTATACCAAGCAGTCTGCCGCGAGCCCAGTTAAATCATTTAGGACCGTTACCGTGGTTAAGGCTAGTTTGTCTGAACTAGTAGCGCTACTAAACGATAGCTCTCAATTTCCGAAATGGATGCATAAAACCGCTGAGGTAGAGAAAATTCGCGATATCAGTGAGACAGAGTCGCTGGTCTATCAGGTAACCGATGCACCTTGGCCAGAAAAAGATCAGGATAACGTACTTTATTCCAAGTGGACCCAAGATTCAAAAACCTTGATCGTAACTAAGAAAATCCTATCCGAACCTCAACACATTAATGAGTTTAAAAGTCGCCAGCGTCAACAATTTTTTAACGCTGAATGGCAGTTAAAGCCATTAGCGGACGGTCAGGTAGAAGTATCCTATACCGCAGAAATGCACCCTGGCAGTAAAGAAGTCAGTAGTTGGATGGTAAGTTTGTTGGCTTATGAGATGCCAATTAAGACAATGCAGAATCTACGTAACGTTTCCTTGAGCAGTTATACGCAAATGCAGTTTGCTTTTGTAACAGAGCCAACGGCAGCTGTAGTGGCTGTCAGTGCTGCGATTGATGCAGAAAGCCCAGCTGTGGTGACGCCACCTAAGAAATAAGAGCTTTTAGTCGGTAGGGGGAGCTTAGGGCTCCCTTTTTTTTGCCCAACACTTTGTCTATGGCCTAAATTGTGGCCTTTATGATTTACTTTTTGATGGGTTATTGTTCATAGCTTATGGGCAGCGGGTTGTTTTTTAATGTGCCAGACAGCATCAGTATTATATTTTTAAAACCAATCCATGGGTCTGCTTTAATTAATCCTTTCACCGAATGATCGATCTGGCTGGCTTCCACTAGCGTGGAGCGGAAAAGCTTATAGTTGTGTCTATTTAGCGCTTTTTGAAAAATAGGTTTTCGGTTGTCCCATACTCTAAAATCTTTGAATGCCTTACTGGCAGCTTGGCCATTAGCAATCGCAGAAGATATGCCTTCTAGTGCCCGAAGATCTTTAGATAAAGCCCAGAGAATAGCAATGGGTTCTATACCTGAATTTTGCAAAAAGGCGAGAATACGCAGGGCTTGAGTTTCATTGCCTTGAATCGCTTGGTCGGCTAATTCAAATTGGGTGTAACGTGAATGGTTTGCGACGGCCGCTCGTATGGTGTTGATATTGACGGGGCCTGGCTCTATTAGAAGTGCTAGCTTGTCCACTTCTTGTGCCGCAGCTAACAGATTGCCTTCTACCCGTTCTGCCAGCAGTTGCGTTGCATCGGGGTCAGGGTGCAGGCCTTTACTTACCATGCGGGCGTGAATCCATTGCGGTAGCTGATGGTTTTCAATAGGCCATATTTGAATTAAGGCGCTCTTGGTCTCGAGGGCTTGAAACCATTTTGTGCTGAGGGTTTTTCTGTCGAGTTTTCCCAGTGAGAGAATGATGAGGTTGTCTTCACTAGGGTGCTCTAGGTAGGTGGCGAGGGCTTTTTTTCCAGCCTCATCCAATTTAGGTTTGCTTAGCCTGATTTCAAATATTTTACGGTCACCAAATAAAGACATGCTATTGGTGGACTCAAGCAGTTGGTTCCAGTCAAACCCAGCTTCTACGTTACATAACTCTCGTTCGCTAAAACCTGCCGCACGCGCGCCGATGCGCAATTCATCACATGCCTCCTGCATCAGCAGGGTGTCTTCGCCGCTCACTATATAAAGAGGCAGCAGGCTGTTGGTTTGCGAGGCCTTTTTAAGGTGTTGAGAAATTTGATTGGCGCGTAGTTTCATAACATAAGTTTCATGGCATAGGTTTCATGACGATGGTTTTATAGTAATGGTTTTATTGTATTTGTTCCAACTGGCGGATTACCTGGTTGGCTATCGCTGCATCCATCTCTCGTTCAAGTAAGGCTTGTTCCTCATCTTTGGCCGAAGTGTCAGACTCGTTATAGCGATAAGGTTGCCTTGCGTTAATTGGGGTTGGGGGCAGTAGGACTTTGCCGCTCTTTTTCGTCACGCTGATAGTGAGGGATTTGGTTAGCTCGTACTGGGCTATTTTTCCCCGGTTGTCGTAGGCGATGGGGCGTTTGTTGATTTCTAGATTAGTGATGATTAGGGTTATGTCTGATGAGTCAGTTAGGCTGACACCGGCACTGCGTAACCATTGTTTTAGGGTGAGTACGATAGGCGCTCTGGGGGTGTTGGATTCAATTGATAGTTCTGGCAGGGATGCATTCAGTTTGCTGCTTCCGCGCAAATGAAATCCACAGCTGACTAATGTACATAGCAGCAATGTTATGCACGCCAGAGATAAAAAACGCTGGGCTTTTTTTCTCTGGGTGATATGCCGGGTTAAAATTAGCATTATTTTGCCACGATGCTCACTAGTTTGCCGGGAACTACGATGACTTTTCTAATGACAAGGTCGCCAATGAATTTCTGAACGTTTTCGTTTTCTAGTGCCATGCGTTCAATGGTGCCTTTATCTTCGGATGTGCTGACTTCCATTTTTGCTCGCACTTTACCATTCACTTGTACCACCATTTCGATACTGTCTTTTACCAGTGCGCTAGTGTCAACGGTTGGCCAGCTTGCAGTGAGTACGTCGCCGGTGTTGCCTAACGCCTGCCATAGTTCATGACAAATGTGTGGTGCAATGGGGGTGAGCATGAGTACGCAAGCGTGGATGGCTTCGTTGATTGCCGCGTGACTTTGTTCGCTATTGTCATCCAGCTTGTTAATGGCATTACACAATTCCATGATGGCGGCAATGGCGGTATTGAAGGTATGACGCTCACCGTAGTCGGCGCTGACCTTTTGTATGGTCTCGTGTAATTTTCGCCGTAAGTCTTTCTGGGTTTTGTTTAGATTAGCGGTATCAAGTGATGGAACCTCGCCGTTGTCGATGTGGCGTGTCACCATCTTCCAAAAACGTTTAAGGAATTTGTTTGCGCCGTCGACGCCACTGTCTGACCATTCCAACGATTGTTCAGGAGGGGCAGCAAACATCATGAAAAGGCGAACGGTATCTGCACCGTGTTGATCAATAATAACTTGGGGATCGACGCCGTTATTCTTTGATTTCGACATCTTGCTCATGCCGGTATGTTGTACGGGCTGTTGATCTGACTTGAGCGAAGCACTTAATACTTGGCCTTTTTCGTCTTTCTTAACGTCAATATCTGCTGGAGAAAACCATTCTTTGCCACCGTTGGCGGTTTCACGGTAGAAGGTATCCGCCAATACCATGCCTTGGCATAGTAAACGTTTAAAGGGTTCGTCAGAGTTAACTAAACCTGCATCACGCATCAGTTTATGGAAGAAACGTGAGTACAACAAATGTAATATGGCATGTTCGATGCCACCAACATATTGGTCTACCGGCAACCAGTAATTGGCTTTGTCAGGGTCAAGCATCGCGTCGGTGCTATCTGGGCAGCAGTAACGGGCGTAGTACCAGGAAGATTCCATAAAGGTATCAAAGGTATCGGTTTCTCGAAATGCCTCTGCACCATTATAGGTGGTTTTTGCCCACTCTGTGTCGGCTTTGATAGGAGAGGTAACTCCGTTCATTACCACGTCTTCGGGTAGTATCACCGGTAGTTGGTCCTCCGGTGTGGTTACCTCGGTACCATCAGCCAAATTTATAATGGGAATAGGTGTGCCCCAATATCGTTGACGGGATACACCCCAGTCGCGTAACCGATAGTTGACGGTAATTTTCCCCTTGCCCAAAGATTCTAGGTGGCTTGCAATGCGTTGAAAGGCTTCTTCAGAGGTCAGGCCATCAAATTCATCTGAATTGACCAGCACACCTTTTTCAGTGAACGCTTGCTGCGTTAAATCGACAGCGGTTTCGTCACTAGCTTTGCCGTTGCTGGGTGCAATAACTTGGGCGATCGGTAACTGGTATTTGGTGGCAAATTCCCAGTCTCTTTGATCGTGTCCTGGAACAGCCATTACCGCACCAGAACCGTAATCCATCAATACAAAGTTAGCGATCCAGACCGGTACTTGGTTGCCAGTGATGGGGTGCGTTGCATAAAGACCGGTAAAGATCCCAACTTTTTCCATGGTGGCAATGTCGGCTTCTGCGGTTTTGGTATTCACGCAGGTTTGGATAAATGCAGCGACATCAGGATTTGATGCGGCGGCCTTTTTTGCCAACTCATGTTGTGGGGCAACCGCTACATAGCTAACGCCCATTAACGTGTCGGGGCGTGTAGTGTAAACCGAGAGAGCTGCTTCGCCTTCTATATCAAATTCTAGTTCCACGCCTTCCGAGCGACCAATCCAGTTACGCTGCATGGTTTTAACTTGCTCAGGCCACTCATCTAATTGATCTAAGTCGTTAAGTAATTCTTCGGCATAATCGGTGATTTTGACAAACCATTGGGGAATCTCTTTGCGTTCTACCAATGCACCTGAACGCCAACCCTTACCGTCGATGACCTGTTCGTTGGCCAATACGGTCTGATCCACCGGGTCCCAGTTAACCGTGGCCATTTTCTTGTAAACCAAACCCTTTTCATGCAGCTTGGTAAAGAACCACTGCTCCCAGCGATAATATTCGGGGCGACAGGTCGCCAGCTCACGATCCCAATCATAACCAAAGCCCAGGCGTTTGAGTTGCTTACGCATATAATCAATGTTTTCGTAGGTCCATTTGCCTGGCGCAACATTGTTTTTTAGAGCGGCATTTTCTGCCGGTAAACCAAAGGCATCCCAACCCATGGGCTGCATGACGTTCTTGCCATTCATGCGTTGAAAGCGGCTGATAACGTCCCCAATGGTGTAGTTACGTACGTGTCCCATATGCAGGCGGCCACTGGGGTATGGAAACATCGAAAGGCAGTAATAAGGTTCCTTATTGGGGTCTTCGGTTACCTTAAAAGACTGGTTGTTTTCCCAATGGGATTGGACTTTTTCTTCGATGCTTTGGGGGTCGTACGGATTTTCCACGGATAGGCTCTCTTGGGCTTTAAATCAAAAGAGTAGGATACCTCAGCAGGCCGCTTAAGGTAAGGGATTAATGGGCTGAATTGGTGGTTTTATGGGAGGTGAGGCTATATTAGGGGGGTGTTTGAGTGCGGTTGGAAATCATACGATTTTACGGGAAAACCTCATGTTAAAGCGCGCGACTTTGTAAACGAACAAAACGAACAAAACGAACTTTCTGGTATTATGCCATTTCTTGTCGAACATCTTGTGATGTAGGGGGCTGTTAGATATTGCACAACTTACAGCTCTGCAGGGTTTCAGGTTTCGTTTGTATTTTTAAGTGAGTTGATTTTATTGAATGGGATGTTTTTGTAACCCCATGGTTTCGGTGCATTTTAAGTTATGTAAAACGATCATCTAATAGGAAAATATTCTTTTTGTTAGTATTGTTCGCATCCTACACTTTTTGTTACATGGTACAAAAACTATTGGTGGGGTGACATACTTTGAGCAATTGTTTTATAAGTACATCTGAAGTAGCAAGCATGCTCTCTGTATCTAGCGTTACGGTTCGTCGCTGGACAGATAGCGGGACATTGACCTGTACTAAAACCGCAGGAGGTCATCGGCGATACCAGCGCTCTCATGTTAATGAGCTAATGCAGAGAATGGAGGATTCTCCGCCCAAACCAATTGACCCGATGGAAAAAACATTGTCTCCTGGGTCGCGTTTTTATCACGATATCAATATGGCTAACACCGTATTGAGGCTGAATTTGGCGATTTCTTCTTTGGTCGACACCATGACCGATGAAACTTGTCGAGTTGTCGATGCGATTGATGCAATCAAGTCACTAGCCGTCGAGAATTATGATGAGCCGAGGAGCCGCAATATGCATATTGCGGGTTATCTCAATACACTGGTTACGGCGCTGCAATATGAAGATGTTTTTTCCCAAAAGTTAGGGGCTGTCCAAGCGGCACTTGATGGTATTAATGTAACCTTTAGGCTTTACCTGTCACAATTTAACAAGGTAGAAAGCAGCCAGTTTATTGATGAGTTCCAGCAGGGTAATAGAAGAGTCGATCGCGAAGCCATCTTTAGTTTTGTCAATAACATGTTGTCAGAAGGTATGCCAATACTTAGCTTTGAAAGAAAACAAACTGAAAAGGAAAATGTTTTAATTTTTTAGCACCTTACAAGCTTGGTGATATAAGAATTGGCCGGGTAGCGTAACTGTCGAGGGGTAGGCAATAACTAAGCCTGCAAATACACAAAAATATTTTGAAGAAGAGGAGGTGCAAATTTGTGTGGCTGTTAAGTATGTAGCCTCGTTTATATAACTGAAAAGTTGGATATATTCAATGTTAGTAGAAAGTGTTATTTCAAAAGATAATGAGGAACTCGTTATTAAAATTACCGGAGATTTTAACTTCGATATGATGCAAGATTTTAGGGCGTCATATATAAATACCGAAGTCTCATCTTATATCGTTGATTTACAATGCATCAATTTTAACAGTGCTGCCGCATTGGGTATGCTGTTTGGTATGCGAAAAACGCTAGGTGAACTTGCTGATATTAGTATTATAAATTGCTCGCCGAAGGCCAAAAGCTTTCTTTTAATTTCTCGATTCAATGAATTATTTACCATTAGATAGTGCATTCAGTATTGCCAATTAAGATTGCTAAAGCGGGCTATTAATTTAGTACGATACATTAGAAAATTCTTTGGTTATTGGGTTATAAGAATTTTCTTGCGGTGATGCCCCCATATTTATTCTTTGAATATCAGGTCATAACTGGCTAGCAAGTACCGGTTGTTTTTTTTGTAAGCGCCAGGCTAGGAAGCTGGAGATCACGATAATAAGTGCGGCGCCACCGAGGGGTGGCCAGTATCCATAATACGAATATGGCGTGTTTCCGCTTGAGCGTAGTATTTGACCTCTTAACACACCTTCGACAAATTTAGGCAGCATTTTAACGGTGTTGCCTTTATGGTCGATAATGGCGGTGATCCCTGTGTTGGTTCCTCGCAACATGTATTTGCCGAGCTCTAGCGCTCGCATCCTAACCATTTCGAAATGCTGGTCTGGGCCCCAAGAGGTTCCAAACCAGGCGTCATTGGATACGGTTAACAGGAAGTCTGCGTCTTTACCCAATCTGCGTACCAGTTCCGGATAGAGCACTTCGTAGCAAATAAAAGGCGCTAGGGAATAGCCTTTGGCGGTTAGTATGGGTTGGTTATGTTTGCCGCGACTAAAGCTGGACAGCGGTAAGTCAAAGAAAGGTAGTGTTCCTCTGATGAGGCTCTCGAAGGGGATAAATTCACCAAAAGGCACCAGTTTTTGTTTGTGGTACATGCCTTCGCCAGCACCGGTTACAAATATAGAATTGTAATAAAAGTAGGATTCACCTTCTTGCTCCCAGGAAGGTACGCCGCTGATAATGGCTGTTTTGGTCGATCGACCTTTGATGTCGATGCGGGCAATAATTTCTTGGGCTTCATTGTGAAAAATGGGGTAGGCGGCTTCGGGCCAGAGGATGATGTCTTGCTCCCATTCGGTCTCCGTAAGTTGTAGATAGGTATCGATGATATTGTTACGTTCTAGTGGGTCCCATTTTTTTTCTTGCGGTATATTGCCCTGAATGAGGCTGACGTTGAGTGGATCTTTTAATGTAATGGTGGTCCATTCTTGGGTTGCTAATGGATAGCTGCTGCCCCAGATAATAGCAACTACAGCAATGGCAAGTATTCGTTTGGTTGGGTGTTGCGCTGCGATTAATAGTAGGTAGGCTGATACCACGACAAGCCAGCTTATGCCGAGAACTCCAACAATCGGAGCGAACTGCTTGAGTGGGGCATCAATAAAAGCATAGCCTGCAAAGAGCCATGGGAATCCGCTTAGCAGTTCGATCTTTACCCATTCAAACAGAATCCATAAGCTGGCGAAAGCTATTAGCCCGAATCGATGTAGATGCAGCTTTTGATAGACCCATGCCTGAGCGCCGAATAATAATGCTAAGCCGCCGCTGAATATGAAGGTCATAATTGCCGCGAGTGGCGCGGGCGTATTACCGTGGTAGTGAATGCTAACAAATACCCAGGAGACGCCGACACCGTAGAGACCGCAGCCATAGAGCCAGCCGCGTAACATTGCAGTTCGAGGCGTTTGCCCCTGTAATAGTAGGATAAATAATGCGATGGATAATATTGTTATCGGCCAAACGCCGATAGGGGCGAAACCCAGGGAATATAATGCTCCGGCAACAAGGCAAAGTGCGTTGCCCTTGTTGCCGGAGGTGATCGATAGGCGTATTTGGGCGGGGGTGTCGGTTGAATACATGGGGACCTAAGATTAAGGTGTATGCTAGCTAAGCGGTGTGACTTCCAATAAGCGAATGGCTCGATTGTCGGCATTAAGCACCTTGAACGAGAAAGAGTCAACCTCGATGGTTTCGTCTCTCTCAGGTAGGCGGCCAAAGCAGCCGAGTACAATGCCACCGATAGTGTCGAATTCGCTATCGCTAAATGAGGCGTTAAAGTGTTCGTTAAAATCATCAATGGGGGTGACTGCTTTTACGATAAACTCTTTGGTCTTGCCTTGTTTTATCAGGTGTTCGTCATCAATATCATGCTCGTCTTCAATCTCCCCGACGATTTGTTCGAGTACATCTTCAATGGTTACTAGCCCTGACATGATGCCGTATTCATCGATGACAATAGCCATGTGCGTACGTGTTTCTCGGAATTCTCTGAGTAATACATTCAGGCGTTTGCTTTCTGGGATGAAAGTGGTTGGGCGGATAAGATTTTTTAGTTGGGTTTTCTCCAGCTTTCCTGTTGCCGCTCGTGCTAATAAATCTTTTGCTAACAGGAGCCCTTCGATATCATCCTGAGTTTCACCATAGACTGGGAATCGGGAGTGAGTGGATTCAACAATGCGGTCTAAATATTCATCTGGCTTAGCATTGATAGAAATCATTACCGACTGGGTACGGGGGATCATTATCTCACGCACTTTCATGTCGGAAACCTGAAGCGCGCCCTGAATGATACCTAAGGCTTCGTGATCAAGTAACCCATTCTCTAACGCAGTATTGAGTATCTCTAATAGTTCTTTTCTGTTTTGCGGCTCCCCCGATAGAAAGTGGGATATTTTATCTAGAAATGTTTTTCCAGAGGAACCGTTTCGACTGTGTTCGTCGCTCATTAGGGTATAAAAACCTTATGTTGATTAAAAGAATGCATCCGGCTAAGTGTTGCTCAGCTGATCTTGGTAAGGATCAGGGAAACCGAGCTTGGCCATTGCGTTAACTTCAATTGCTTCCATTTCGTGGGCATCGTTGTCATCAATATGATCGAAACCTAATAGATGTAAAGTACCATGAATTGTTAGGTGTGCCCAATGACTCTGCGCAGTTTTGTGTTGCTCTTGGGCTTCTTTGTTTACCACGGAGGAACAGATGACAATATCCCCGAGCAAATTAACCTGTACGCCTTCGGGAGCCTCAAAGGGAAAGGACAGCACATTGGTGGCGTAGTCTTTGTTGCGGTAGGTTGAATTCAGCTGTTTCGCTTCGTCGTTGCTGACGACGCGTACGGTGATATCAAAAGCTGCCGAAGGCTGTGCGCTAGTATCTGTTGCCTGGCTGCTGGCACATGATATTGCTGTATTTATCCATTGCTGAAAGTCGGCTGCAGAGGCTGTCAGGTCGATGTTGTCTGGGTTTTGGAGGTCTAGCACGACCTCTCTGGAGGGGGTGTC
>NVVG01000103.1 GCA_002402125.1 Moraxellaceae bacterium
CTACGCTTACCCAATGGCAATTAACCGGCCTAACCTCGGGAGCATGGGAGTTTACTATTGCCGCTCTCGATGCACAGAATGCGTATAGCAATTATTCCTCCGTAGCCTCAAAGGCAATTAGCGGTGAAACCCCAGTTACAGAGATTCCACCCATTGTAGAAGAACCCATTGCGGAAGAACCCGCTATCGAAGAGCCTGTTGCAGAGACCCCACCAATTATTGAAGAACCTGTAGCAGAAACACCGCCTGTTCTTGAGCAACCTGTAGTCGAGGAACCTGTTGCCGAAGAACCCGCGGTCGAAGAACCTGATGTAACCGCTGGCACCGCAACTTTTGCATGGTCGATACCCGTCAGCCGTGAAAACGGCGACTATCTAGACCAAAGCCAATTAAGCGGATACAAAATACTTGCTCGCAATACAACGATCGGTGTTGAGCAAATGGTGACAATTGGCTCCCCCAGCATCACCCAATATAGTTTCACAAACTTAACCTCGGGAAAATGGGAATTCTCAATTGCAGCAATCGATACACAGGGCACAACTAGCAATTATTCATCGATAGAATTAAAAACGATTTATGTCGACGGACCTATTGCCGAAGAACCTGTTGTCGAAACACCCCCCATTGCCGAAAGACCTGTTGAGGAAGAACCTGTTGCTGAAACCCCACCTATTATTGCAGAGCCCATTAAAAACACCGCCATTCTAACCTGGTCAATACCGGTTAGTCGCGAAAATGGCAATTATATGGATCTAAACCAGCTAACCGGATACCTCGTGCTCGCTCGTAATATCACAAACGAGACAGAAAGCACGGTGAACATCAGCTTCCCGACCATTACCCAGTGGAACTTCACCGACCTAAAACCGGGAACATGGGAATTCTCTGTTGCCGCTATCGATAGCCAGGGTGCCTATAGTAATTACTCATCGATCGCATCAAAAACTATTAATGCCGATGGATCTACCGCATATATCACCCCCACTCTGGAAGGTCCTATCGTGGATGCAACACCGGTTCTGGAGGGCCCCGTTGCTGAAGAGCCCGTCGCAGAGAGCGCGCCGACAGTCGAGGAATCCGTCGCAGAAACCACACCAACCGTGGAGGAACCGGTTGCGGAGACCACCCCCACAACTGAAGAACCTATTGCTGAAACCGGTACAATATCCGGCACAGCCATTCTAACCTGGTCAATACCCGTTAGCCGTGAAAATGGAAACCTTCTTGTGATGAGTGATCTGACCGGATACAAAATTATACTTTACGATGTCGTAAATGATACCGAATACTTCGTAACAATAGACGACCCAACCATCACCGAATGGGAGTTTAGCGAACTGACCACAGGAGAGTGGGAGTTTTCCATCGCTGCTATCGACACCGTAGGGGCACTTAGCAAATACTCCTCAGTAGCAACCAAAACCATTAACTAACAAACAACAACTATCTCTCTCATTCCCACGCTCCCGCGTGGGAATGCATACCAACCCAAACAACAAACAATATCCACCAGGTTACATTCTACTCTTAACCCTATTCGTCGCCTGCGCATTTGCCGGGTCATCGGGCCAAAAATGTTTCGGATAACGCCCTTTCATTTCCTTCTGCACCTCGCGATAACCTGATTGCCAAAAACCAGCCAAGTCCTGAGTCAATTGCAATGACCTTTTACCAGGCGATAACAAATCCATCAACAATGGTAACTTACCATTCCCAAGTAGTGGCGTAGCCGCCAAACCAAACACCTCTTGCATACGCATTGATAATTTAGCAGGACCATTAAGTTGATAGACAACCCGAATATTAGAACCACTGGGCACTTTAATCCGCAATGGTAACAATGAATTTAACTCTTGTTGTGCTTGCCAACTAAACACATTTCTAAGCGACTCGATAAAATTAAACTTCTTTAACTGTTCTAAATTTCTAATCTCATTCAAAAATGGCCCTAGCCAGGTTTCTGCCGTAACCAGCAAATGAGCTTCATTTATTTCCGGATATTGTTTTGGATAAAACTGATGGGCTAACATCATACGAACAAGCAATTGGGCGACCTCATTTTTATCACCGTCACCTTTATCATTATTGCCGGCACTATTAGTAAAGCAATTAAACAGACTCAAACCTTTCTTCTGCACCAAGGTAATCCAAGCCGAGGTTCGTAGGGATGCATCAATAGCATTGCCATTGGTTTTGGCACTGACCGTAATCGCGCCAAGCATCAAGCGATTCTCATGTAAAAACCGCCCACTTTTCTCATCGAATTCACAGACTTCCTGCTGCGAAAATAAATGTGGCAACGCTTGTTCCAACAAACCCATACTCACCGGGGTCGCCGAAAATATGCGCGCACCTTTTTGCCCACCCATTTCGGCGATGGCAATAAACTCATCATTATGCCAGTAGTCCTCTCGACTATCTGCGCCGGCGCCATTTGCCAACAAATAACCCTTACCCCTTCTTTTAGCAATACGATCGGGATAAGCCAACGCCAGCAAAATAGGTAAATAACTGACGTCAGGCTCAGCCGACGCGGTTAGTTTTAAACGTTTCAACCAAAAACCGAGTTGTTTTTTAAATAAAGGATGCGGCCGTTGATACTGGCTATGTATAGCTAAGGCTAAATCCGCTTGATTACTCACGCGACTTTCAAGTAGCGCCAATAAATACACACTTAGAACAACAATTCCTGGATAATCAGACTCTAACAATTGGGCTTTAATCAACATGTGCGCCCAGCGGATATCAGTACCAAAATTTAACAGCTGTTTACCCAGCATCGTGAGTTTATGGTTACTGTCAACAGCCTCTAACATGAGTAACAGAGCAAACGCTGGTTTTTTCTGTGTGGCGGTGGGTTTATCAAGCAAATCTAGTTCGTCTAAATCTGCGCCCCATTGTTTGGCCTCTAATAACAACTGGCTAATATCTGATGACAAGATCTCTGGAATATCATGGGCTTCTCGGCGTTCAAAACTCTGTATCGTGCCTAAACGATATACCACACCGGGCTCAATACGCCCTGCCCGCCCTGCCCGTTGAATTGCGGAAGCCTTGGATATATTGACCGTTCGTAATTCAGTGACTCCGGTTTTTAGGTTGAATTTGGCGGCGCGTTTACGACCGCTATCAACCACAATGCGAATACCCTCTATGGTCAAACTGGTTTCAGCCACGTTAGTGGATAACACAATTTTGCGCTGCCCCTTCTCAGCGGGAGCGATCGCGTCTTGTTGCGTGGTTTTATCTTGTTCGCCATACAAGGTAAATACAGCTATATCGGCAGCCAAACCCGTAAGTTTTTGAGCCACAGTTTTAATCTCGCGCTGACCAGGCAAGAACACCAAACAGCTACCCGGTTGATCGGCCATGGCCTGCTTAATAACAGCGGGAATGGCATCGAGCCAGCGACTTTCATCTCTAACCACATGATAGTATTCATCGATAGGAAAACTGCGGCCATCGGACGTTAATACTGGGCAATCAAACGTGGCCTGTATACGCTCCGCGTCCAAAGTTGCCGACATCAACAATATCTTTAGGTCGTCACGTAACGCCGCCTGCGTTTCTAGAGCAAAGGCTAAAGCGGTATCTGCGGCAATTGAACGCTCGTGAAATTCATCAAAGATGATGCAATCAATACCGCTAAGTTCTGGGTCATTTTGCAACATGCGGGTGAGCATGCCTTCAGTGACTATTTCCAGTTTGGTATGTTTGCTAACGAGTTTCTCTTGGCGAATACGTAAACCAATACTTTGCCCGACCTTTTCGTTTTGACATTTCGCAAGGTACCTTGCGATATTACGTGCCGCCAAGCGTCTTGGTTCTAGCATGACAATATGTTTAAAGTGACCATCACGGATTAACTGCAACGGCAACCAGGTTGACTTACCCGCGCCAGGTGGCGCTTGTAACAAAGCCATATCATGGTTTTTTAGGGTTTCGACCAATGCTGGATAGATGTCTTGTACGGGTAGCACGTTAATCCCCAATATCATCTAAAGGATTACTTTCTCCTTTCCCCCAGGGCGCGGTGAAATGAGCCTCCACCCAATCAAAGGGTACCTCAGCTATGGATGCATGCTGCCATTGTGGCGCGCCGTCTTTATCCACCAATAAGGCGCGCACACCTTCTGGAAAATCTGGGTGTTTGCTACATTGCAGCGCTACCACTAGCTCCATCTGAAACACGGCTTCTAAAGAAAGCTTGTTGCCTCGACGTAATTGTTCATAAACAATATAAGCTGTGGTTGGACAACCGTTGTTTAACCCCGCTGCAGCTCGTTGCATCCAGCTATCTTCGGTTTCAAACGATACAATATTATGGGCAATTTCTACCAATGTATCGGCATCGGTTAGCTGGTTAATAATATCGTAATGTTGCCGCACCGTGGAGGCAGGCAACTCATTGAGGTTTTCGGCTTCACGCAGTACTGCTGACACCACGCCAACATTAGTCTTAGTACAATCCGTCCATGCTGCGGCGACTAACCCTGCAATGACATCCTCCTTACGCTCATGGGCAATATACCGATCGGCCAAACCAATAAACAATGCATCCGCTGCGTTAAAATGCGCACCGGTGAGTCCTAGAAACAACCCGGTTCGCCCCGGTGTACGAGTTAAAAACCAGGTACTGCCCACGTCTGGAAATAATCCAATAGCCATTTCTGGCATGGCTAAACGGGACTTCTCCGTTACCACCCGATGACTAGCACCAGACATCAATCCGATACCACCACCCATGACAAACCCGTGACCCCAAACGATAAAGGGTTTTTGATATTGGTGGATCAGATAATCTAAACGGTATTCATTTTCAAAAAATTCTGCAGCGTATGGGTTTGGCGTATCAGCACCGCATTCAATTATTGAGTCATAAACACGACGGACGTCACCCCCTGCACAAAACGCTTTCTCGCCTGCACCTTGAAGAATCACACAAACTATGGACGTATCAAGCTGCCAGGCTTCAAGTTGTGGCCGCAACAAACCTACCATCTCAACGCTCAGCGAATTTAATGTGCGCTCAGAGTTTAGTGTAGCTATACCGATATTTTTCCTGTCTGCTGTTGGCAATACTTCAAATAGAACTGCGTCACTCATTGCTTTCCCCTGCTTTATTAATAGGTCGCGTTACAACACAGCATCAGAAAATACTAAGCTGCATGCTTTCTTCTGCTGGCAGCGACCAGTCAACAGGTTCTTTCCCGATGGATTTTAGGTATGCATTCGCCTCACCAAAATGGCCACAGCCTAAAAAACCCCTATGGGCAGATAATGGCGAAGGATGCACGGCACGCAACACTTTATGCCTACTCTCATCGATAAACTGTCCTTTCTTATGGGCATAACTACCCCATAACAAAAACACCACACCCTCTTTATGCTCGTTAAGGCGCTGGATAACACTATCGGTGAATAGTTCCCAACCTTGCTTTTGATGTGAACCGGCGCTGGCTTGCTCCACTGTCATTACGCTGTTTAACAACAAAACACCCTGCTTGGCCCAGGATGTTAGACAGCCGTTAGTGGCAATAGGCAAGCCAAGATCGCGATGAATTTCTTTGAAAATATTCTTTAACGATGGTGGTGGTTTAATGCCATCGGGTACTGAAAAACACAAACCATGTGCCTGTCCTGGACCGTGATAAGGGTCTTGACCCAGAATCACAACGTTCACTTCATCAAAGGGGGTATATTTAAAGGCGTTAAAACGATCCTCTTCCGGAGGATAAATGGTCTTTCCCTGTTGTTGCTGCGTCAAAAATGCATCCAAATGCTGCATATATTCTTGATCAAATTCTGCCGCCAGCTGTTGTTGCCAACCAGCCTCAAGATCGACTTTGTCAAAAGACCCACTCATGGCTCAATAGGATCCATGGTTTTCATCGGTTCAATGATTTTTTCCAAACCATTAATACGTACTTCTAACGCTAGTTGAAGTAGATATCCTAACTTCCCCTGCGGAAATCCCTTTTTAGCAAACCACAAAAGATATTCTTCTGGCAGGTCGATAATCACCAGCCCTTTGTATTTTCCAAAGGGCATATGCAAATGCGCTAGATCCAATAGATCTTGTTTCTTGAACATAGGTTATTTTACAGAAGAGCCAAGGCTTTTTCTGAAAAGAAGAATGGCTCTAAACGACGTCGCAAGACCTTTTCCAACACCCCGTTTTCTTTGAGCACTTCAATAGCAGGTGGCGCAAAAAGCATCGCTTCTTCCGTTAACATTTCCTTTTTAATACTCACTTCTTCTAGAATAAGCCTCAACGTAGAATCACCGTACTTGGAGAAAAAGAAATCTATCCCAGAATCGAGAACATCAAGGGTATAACTAACCTCACGAAGCTCTAACCAAAACTCATAACCCAACACTAAAAAGTCTTGTAAATCCGCTGCAGAAATCGCTTCCCTAAACGTGGATATTTTCTTACCTTTTATCTTTTCCCAGGCATCTTGAGATATCTCGCTGATTTTCTCATTGCTCAGTGTTTTGTTAAGAAACTTCTCACTTTGCTTCAACGATTTACTCGCGTTCTTTTTGATGAATTTCTTAACATTTTCTTCAATTGCGGCCTCTAAATTAGGTGCCGCTTTGTTCATCATGCTTTTACCAAATTTCAACATAGATGCTGCACCAGGTACATTTTTTGTAACCGGGTTGTCAGAAATATAATCTTTAATCCCACTATAAAGCAGATCGGAAACAAGATCTGAATAAACTGGATTGGCAACAATTTGGCCAATTGCCCGTTTCCTTAAATCTTCCATTTCTAAGGCTTTTTCCAACGCCACTTCAAACTGCTCATCAGAAACTAGGTCACCCACCTTGTTTGTATCATGAACCGGCAGGTCGTAAACATGTTCGGCAATTTCACCCATTAATTCCGGTATTGCCCCATGAATTTCTACTTCTTTAACATATTTTTTAACCACTTGTTTGATCTGATCAGAGGTAACGACTTCGCCAAGGGTAACGTCTTCAATATCATCGAAGAATTTATCAAGCTCTTCTTCTACAATCTTCTCAAAATCCTCGCCTGTAAGTTGTTCCATAAAGAACTCAACTTGAGCATCAAGGAGTTTTTGGGCTAGTTCCTTTTTCTGATCTGACATATAGGCTCTCCGGCTACAGTTCACTTGCTGAGTGAACAGACTTTCTTAATGAAGTAAAATACATACTGATCCATATACTAACAGTGCTTTACGCCTGAGTGAATAGATGTGCTCCAAAAATATTGAGCAAAAAAACAACAACCCTCCCACCACTACCTCTGGTTCCCATGCTCCTGCGTGGGAATCCATACTTTCTCATCACTGGAAAATTCCATATGCATTCCCACGCGGGAGCATGGGAACGAGTGGAACGGATTTAACCCACGATTAAGCGGGCTTCCAGATATACATTCAGAGCCCCACCGTACCCTCAAGCACACTGAAAAATGGCACCTTCATAACACTGAATGAGAACCAACGAATTGTACGATTAAGGCTCTACATTAGGTTTAAGGCATTGCTTCCGCTATAATCGCGCCACGTCACATCAGTGACAAATCGCACACAGCTGAACTGTGAATGGTTAAACCGTTGCTGGTTTGACCATTGATAACCGAACAATAGCAGGCCAAACCATTGAATTCTGAATCAGCCTTGAGTAACGCCACCATTATCTTTAACCCCTTAGCCGGGCGTGGCAAAACACCCAGCATTGCCAATAAAGCCAAAAGCTTTTTAACGCAACAAGGCTGGGCAACGGTGAATGTGATTCAAAGTGAATACGCTGGCCACATTGAAAACGTTTTAGCCGATGAATGGGGCAAACAATCACAGCTTATTGTGCTCATTGGTGGCGACGGCACACTAAGAGAGTTAGTTTCCGGCCTCCGCACGGCCAATCTCCACACCGAAATAGCCTTTATCCCTACGGGTAATGCCAACGTTGTCGCCCGAGAACTAGGCATCCCACTAAAACCCCAACATGCGATAGAATTGCTGGGCACCAGAGATACTAAAGAAGTTGACCTATGTGTCTTAAAACAAGACCAACAACCAGACCAAATATTTTTGGCGATGTTAGAAGTGGGTTTTGGGGCAAAAACCGTGAGTATTTGCACCCGCCTTCGCAACGGGCCACTGAAAACGGCTTACAAACTTTGGGGCGACTTTGTTTATGGTATTGCCGCAGTTATGGCGCTAAAAGGGCTCAGTGAAAAAACCTTTAACATCACACTGGATAACAATGCTCAGTCTAGCATTTCAACCCACTGCGTCGTTGCCAACATGCGGAACTATGCCAAAGGTTGGTCTCTAACACCGGATGCAGTATGTGATGATGGACGAATCGCTACCGCCATAAGCAAACAAACCGGGACCGTAGCGATCTTCAGAACATTTTTCGCAGCATCGTTAACAAAGAAACTCGACCCAACCTACATGGATTACAAAAAAGCTAACCATGTAGAAATTTCTAACGCAGATGGTCTATTTGTCCAAATAGATGGTGACCCTATTACATTATCTGGCAAAGCACAGATAACCGTTGAAAAAGGCGCCTTCGCTATTCGAGTAAAAGCAACAACATAGAAGACCCAACGGGTTTAGTCCTGCAAATAGCCAATATTTTTCCAGGCTTGACGCTTCCGATAGATAGTAGAAGGACTCACCTCCAAATATTTTGCCGCCTTAGGAATGCTGTCACCACAGATTCTGATTGCCTCCTCAATCGCCTCCATCTCTACCGCCCACAACGCCTTGATTTTGTGCTCCTCACCCATGGCTTGATTTTTTTCAACGATTAACTTCTGAATAATCTCAAGCGCGGCGGGGGGGATATAGGTTTCAGATGGCACCCGACTCAAAACTTGATCTACAGTTGGATTCGAAGCATGAGCAGCAATTAGATTAGATGCTTGACTCGATGTTTGGCTCGATGATTGACTCGATGTTTGAGCATGCAAATCATTCGCCGTAGAAGCTGCGGCCGCGGCAATTGCCTTCTCCTGTTCCAAGTCAAAACGGGTAATGGCAAACTCATCATCAGCATCATCGACAAAGGTAGGCGTCTGCATAGTACCATTTAACGGCGGCGGTAACATTTCGGGCAATACCTGTTCGCCTTCGTTCAACACCACGACATTTCTAATCACATTTTGTAATTGCCGAATATTGCCCGGCCAATTATAGTTGGACAAAATTGCCTCGGTTTTCAACGAGAAATCAACGAAGCTTTTCTCTTCCTCTTCTGCAAAACATTTCAAGAAATTCCGCGCGATATCCAGCGCATCACTGCCCCTATCGCGCAACGGGGGTAGCTCGATGGGTATTACATGCAAACGGTAATACAGATCCTCTCTGAATTCGCCTCGCGCCACCTGAGCCAGCGGATCCCTATTGGTGGCACAAACAAATCGCACATCAACAGACTCCAGCTTACTACCACCCACTTTTTTAAAGGTACCTGTTTGGACAAAACGCAACAACTTACTTTGCAGGTCAATATCCATCTCACCCAATTCGTCCAAAAACAAGGTACCACCGCTGGCGAGTGATGCAGCCCCCTCTCTTGCGGCATGGGCACCGGTAAAAGCTCCCTTAACATGGCCAAAGATCTCGCTTTCCATTAAATCTCGCGGTATCGCAGCACAGTTGATCGCAACAAATTCATTATCACGACGCTGGCTCTTCTCATGAATCGCTAGCGCACACACTTCCTTGCCGGTACCACTTTCCCCAGTAATAAACACCGTTGCTTTACTTTCTGCCGCCGCGCCGATGACACGATACACCTGCTGCATCTTTTCCGAGGTACCAATGAAGCCATAATAATGATTTACCTCTTCACCCCCCTACGATCGTCGGCAGCGGCTCGACCACCTTCATTGAGATTCCATTGATAACGATCCATGGCGTTTTTTAGGGTTATACACAATCTATCTTTGGTAAATGGTTTTTCTAAATAATCCAGTGCGCCATCATTCATCGCATCCACAGCAGAAACCGCAGAACCCTGCGCGGTCATTACCACAAAAACACAACCTAAGCCTTTCTCCTGAGAATGAAGAATAACCTCATTGCCCTTCATGTCATCCAACTCAAGTTCCAACAGGACAACATGAGGCCTTTCGGTATCGATGAATTTGATGGCCTCTGTGCCACTTCTTACGATGATTACCTGATAGTCATCCTCAGACAAATAAGCCTGATAACACCGGCCTAACGTCAGACTTTTCTCTACTATTAAGAGCTTTTTAGCATCACTCATAACAACGTCACTCTACTATAGGAATATAAGTGTAGGTATAAAGGTGTAGACATAGGTACTGATGACCAATACAGGGTTGAGAAAATAGAGGCTGAGCAACACATTGCCAAATATCAGATTGAATTAAAAGCATGAAATTCCTCTCTACTTCTGCGAAACACATCATCAAGTTCTATCAACAAACCCTGACAACCTTCTCCCCGTTGATGACTAGCAGATTCCGCCATCAAATTCAGCACATTAAGCAGCCCACTGGCACCCAATGTTTTACAACTCATGATTAATGCATTGGCGTGACTACGAATTTTTGCCGGGTCCCTGCTCTCTACCGCTTGCCGGATAGAAACAATGGCGTCGGCGGTTTCTTCTATAAACAAGCCAATCATTTCTTTGGCAATATCAACACTGGTATCGTTGGCCAGCTGTTTAAGTACCTGTGTTGTAACCAAATCTGGTTGCTTTAGATTAACTCTATCGGTGCGCCGACTGTCATTGCGGCCAGATGACGCGGATGATGAGCGGCGATCGAGAGCCCCCGTTGTCACCTCATTGCCTCCTAACCAATAGGCAACGGTCGCCACCATAATCTGTGGTTCAATGGGTTTCGTCATATAATCATCCATGCCGGTATGAACACACCGACGCCACACTTCATCACTGATGTTATTGGTGATACCAATAATCGGTATATGCGTTTTATACTGCTCCAACGCCCGTACGCGAGCGGTCGCCTCAATGCCATCCATTTCCGGCATCCAAATATCCATCAGAATAAGATCGTAGTGCTTTTGTTCTACCGCATGCACCACCTCCGCGCCGGTGCTCACACAATCAACCCGGTAACCCACTTTGTTCAATATCGCAGACACCACCATCTGTGTCACCTTGCCATCATCCGCAATCAAAATGCGGCCGTCATACTTCTTGTCGGTTAAGTCCTCCACCGGCGCAACAATTTCACTTTCGGCGGCAAAGGGTTCGGGAAATTTTAATAGCCTAGCCAATTTATTCGCCAGGACAGCGGGTCGCACCGGTTGTCTAACATGGGTATGTCGAACCCGGGCAAATTGATGGGCCGCGATGGGTTCGAAGTTACCGGGGGTGATAACAACAAAATCACATTTTTCAATATTGTTGTTAGAATTAAGGTATTCATTGACCGATCGCATTAACGCCGCATGACTGACATCGGTTCTATGTACATTTAATAGTATTAACGACGGATCCAGTTGTTTAATCTCATCGCCGGTTAAAAACGATACCGCAGCTTTCTCGCTACTAAACACCTGTAAATTTGCACCCCAAGACATTAGCTGCCTTTCTAGCTGATTGCGGGCATCTTCAATCACATCAATATAAACAATCGACTGACCTTGCAAGAATTCCTTATTCTCGCTGGGTTTGTTATCTATTCCGCTGATTTCTTGATCTTCGGCGGCAACATCCAAGGAAAACCAAAACAGTGCGCCGACACCAGGCAGGCTACTAAAACCAACGATGCCTCCCATCATCTGCACCAGCTTTCTAGCCAACATGTAATTCAACACCACACCAGAATAGCGCCTGGAGATGGACATCTTATCCATCAATTTATCTGAAATTAATTGCTGGTAAGCTTCCTCGTCTACCCCCTCGCCTGTATCGAGAATTTCAAAACGCACACGGCCATCTCGAGTGCGGTTAACTTCTAATTTAACCGAACCTTGTTCCGTCAGACTCAAGGCAATTCTCAAGGATTTAAGAATGATGTTGCGCATTCTCGCTTCATCCGCCACGATATATTCATCGATATCGGCAGCAACAAAACTACTGAATTCAACCCCCTTTGCCTCCGCCTCGGGCCCAATCAGCTCAACCACATCACCAATAATCGCCATGATATTACAGGGGTGTTTGTTGCTTTTTAAATTACCGGTATTGACTTTGAATAGGTCGCTGGCATCGCGTAAAGTACCCGCCAGGCGTTCGCCCGAGGTAAGCATCGTGGCCAATAGATCCTTCTGCTCATTGGAGGGCGACATTAGCCCCATGGCTTTAATGGTCGACACCATATCATTTAGCGGAGATCGCCACTCACGCTCGATGATTTGCATTAAACCCTCACAATCATTCAGATCGGGAGCAAGCCCCCCTAGATCCAAATTGGAAAGAAACTGCGGTTTACCTTCACCATGAAAAACCCGCTGAATGACCGTGATATATTCATCTTTGTTTTTAAAGCGAATAAAGCTGGTTTTGACATCAACCGGAATCCGGCCCCCACCCTTCTTCACAAATACCGCGCCCTTCACCTCCACTTGGCTCATATTGAACGCATCAATGGCACCAAGATCCTGATCGGTATCGCGTTTTTGGCTAGGTTGAATATCCGCCATATTCAGCTTGGATAATTCTGCTTCGGTGTAACCTAACAGTGTCTGCACCGTAGAGTTAGAGTCAACAATATCGCCGTTAAGGTCATGCAACAGCATCGATGCCGGAGAAACCGCACACAGCGAACTTAACTGCGCTTCTTGTGCTTTTAGACGATCTGACTTTGCTGCCACCGCATTAGTGTTGGCTGTAATGTTATCTTGTTGGGTCATGATATAGCTGGCTGAATCCCTAATTAGCGTGTCACTGTATTAATACTGATGGGTTGCTGCGTATTCGCCGCTACAGAACCCCAAAAAACCCGTTAGAGTGACCGTTATTTGAAAAATCTTTGCATATTGCTAAGCTTAGTCGGTACCGGGAGTTTATTGATCCTATTACCAAGACCTTTCCGTTATATCTACCGCCAATTTAATAACCTTCTCGACAAATTCAATCGTGAGAATTCGCCCTCAAACCATCAGAATTCGCCCTCAACCCTACCTTTTTGGGCGTTTTTTCTTAAAAACTGTCCGCGCTTCCTCTAAACGCAGAGGAAATGATCAAAAGATAATCGTTAAGCACCTTAACTAWMTCGTTGGGRCTTTGTAATAATCCGATACAATTCCWAGYCGTCKYWGCTTGCATCTGCCAGGGRATTACGCATAATTCSCACTTTGCTTTCAASCCATTTTGCTAAGAAAAKTYGACRCCATAACCCTTTGCAAAATGAAYATTTTTYAACCAAATGGAATTAAAGAAAAGCCCCTAAGACTATCTRYACAACAGCTAGAAAATGATCTTGCGCGAGGCTTTTTTCACCCCTAGTGTATACGAGTAGCTAGCAGTAAAGGCGCAAGCAATAGCGTTCGAAAGTCCCTAGGTAAAAAACACTTGTTGTCTTTACTAACCGTTATGCTGACTCATCGGTAAACAGTATGAAGAGAGTTTACAGATTATTTTTGACCATTATTTTAGTATTGGTAGGGGTCGATAGTGCGCTTTCTTCTACCGCAGACGGAATTCTGGGCGCGGCATCAACAGCRACRTTCGATATCTCATTAACAATCCCGGAACAATTCAAAATTAGCAAAGTGGAAGCCATTGAACTTGATAGCTGGRGTGGTAGTGGCTCTATGGAATCCAATTTCGATGCCTGTGTTTACCATAACGGTGACGCCAGCTATCAAATCACTATCTCCGATAACTCCACCCTTAACTCTGGCTTCGCCTTAGAAGACACGAGTAAACAAAACGATATTGCCATTTCTATTCTATTTAATGATGAATTAAACCCGGCTAATAACATTTCCGTTATAGAAGGCACCCCAACCAGCCCACAATCAGGAGCAAACACCCTAACACAAGATTGCGGAGGTAGCGGAAACATGAATATTCAAGTCATTATCGATGAAAGCGCGCTATCATTAGCGCCACCAGGAAGTTATCAATCTCAAATCACTGTCATGATAAACCCTGATTAGAAAACGATTCTCACCATGAATTGACCCTGCCATCAATCACTGAGCCTTACAATGAACATCATCCGCATCATGCATTAGTTCGCTAGCGCCCAATGTTGGAACCATCATCGTGCACCTAAACCCGCGGGATTGAATCACAAACTCCTCACCAAAAACAACAGGGGCCTCAATATCGAAGTATCCCTCTTCATCTGTATAAGAAACACCTCCTGGCGTCTTAAAACGCTTGTTTACAACTGGCTCCAAATTTTCATCAACAAGTCGCCCGAACAAAATAAATACTCGCGTAATATCAAACACTTCATGAAATACATTACCTGGGTAAGCGGTAATGACTCGCGTTGAATCGTCTATTGTGGCTAACCCATCCCCAATAATATTTAGACTAATCTCAGAGGCCTGATAAGTAGGGAGCGCTACATAAACCACTTCTCCGGGGTAAGCCCTAGATTTAACGCTCCCGTTAACTGAAATGCCAATTTCTGCGTCAGACTTTCCTTTCAGATCAATTGCTACCAAAGCACTATCACGCCCTGCATTCACACCAAAGGAATCCAATAATCCATCTTCAGTCCAAATTATTGTACCTATCAACTCTCCGCCAATTCGACCGCCTCCGTCTTTCACATCAGCGTTTACAAAAACCTTACCAGCGGCCTTTTGCCCCTCATACTTTGACTTATTTTCAAGAATCTGTGTTATGTCCCTATAGTTAGACATCATGTTCTGCATTCTTAGTGTTGTGGTATTATGAAAATTATTTCTCCAATCGTCATAGTCAGCGTTATTACCTAAAAACTGAGCCGAAGTAAGGGAATCTAGCGTATAACCTTCTTCACTTGCCCTGTAATCTAGGGTCTCCGCTTGCTGCCAGTGTTTTGAATTACGAGAAAAATCAAAAGATACAGTCATAATAGGTTGTTGGTTATCATTGAAGGTCGCCTTCATCCTCATGGCAATTTTATGTTTCCCATCATCATAAAGCCTGGCTTTTAGTTCTGGACCATAATTATATTCGCTGCTTTCACCCTCATTCCGACTCCAGCGTCCCGACAGGTTAAACTGCGCTTTTTTTTCAAAAAAAGGCAACGGTCCCCCAAAAGATAATTGAATATTTTCTCTACCTTGCAACTCAAGCTCTGCTTTACGTCGCGAGATCTCGTCTTCCCCGAATCCCTCTTCAACAATCTCTTTTCCTGAAGTAGACTTAGTCGCTCTAAATTGCGTACTATAAGATCCAGCACTCCAGTTGAGGCCA
>NVVG01000104.1 GCA_002402125.1 Moraxellaceae bacterium
GGCTCTTCAGATTGAGTGCTAATTTCATCTGGGGGGGAATCAGCAAAAAGATAATCTATATAGGATTGGTTTAACTTATATATAGCATTGGGCTCAATATCAAAGGTTTCTGTAAATGCAATGCCATAAGCAACTTCTTCTAGCACCAAAGTTCGGCTAGATTCATTGATTAAGATCCCATCTACACTTGAACCTGAAAGAGAAGTTTGTTGCCCATCTTTCAAGGTATAACTAGAAGCTCCCAAAGATCGATAGTGTTGCCATTCATTATAATCTGTCACCACATAAATATGCTGTGGTAGAATGATTAATAAAAATGATACTAGAGCCCCAATTAAAAGACCAGCTAGAACACCTGTTACAGAATCATTACTTCTCTTTTTCCAAAGTTTTGCACACAAAAAGACAATAAGAATGTAAAGAATAACAACCAGTAAGAGTAGTAAATTATATTGAATTAGCATATAGTGATTAGTTAAATGTAGAGCATGTGAAACTTGGAATAAATGGCTTATTAATTCCATTAAAACATAAAAAATAAGACCTCTTTTTATGCCCCAATTATTGGGTTAGTAGCCCTTACTAAGTTACTATGCACTATCGTTAACTCTCACACCCCACTATCAAGAAGAACTCAATAACAATATTCGAAAGTTAGAATCTACAATCACTGAGGTTAAACAGCTGTTTAAAATAGGTTTGATTTTTAAGCGCTTTTCCAATCATTACTATGCAGCCATATGCATGGCAAAGATAATTAACCTCGACCGAGACTGCACACAAGCCTACTTAAATTTTGGCAATATTATTGATACTTACCCAATACTCATCAAAAATATCGCGTACGCTTCAACGATTGAATCGGCAGTATCGCGGTTTCTTGCCCGTAACGACATGCGGCACGATGCCATGCGCGATCAAATCAACTTAATCATTGATATTGATGACGCAACCAATGAAATAGAGTCATTTGTAAACACTAATGATAACGATGCTTTTAACTTTCTTAAAAATAGCAGCCGCCTGCTGAACATCCTATTCCGCCCTTGCTTTTTGCAGTACCTACAGCGCGCCACCAATGTCAATATTACAGTTGAAAAACTGCTAACTAAAACAAGAAAATGCTTATTAAACGCCTTATTCAACCTAAATACCCCCGACAACACCCCAATAACGGATCAATTTTCCTTACTGATTGCTGCCTTAGCCTACCAATGCTTTCTAAACGAATATATTTTTTACGTAGATCCCGCAGAAGAAGCTATCCTGGTGGCATTTGAGAGGCAAACAAAAGACAAACTAGAAAAACACACATCCGATGCTTTAATATATTCAGCGCTGTTGGTCTGCTACAAACAATTGATGGATTCTCCCGACATCGCAGAAAAAATCATGTCATATCACGCCTTAATCACTCCAGGGTTGGAGGGAATAATCAGATTGCAAATATCCAATCCTGAAAAGGAGAAAAAGATACGCAATTCAATTCGTCAATTAAAAAGTATTGGCAACCCTACCTCACAACAGGTTCGTCAACAGTATGAAGAAAACCCTTACCCCCGATGGAGCTCCGCTCATTATTCTACCCCTATACCCATTATCGATACGATAAAAAATGCAATCGCCCCAAACAAGCCTGTTAACCTGCCTGATATAAAAAAGCCTAGAATCTTGATTGCAGGCTGTGGCACAGGTCGCCACCCTATTGACTGTGCAAAAGCATATAAAAACTCCTCGATCCTAGCAATTGACTTAAGTTTATCCAGTCTGTCTTATGCACAACGACAGGCAGACGAGCGTGGCGTTAACAATATCGAATTTATGCAAGCCGACATTTTGGACCTGGGAAAATTGAATGAGCAGTTTGATATCATTGAAAGCTGCGGTGTATTACACCATATGAAAGAGCCATTAGCCGGCTGGAAAGTATTGGAAAACCTGTTGAAACCGGGTGGCCTAATGAAAATTGGACTTTATAGTGAGCTAGCACGCGCCCATATTGTTACAAGCAGAGATATTATTGCAGAACAAAACTTTAAGTCCACACCCGAAGGCATAAGAGAATGCAGAAGATTTATCCAAAGAATGGGCGACAGCGATATTTTCAATTCCCTCTTGCGATCAACCGATTTCTTTACCACCTCGATGGTTCGTGATCTGATTTTTCATTCCATGGAACATCGATTTAGCGTGCCTCAAATAGAAGACGCTCTCACGCAGCTCAATTTACAGTTTCTAGGTTTCTGTGTTTCCGGAGACGATACCAAAAAACGATATCTTCAGCAATTTCCTGCTGATAAAACTGCCACATCCCTGACTAACTGGCATATATTTGAACAACAGAACCCCCATTACTTCCAAGCCATGTACCAATTCTGGTTAAGAAAAAGCGTAATGTAGATAAATATCTACCTGATCAACCTATGATTATTGAAGAAAACGGGCCATTAATTCGTCTTCCTTTGCCTTACCCAAAACTTATACATTCCAGCAAAACAGTCTGGATGTATTTCCTCATAGAGCTGCCAATTATCTAGTGATAGTGCACCAGGGTCTTGCGGGTATTGTTGCACATAGTTCGATTTATCCAATGAGCTATTGGATACAAAACCAAGAAACTCCAAATCGAACATCTCAAATATATTTCTTAGTTGATGTATGGTAAAACGATGCTCTTGAGTATGAAAAATCAGATCTCTTAACATGGAGCTTGAATAGAAATCTGGCCATTGCATCAACGATTGTAATACTGAATCACTGGATTTCATTATTGCCTGGCGACACGCTCTTATCCCCTCAATAGTTGCAGAAAAATTTTTCTCTGATATAAGCTCTCTAGCACGCACCACGTTTTTTCTTGCCAACTCGCTATATAGCCCTATCTTCATCAATCCACCAGGCTTAAGCAGCCTAACCAAAACACCTAAACCCTTAAGCGGATCTTTCATATGATGCAGCACCCCCATACTTTCAATCACGTCAAAGCGTTCATTGAGTTGCACTAGATTTAGGATATCCGCTTGCATAAATTCTATTTTATCAACCCCCATGCTTTTTGCTTGGCGTTGGGCATAGGACAGGCTGGCTAAGCTTAGATCGACCGCTAACAACGATGAATCTGCGTAGTTTGTCGCACATTGGATGGGCTGTTTTCCGGTTCCGCAGCCTGCTATCAAAACCCGAGAAGATTTGGCTACCACTATGTTTTGTGGTTTATTGGGGTACACATCCATCCTCAATTGCACCTCGATTGGCTTGGGATATCCCTGCTGTATAGATGCCCATCGAGGATAGGGATTTTCTTCGTACTGCTGGCGCACAAGCGTAGAGGTAACATCGTCAATTTTAGACAATTGCCTAATGTTTTTTGCCATTTCCCTTTCTCTCGCTGGTTGCTCGATATGTAATTTGATAATACTGTCTAGCATTTCATTGTTATCAATTATCAAGTTACTATTTATCATGTTGTTATTGCTATTTGCCATGGTGCTATTACAACGCTGCGCTGACAAAACCAGGTCTTTTAGCTCAGGGCATGTATCCAACGATTGGTAGCCTGCTAACACCAACAGGGGTAAGACAAATTCGTCTTGGTTTCGATACTTTTCAATAATTAATGGTTTAAGCTTCACCAATGCCGTATTTTCTTCATCGCTGACATCATAGACATATTCATTCCAGAAACCCTGGTGAGCTAAAGCAGCAACCAGCGCTAACAAATGCCTTTCCACTAATGAGCAAACGCTGCCACCACTCGAATACAACGCCAGCAGCATGATTTTTCTCACTCGGCACAGTAAGGTTTCTATAGCGATGTCGTTAATAATTGTCTTATTTAACAACAATAAAAATAGCGGCGCTGTTAGCGCATTAAGTAGCGCATTATTCGTTATCAAATAAACCAAGGCATCCTCACTACCTTTCTTTGAATGAAACGCATTGATTTCGGCATCCACATTTTCCATACCGGAATAAAAAAGTACTGACTTAACCAACCCATCAAGGCCTATGTCATTTCGCTCAAGGCAAGCGAGCAATGTTTTTTCCACTAATCGATAGTTATCACTATCCGCATCAAACATTTTATTCGAGCTACACGCGCGAGAAAATCTTTCATAAGAAAAACGAAAATCAGGATCGATAACAATCGCTTTCGCAAAGCATAGGCTAGCGTAACGTTGCTCTTTAAAATCTTCGAATACCCTGCCGATGGCGTAGAGTTTTTTTGCATCCTCATTTGATACACCAATGACATCCAGCTCTATTCCGTAGAATTCGGCATAGCCCTTTTTATAAAAGGCTCTCAATTTGACGATATTTGAATAGGCACCCTCGATATCGCCTTTTTCAATGTAGACAATGCTCAACCTTAACCAAAACTGGGCGTCATCTTGAAAACAATCCGCCGCAGATTTTAAGCAATGCTCGGCAGCACTAAAGTCACCACTATCGATATTGAGCGCCGCTAAGTGGAGATAGGGTTCTTTATAGTTGGTATTGAGCGCCATCGCCTTCTTAAAATTGATTGAGGCCTCCATGGGGCGCTGACCGTCCTTAAACGCGATGCCTAAACTATTGTAGTATTCTGCTTCTTTAGGATTACTAACAATGGCATTACGAAACAAATCGATAGCAGCATTGGGATTCTCGGCTTGCAGTGCTAATAGACCCAACATATGGTTGGCATCGGCATGACCAGGGACGTGGTGAAGCACCGTAAGATAAGTTTCCTTAGCTTGGAGTAAATGGCCTTGAGAATGGAAGGTAGCGCCCTGCCCTAGCAGGCGCAACACTTCATCTGCTCTCACTTTTTCCTGAGGAGCTTTCTTTTTTTGAGCGATTCCAAAAACCTTAGTTTTCTTACGCTTCTTGGTTTTTACTGGCATAACAATTCACACGATAAGAGATACTATCTGCACAGAAAAACATCAGGAATTTGGAATCTATCCGGAAATAAAATGCGAGTTGAGAATAAATAGTAGCACGGCAAAAAATACTGTCGACTTACAAAAAGTATAAGGTTCTTAAATACGTTCTAATACATGGCCATAAACATCGGCATCGGCGTTAAATTTACCTAACCATACTGACACATCCATCAAGCTAACCGCCACGTCGTTAAAATTCCAACGTGACACCTGCTGCTTTAGCGCATCGGCAATTGTTGCTCCATTACTGTCATAGACCGCTATAACCACATAATTACGGTCACTAGCCTGCTGTAGCGGTAATGGGATCTGCCAGCCCGCTTGATCATTAGTCAATTGAATGATGCGTAACCGATCAAGAGAAAAGGCTAACAGCGTTTGCGTTTTACGCTCCCCAGATCGATAGGTTATTGCGCACAGTCTTTCAAACGAAACTGATTGAAATTGGCCATCGATCAATGGAAGTTTCTGCTGCTGCGTTTGTTGACACTCTCCTGCCGTGTCAGCCAAATCAACCACAAGACTAAGATCTAACTCACCTGCAACTGCAACGCTAGCCGCTAGGGGCGCTGAAATACCCGCCTTACTCTGGCTTATTTTGTCACCAAACTTATGCCACGCAATAAAACCACCAATAATACTGCCGATGAGCACACCAACAATCAATAACCGCAGGGTCATCCTGGCGTCACCAATAGGCCATTCTGTTTGAGTGTCGACCTTTGTCGCGGAGGAATCTAATACGTCGAAGCTGGTACTAATTTCGTCCAATTCTAAACATTGCTCAATTTCATCGACATGGTCTACCAAGTGGCTGGTAACATCCAGCTCATTTGCATCGGGTAACCCCTCCTGGCTCGCCGCTAAAATGCATGCCACCACACACCCTTGCTGATGCCACTGCTGAATTTGTGCAGCTGCGGTTTGAAATTTCTCGGTCACTTTTTCTACAGCGGTGACTTCGCCGTTGGTTTTGATAGCACCCGTTACAAAATAAACCCTGTCCCCTTCCTTTGGCTGTCGATTACATAATAACTCTTTTTGATGCAATACATGGGCGCTATACAGGCCCAATTGCCAGCTGCTGCCATGATCGATGGGTTTATCAACATCGACTCGGTAACTGCCATGACCAAAGATACGATGGATCATACCCGACCCTTTTTTCACAAAGTCATGGTAACGATCACTTATAGCCAGGGGTTCAGGCATGCCATCGAGACACACCACGGATTTAATGCCGGCGTCTTCTTCTGTTATTGCCTGTACTCGCACAGGGCCTTGGGTTGTTGCTATATAAATAAATACTGCCATATCTACAATAACTCATCACAATAAACTTAATTCGGCGTCAGGGTCTCGTACCAAACTCAGCTTATCATCCCCAGCCAAAAATAGTAGTTGGCTAGTGTGATCTTTTATCGCGGGAAAACACAGCCTGCCTATTTTGTCTGCTTTGCTGACTAATAACACCGGTTCATGGCCATCATCCAGTCCCGACTCCCGGTGCAGGGTTAATAATACATACATCTGCTCTGTATTTGCCCGTGAGCGAGTAAACCTCACACTAAAAGCTCGTGTTTCACGTTGATTGAGTGGCTCGTCACTGGCGGCCTGTGCCTGCTGTGGGGCGCTTGCAACACGAACCTGTGAAAGCAGCTGGTTAAATTGACGGCGTAAGTCGAGATTGGTGTTTAATTGCTCCTGTATACGCCCCTCATCCACCACTGCAGTACCCTGGAGATAATGGACCAATTCTCCAAACATAACCGGGCGATCGAGCACTTCTCCCGTTTCCAACCCACGTTTTGCTTGTAGTGCTACAAAAACGGCCTCTTCTGGCCCTGCAGGTGAATCATTAGCACTCATAATCTCTCTCCATACAATACATTGAATACCCCTTGGAATATGGAAAGGTCAGAAGCATATTTATGCTCTTCGGGCTCATTTGTATTGGATTCTGCAAGTTGTGTTGCGACCGCTTGCAGATGATTAGTGCATCGCTGACCGATGCCATCGATCATCTGCACACCATCTAAATATGGTTGATAATTTAGCGGCTCTGGTAGCTGTTTAAAGCCTTGGCGATTATTGGATTTGAAAGCCGATTGCAGCTGATGCACTAGATCATTTAACTCGGGTAGTTGTAATAGCATTGTCGACCAGTGTTGGAATAGGGTGTTGGTAATATGGTCAAGATTAGATGCATCAATAGCTTCCACATCGGCTTGTATTAATTCATGCAGGTCTGAGATCGTTGCTGTCGACAATTGCGGTAACAACAGTCCCATCACCTCAGGCACCTTATAATGTAGCAATACGTGCAGACCACTTTGCCATGCTAGGGTCAGAGTCTCTTGCAGTGCTTTGTGCTGTGTTACATAACCGGTATAGGTTTCTGACTTATAGCTGTCGGAATTTCCCGCCAACAAGGATGTTAGATGTTTGGCGTTTTTGCTCCGAAGTGCTTGTACCAAGGCTGCTTGCCAATCGCCAAAACACTGCATGCGCATTAATGTTAAGGGTAGTGCTGAGGCGGTGGTTCCTGATTGAACAAAGGCAGTACAGCTTTGCGCCTGTTGCTTCGTTAAAAATTTTGGGGTTTGTGTAAGCGATACGGGATTAAGTTCCTGGGAGGCATCGGTCTCTAATAACTGTTGGAGTAATTCAGGAGAGATCTCCCCTGTTTCTGCTTCATACCCGATAGATTTTGCACCAGCCACCTGCTGCTGGGTGTTCACACATTGCATGGCCAAACGTAAATCAATAAAATTTTCCGCCACGGTGCGATAACGACGAAAACCCAGTTGATCATCGCTGCTTTGTGCCGTTTGCTGCCAAAATTCTAATACCGCCGCATCATCTACCTCTGGGTTATCTTTATCACGCCTGCTTAACCAGTCCCATAGATGGCGGAATCGTCGTTGCTGCTGCGCCGCTAGCAGGTGATCGCTGAGATAATCATAAATCAGTGCTTGAAACTTGGACGCTAAAGTTTTGACCGAGGTTAGGTTTGGTTGCGCGTAAAATGCTTCATCTTGTTTTAATACGCTAGGGTCAATATGCACAATGAACTCTAATAAACTCGCCAGCACACTGATTCTTGTCGGTGACAGGGTAAATTTCTGGTCGGATATTTTCAGCTTCAAACCTTCATCTGCCAGGGATAAATGAGGTAAAGCGTATTCGGGAATTTCGTCAAATGTGGCGCGAAAGCGCCTTGGAGTAATGGCTTCTTGTAACCAGAAAAACTTTAACCATGCTTGTTGGGTATC
Source organism: Moraxellaceae bacterium (assembly GCA_002402125.1). Classification (GTDB taxonomy): domain Bacteria; phylum Pseudomonadota; class Gammaproteobacteria; order Pseudomonadales; family Ketobacteraceae; genus 42-54-T18. The sequence goes on from NVVG01000104.1 coordinate 8,204, forward strand.
ACCTGGCTCCCTTAACGCTACCGCCAGTAAAAGATAACTAAGCTCTAATGTTGCTTTACCGTAGTTACGACACAGGATCATTTGCGCTAGAGCATCAATATCTTTGTGTCGGTATTTGGGGCCGCTAATCCCTGGAGATTCACGTAAACCTTCAAATGCCGCTATAAGTTCTTCACTGACGCCGTAGAGTACTAAAGACATGACTGCTCTCGAACATTATCCTCTAAAGATTTGTTTGACCAGCCTATTTGCTCAACCATCGACTTAGTTTTTCCTTGGCTTCCTGGTGGCTACAGCTTCGTCCATTATCAATATCATCTTGACCACGTTTAATCTTTTCAAGCACATATAGGTGATACTGAATATCTTCCAACGTCTTTTCATCTGGCATTACCACAATAACTCGACCTGACTTTTATACGAGTGGATATGTTTATCTGCTGTCACTAAAATAATGTCTTCCGTCCGCGCTTGAGATATCAACATTCGATCAAATGGGTCTCGATGATGATCTTCTAAACTTTGCAATGTAGTGATGTGCTCAGGTTTCATTGAAAGCAAGCGTACATTATTACATTGACGCTGCTTATCGAAAGTTCCTTCGACACCACCATCTAGCGACAACTTACCTAACTGCTGTTTTATCTGCATTTCCCACAAGCTAACAATACTAATATAAAGAGTATTATTCTCATTCATAAAGGCATCTAAAGCGACATCACTTAGCTTTTCGGGAGAAAGGTCAAACCAAATAAACGCATGTGTATCCAATAGTAGATCCATTAGTTTATTGAATCTCCAAACCAGAAATCATCACCCAAAGGTGCATCAAAATCATCACTTACCCAGGCACCCGACCCTTGATGCAATCCAGCGATACGCTTATTAGATTTTTGCACTTCCACTACTAATTTAATCACACTGCCATCGCTTCGTGTAATACAAACATCACTACCATTAGCAGCCAACTCTACCAACGCTGCCAATTGCCCTTCAGCGTCACTCAAACTTACCCTATGCACTGCCATAAATACCTCCAAAGACTCCAAGCATATTAGCCCGATGGGTGCTGCCTATAATATTACATCACTCTGCCTCTTTTGGCTCGATTTCTTCAATTTCACCCTCGTAGCCAAGTAATAGCTGTATATGCACCATTTTTCCTAATTTAGCTTGTTCACGAGATAATACAACAGCCTTTCAGGAGCATTATCAAATGATACGCCGAGGTTCGTACTCTACGCCGCAAGATTAGTCCCGATAAACGCTCTCCCATTCCTGCACTAACGCTCGCTTGTCATGCCCTGCGTATTGATCAAGGCTATCGCTCATATTCGATCGGTATCGATTCAGATAAGGATCGACTTTTGTGCGCACTAAGGTTGCTAACTTTCTATTTTTTTGTCTTAAATCACGCAACTCCTGCGTTAGCTGCTTTTTGGCTTCCTGTTTCATCTTGCGATAACTTAGGCCTTTCTCATCGCCTGACATGGCCAATAGGCGATAAGGCTTTTTATTCTGCTTATTGCGCAGGTCATAGGTTTGGATAACCTGACTAGTATTGGGTTGCTCAACTGTCCTATAAGCTTGGAAGTTTTCCATTCTGGCCAGCACCTTGTCCACATAACCTCGTGTCGCTGGAATAACACGTAACTGACCATCTGGCCCGGTTACCCGTGAACCACCGTTGTAATGGGATAAGGCAAACTCTATGTCACCGTAACGCTGCTTGAGTTGCTTGATAAAGGTAATGCCTGTTCGAATATTAGTACGTGCATCGAACAGTATCGAGGGGTTTAAACCAAATTCATCCTTGGCTGTTTTGGGCATGATTTGCATGACACCACGAGCACCTACGTGGCTAACGGCATTGGGGTTAAAATCAGATTCTACTTGTGCGATCGCAAGTGCTAGCGCTGGATCAACACCTAATGCTCTGGCTTCTTCGACAACGATGGTTTTGACCATCTCTCGATCTAAGCCGTGACGCAAACTTGATCGAGCAAAGATTTCAGTACTGATCAAGGTACTTACGACTAGCAGCAGTATCGCTAATATTTGAGGAGGTAGCTGTCTCGTATTATTTTGCCTGGGTTTGTTTTGTCTGGTGCTGTATCGCATAACATTCTCCGAGTCACTAAGTCATTCATAACAACGTTTCTACAGAGCAAGGCGGGTTAACCATGCTTGATCTAACTCGGTTATGATCAGGTTAGAGGCAGAAATTTTGGCTCGGGCGGATATTACTGTAGAAAAAGATAGATTGGGTGACATTGCCAGCACATAACGCGGGGCCGGGGGTAATTTATCCAGGTTAATCGGTTGTAGATTTACATCGAAATATTGATCTTGGTGGTAGATGATTATCAAGTCTTGATCATTGGTTTTGGTGGTTGCATTGCTGTTGGCAGAATCGGCAGGAACTAAAATACTAGCGATGGATGAAGTAGGATTGGTGGTTTGTGCTGCCTCTTTAGAGGCCACACTCATCGACACCATGGCTAATATCATCATCGCAAAAAATGCCATGGCAAGACCAAGCGCGACTTCGGTCATCGCATGATTGTCGGTATGGCTGTCTATTTGACTGTTCGCTGACATAACCATTACCAATCCCTAGGGTCTAACTTAGGGGCATTTGCTCTCAATCCGATTTTTTTGACGGTGTAGGTATTGCCCGCTACCTGGACCAAACCATTGATATGCAGCCTTTCTAGTAATTTATTGAGGTTACGACTGAGTTTGGCGTTGCTGATATCAGACTTATACCAGTACTCGGTTCTCGTTGCTCCGCCATAGGTAATACGATGAGATTCGTAACCGGAGAAGATAACAAGGTATTCTTCAAATTCCATGACTTCTTGTTGGGTGAAGTCGTCAAAAATTAGGTTGTAGGCCATGACACCTGGGGTAGGCATGGTTTCGGGGGTATGTACCAACCACGACAGTTTCGCGGCTAGTATAGCCCCAACATCATTGGCGATGATTTTTGCGTGATCCCCTACTGAGGATAACAGGCAATCAGTTTCACAGTTTGGTTGTGTGTTCCATCCGCCGGGGTAATCTATTTCTACATTTCCCAGGCGTTGTCCAGTTTGCACGTTGAGCAGCCGGCCTTGGATACGTGCGTGGACTTTGGTGGTGTAGTCGGTTTTATACGCTATTGAATAAATACTAAAGAGGATGACAACATCGATAGGTGGACGGCTGATGGATTTGGCGATATCGATAAGTTCTGCGTCTGTACGGCGTACCCGGCCTTGCACGAAGTTGTCTAGGGTTACTGCGGTTTCGTCAAAAACGTCAAAACCACCTTCATGCAGTTGGTTTGATAGTGCATTGAGGACTCGCGTGAAAGCATCGTGATTACGAGGAATAGAGTTATCATCGGCATCTTCGCCCATAATAAGCAGATTGGGGCGATCGGCGGCATTGGCTTGAGTCATCCATAATAGACAAAATAGAGGAATCAGCCAGGTTGTGACAAGTACTAGTTTCCGCATTTTCGTGCTCCTAATATTACAATCTACTCTTGAACTTAGATATGAATAGCTTAGAAGGGTTTTTGTGTTTTGCTATAGTTTAGTATTGTATGCGTTCACACGCGGGAACGAGAATAACTTCGCCCTGAAGCGAGCATAATCAGGCAAAACAGGAAGGTGTCATATGTATACACTATCGATATGCCGGCACATCATGTCGAAAAAACAAAAATATATCGACATATGCTCTTTACGTGTCGATCTGATCGACATATACTTTTTACATGTCGAAAGAATCCGAGAATACAAACATGACATGGCAACCGAAAATACCTTTTAACGCCATACCCCTATTACCTCCGCCACAAGAGGTAATAGAGACAGTCGAGATACTAAAAGCCTGTATTCCCGCTAGGGCAGCACTAGCAGAGCTAAAACAAGCAGGAGAGCTATTACCCAACCAGGGCTTGTTGATAAACCTTCTTCCATTACTGGAAGCTAAGTGTAGTTCTGAAATCGAAAATATAGTTACCACTTCAGATAAGCTGTTTCAATACTCACAAGAAGACAGCCTCGCAGACCCCGCCACCAAAGAGGCACTCCGTTATCGCACAGCATTGTACGAAGGATTTATACATCTACAACATAAGCCCCTATGCACCAACACCGCAATTGAAATATGTAGCACGCTCAAAGCAACAGAAATGGATATTCGTAAAGTGCCAGGCACAACGCTAAGCAATCAAACGACCGGAGAGGTGATTTACACGCCTCCTGATGGCGAAGATAAAATTCGTAATCTACTGGGAAATTGGGAGCAATTTATACATGCAGAAGATGGCATTGACCCGTTAATTAAAATGGCAGTAAGCCATTACCAATTTGAAGCCATTCACCCCTTTTCCGATGGTAACGGTCGAACCGGAAGAATCTTTAACATACTGTACTTGATTGAACAGCAATTATTGTCATTACCTATTCTTTATTTAAGCCATTACATCGTAAAAAACAAAGCGGATTATTATCGACTACTAACGCGAGTAACCAGCGCCGAAGATTGGAAAAGTTGGATTGTTTTCATGTTGAAAGCGGTAGAACAAACCTCTATTTGGACTACATGTAAAATTGCAGCCGTTAGGTCGCTCACCGAACATACCTGTGAATACATCAGGGTATGCTTACCCAAGGTTTATACCCATGAACTGGCTCAAGTTATTTTTGAGCAACCTTATTGCCGTATTGCCAACCTAGTAGAACGGAATATCGCTAAACGACAAACCGCATCGGTTTATTTAAAACAACTATGTGATATTGGTGTACTAAAAGAAATTCAAATGGGGAAAGAAAAACTATTTGTACATCCCAAATTAGTGCAGCTCATGACAGAAGACAATAATGAATTTGTCCATTACAAGACTCAAGAAAGGGACTATCAATAAATCTGCAATTAGCGCGGCATACCCCATACGTTGTACCGCCTTCCTTTGCAGAGAAAGCGTAGCTTCAGATGGCAACGGTTTTAGCTCGGTACCGGCCACATGGGCTATATTCCAAATATTTAAGACGGTCTCCTTTTAACTTCTCAAATATGCGGCTTTTTGAGAAGAATGTCGCTAGCGTTCTCAAAACTACGGAAAATTGAGAAGTGAATTGAGTTCAACTTAGGTTTTCACTCAATACCCGAGCTTAGGTGTTCCATAGGTAACGTAAGCTCGGGTATTGCACTTGACGTGACGCACGTAAAAGCGTACGCTTTTATTTCTGGAGGTATAACATGACGACTCTCAATGCTACTGAAGCCCGTTCAAAACTCTATAAGTTAATAGATGAAACACACCAAACGCACCAGCCCATTATTATTACCGGGAAAAGGGCGAATGCAGTGCTTCTTTCGGAAGATGATTGGAACTCAATTAATGAAACATTGTTCTTGTTGTCTGTTCCCGGGATGCGAGAATCCATTCGGGAAGGGTTGGAAACCGAACTTGATGAATGTGACAAGGACATCGATTGCTAATGTGGACAATTTATTACACCAAACAGGCAAAGAAAGATGCTAAAAAACTCGCCTCTGCGGATCTAAAGGGGAAAGCAAAAGAACTTATTGAAATCGTTCAAAGTAACCCGTATCAGAATCCTCCTCCCTATGAGAAATTAGTAGGAGATTTAGGTGGCGCATATTCAACAAGAATTAACATTCAACACCGACTTGTTTACCAGGTCTTAAAGAAGGAACATGCTATAAAAGTTTTGCGGTTGTGGACGCATTACGAGTAACTATTAATTAGGGAGCTATATTTCATTACATTGAATATTGTTAATTAAGAACAATCTCTATTACTAGGGAGCAAATTGATATTTCTCAAGATAGGTTTTCCATCAACAACAATGCCTCCAACTTTCACTGCACCGCCGTGAATTTCATATTGCGCAGTGACTTCCTTAGCATGATAAAAACTCTTGGGAGAAACCGCGGAAAGGCCTGTCAGCAGAGTGATATCAAGATGCCTAGGAAAAAGACGTACTGGCTGCCCCATACCCTTCAAAGCATCTAATCTAGCAATCTCATTTGCGCTCATATCACCCATTAACACGCGAACAAAACCACTCACAGTATCATAGCCAGGTTCAATCGCGCGTAATCGACCATGGTGCCATTTTCCTAATCGCACGCCACAGTCATACAAACGTTTTTGCAGCCTTTGATAATCATTGGGGTCTTTGGGCCAGGAAATACTAATACTGGGGCCTTCTCCTTGCTCCAGTTTTGCGAGCCATAAACGTCCGGATTTAATAGTCTCCTGTAGTTCACTGGTTTTACCTGCAGCACGCTGGTTTGAGTCCGCTTTAATTAAACCGGGCGACTTCATATCAGGCAAGGGCGGTGGTGGCGGAAAGACAACGAGCTGCTGAGTCACTACCGTAAACTTCGGTAGGGGCTGGGGTTTAGGTTGGGCTTCCAGCACCTTGCCGGGTTGGAGGATATTGTTGTTTTCATTGTTGCTGACATAGCCAACAACCAGAAGCAGCCATACGCCTAAGGCAATAGACCAACCGTGACCGTTCTTATTCCACATTACTCACCAACCCAAGGGAATGCAGCTCCATTCGTTCGGCCAACTCAATCAGTGATTGACGGCGTTGCTCTTTTTTAGACAGCTCTTTTCTAGATGCTGGAGCAACTTCACTCATATCGTTTTGTGCTGGAGGCTTATCTTGAATCGCCCCATTTTCCGCGGGTGTAACCGGCTCTTTTTGTGCAAGTAGTTGCCGTAGTGATTCTGCCTCTGCTTGTGTAAGTTTAAGCGCTTGCTTTAATCTCTCAACCTGGTCGTGAGACATTACTTCTGCTGAAATCTGCTTGGATTGGTCGACTAGATAATTTCCTAGCGGAAACTCTTGATAGGCTAAATATCCTATAGAGCTTATTACGGCGATGATAAATAGTGCTTTCATGATGTTAAACCCTCGTTAGCTCGCTGAATTGTTGACAGACTGCAAACGCACATGACGTAGCGCAATGGCTGCGCGTAGTATATTTGCGGTAGGCAGCCCCACCACCGTTGTCATAAATGCGGTGGAGAAATGTTTGGTTAAGTCCTGAATGATCATTTGGATTGATTGTGGGTCGATGGTTTTATCTGCTAGTGAGCCGATACCTAAACTAATACCAA
>NVVG01000105.1 GCA_002402125.1 Moraxellaceae bacterium
TCCCTCGCAAAAGACATAATCCTCTGTAGAGCCCGTCAACCGTAGCCTACAGAAGGGCATTACATTTTAGGGGAAAGCCAACATTTGGCATCTACGACAACCAAAAATCAACCACTTAGAAGCCAATTGTCTTTTTTCGAGGGGAAATCCCTACAACCCCATGATGCAATGTTTGGGTTCTGTCGCGAAAAATGCCCCTAATCTGTTCATGATGTAATCGCTACCTCATTAGCCTCTGGTTAAAAAGTATGCCAATGTGCTACTATAGCCAGCGCTTTAGGAGTAGTGACCATATTGCTGGTTTTTAACTCACGTTAGCGATAAAAAACAGTCACTTAGTCGGTGTCAAATTTCGGGTATCTCTCTAAGTGTTTTTGATGGAGTTTAAGTAACGTGGAAGTACCATTTAAGAATAAAATTGGAAGCGCGGGGTTCAGAGCATATACCCAATTGAAGGGGTATGAGTTTAAAATTGCCGTAGATAAAGAAGATGTTAGCCGCGCCAACGAACTGCGAAATCGAATATTTTCGGATGAAAAATATTCGGATGATTTAGCGAACCTGCATGAGCAGCAAGATAAGTTTACAACAATATTTATATGTCACTATAAAGGTGAGTTGGTAGGTACAATCAGGTTAGTAGAACTTTCAAAATGTTCTGCGCTGTCTTTATTTAATGTTGAGCTTCCTGACTCGATTTGCAATAACAATGCAAAGGAACTCGGAGGGCTAGCGGTGGAGACAACTCATCGCGGTGTCGGTAGAATCGCCTTAATGGGTTTAATAGACACCGCCTACAAGTTCTCTCTCACAAATAACATACACTGGTGGTTGTGTTCATCAAGAGGCAATCAATACAAATCCTTCAAAGCGATTAACGAGGACTGTCAAAAGTTAGAACAGCACCAGCCTGATCAGCTGCAGCTGGAGACTCGGAAAATATTCGCTTCATGGTTTGAAAAATATGGCGGTGATTTAGTCGTATTTGTTTTTGACCTTTCTGGTGTATCCTATTTCAAAAACATACAAACCATAATTAAGTCTAAATTCAGATATGGAGCTAAAACGCCTAGCCGACCTAACACCGAGTCGTTGGACGCTAAATAAACCTGATTAGAAACCTGATCAAGCTATGCTGGTGGTGATCTCTGTAATAATTAAGCTGCAATGTCTACAACTCAAACTTCAAGATGACAAAATACGCGGCATGGGTATACCCATGTCGGCGATCAACCTAACAGGCCAGGTGCGATGGCCATTTTTGTTGGCAAACCAGCCTGGTTGTGAATCTACATACGGGTCTCCATACCCAATCATGCCATCACGTGCAAATTCTTGGCAACTAGTAGGGCATGCACCCCCTAAATGAAACGAAGCCTCAAAGCTAGGTTGAGACAAAATTGCCTCGACCGGTATTGATATCGCATTTGCGTTAAGGGGTTCTGCGCCCTTTCCGGTTGTGTCGCATCCAGTGAAGTCATCTCATCGCATGGTAGAATCATATCTCAAAATCTTATCAAACTGAGCAACTAATGATCACCTTCAAAGGCCGCCACATACCGAAATACATCATCCTTCAATGCGTTCGCTGGTACTGCTCTTATGCGCTAAGCTATCGTAACATTGAAGAAATGATGTCAGAGCGTGGTCTCAAGATTGACCATAGTACACTGAATCGATGGGTTGTTCACTACGCGCCTATGTTGGAAAAGGCCTTCCAAAAAAAGAAGAAACGACCAGGTGATCGATGGAGCATGGACGAAACCTATATAAAAGTAAGGGGTCAGTGGCGCTACTATTATCGGGCAGTCGATAAAGAGGGGAATACTATCGATTTCCTTCTCACCGCTAAGCGCGACACCAAGGCAGCTCTACGTTTCTTCAATAAAGCCATCGGTAGAAATGGCAAGCCAGGTTTAATCAACATCGATAAAAGTGGTGCCAACAAAGCAGGCATAAAACAGTTTAATAGTGACAATAATAGACGTGTAAAAATCCGTCAGTGCAAGTATCTCAACAATATTATTGAACAAGATCATCGGCGAATAAAACGGATTACTCGGCCTATGTTAGGCTTCAATAACTTTCATTCAGCGCAAAGTACACTGGCCGGTATTGAACTTGTCGCGATGCTCAAGAAAGGTCAAATGAAAAAGAATATGGTAGGCACTTTGTCGCCAGCAGAACAATTCTACGCTTTAGCTGCGTAAGGAAAAAACCGATTTACTGCTTTTTGCGCGAATCACTCTATTTGCGACACACCCCTGCAGAGTGTTTATCGATGAAACCAATCAAATTGAGCAATGCATGAACAGCTTCAAAGGCCGTCACACACCGAAACCCAATGCGTCGCTAGAGGCACCGTATGCCATGGGTTGTAGAGGGGCGTGTGACACTAGGCGGGATGTCCCCGGAACCCCTTTAAGGTGGCTGTGCTGTCTTGTATAAACTATAATATCTTCAACCAGGTTAAATAATCCAACAGAACTATGACTATAGAAACCATCTGGCAAGAATACCGCACTGCTTTAACACGCTTTCTGCAATCCCGTGTTTCCAACACGGCCGATGTCGAGGACTTGCTACAGGAAATTTTGATTAAAAGTCATAATAATCTGAACAGCTTGCAATCAGCCAGCAGTTTAAAATCATGGGTTTTTCAGATAGCGAATCATGTCATCATCGATTACTACCGTAAGAAGGCAAAAGGACAAGAGTTGCAGGTCGAGGATCTGTGGTATGAAGAAGATGCTGCAGATATCAAACAAGATTTATCCCAATGTATTACCCCGTTTATCAACGCCTTGCCCGAAGACACTGCCAGCTTGCTGATCGATATCGATCTCAATAATGTCAAACAGAAAGACTACGCCAAGGCTAACGACATAAGTTATTCCACACTTAAATCACGGGTACAGAAAGGTCGAAAGCAGTTGCGGGATTTATTTGAAGACTGCTGTCATTTAAGCTTGGATAAACAGGGAAATATCATCGATTATCAACAAAAATCGCAAGGCAAGGGCTGTGGTGGCTGCCCTTAAACCTCTGCTATCGTCAGTAGCCGGCAACAGAGACATAAGGTTTATGGTGCCGCTGTTTCGGGCACGTCGCAGTGGCTATAGGAAGGTACTTTGCTTGCCAGGGCAAAGCTGATGGCAGCGGCAAGCCCTAAGCCCATCAAGACGATTAAAACGCCAGTGTAGTTGTTACCTATAGTCCAAAGTACTGCTGCAATCGCGGGGGCAAAAGCTTTGATTAGTTTCACAGGTATGTTCATAGCCGCATTGATTGCGCCATAGGCTTGTTGCGTTAACAGTTCGGGTATCGCAATACCTTTGACAATGGTCATCGTACCTGTAGCAGCCCCGAAGGCAATGGCGAACGGAATCAGCATCCAGGTCACGGCGGGGAGGTAGGCAAAGGCGGCAAAAACGATAGGCAGGGTTGCTGCTGTAACGATTCCTAAGTTAACAATCGAAATTTTCTCGGGAAATAATGCCAGCAAGAAACGGCCTAAAACCTGTGACGGCCCAAGGACTGCGATAATGCCAACCACCTCGGTAGCTGTCAGTCCTTTTTCCATCAATAGTGGATATAGATGGAATTTAAACGTCGTGCCCGCTGCGCCAAAGATAGAAAAGCATAGTAATAAGGCCCAGAAAATCGGTTGCTGCAATGCCCAACGTACGTTTACAGTCGAGGATGTTTTTGTCTTTTTATGTTTGGCGGTCTCCTGTGTATCCACATATTCGGAGCCTGCCTCAGGCAAACGTGAATAAATGACGGCACAGACAAAGATGTTGAGCAATCCTAATATGAGCATTGTATTTCGCCAGCCACCTTGTTGCAGGCTCCACTCTATAAGCGGAATGAAAACCGTACTGGCAAACCCTCCCCATAGCGTCAGAGTAGTAATATGTTTTTTAGCCTGGCCAGCATCAAAGCGATGGGCAATCACCGAGAAGGCTGCCTCATACAGGGTTGCAGCATGTAATAAGCCAATGCCGGCAAATACCAGATAAAAGCTCCATAAAGTCTCCAGCCTGGAGCCGGCAATAAATATACTGCCCGCGAGAAACGAACCAAGCGTCATAACCTGTCGTCCATAGCCGGCATCGATAGCTCTGCCTATAGGCAGAGCGGCGATGGCTGAAAACAACAAGCTTACGGTTAAGGCTCCATAGACTTCAGATTTATGCCAGCCGAACTCTGTCATCATGGCTTCTGCCAGCTGCGGGAAACTGTAATACAGCGTGCCCCAGGAACAAACCTGGGCCAAGCCCAGTGCAGTGATGGAGAGGCGGCCAGCACCATATCGCTGGCGTTGACCTTTTTTAGAGCTATCAGCAAAAAACATCGTCATTACCTTTGTACTTAACCACAGCAGGAGGTGGTTTTTTTCGGTGCAGGCACTGCGCTGTGCGTAGGGTCACAGCAAGAGCTTGTTGCCTTTAGAGGGGGCTCTGTCGATGCTGTTGTGGTTGATGTGCCACAACAAGAGGCAGGCTCTGGTGAGGCTGGCTCACAACAAGCGCTGCTGGCAGGGCTCTTTCCCTTGGTACTACAAACACCGGTTTGTGGTAAGACCAGCTCCACGCGTCTGGCCGCCTCATGATCACCGGCTAGCTCTGCAGCAATTGAGCGCACTTGTTCATAGCCGGTGAGCATCAAGAAAGTGGGTGCCCTGCCATAGGCCTTCATGCCCACAATGAAGAAGTTCTTGTCGTGGTGGGTTAGCTCTTCAACACCATGGGGTTTCACCGAACAGCAGGAATGCAGATTAGGATCTATCAAAGGTGCCAATGCTGTTGGTGCTTCAACAATTTCATCGATATCCAGGCGTAACTCGCGCAGAATATCCAGATCGGGGCGAAAACCTGCACAAACGATAATGCGATCCACTTCGATGCTCTCAATATCAGAAGCGACATCATCATCTACAGAAATCTGTACAGATAAACCCGAGGGTGCACGTGTAATACTGTGTACCTTCAGTGGCGTTAATAATGACAAGGCACCACTGTCGATCGCTCGTTTGGCTGCCTGTCCTAGCTCACCACGAGCAGGCAACTGATCGTTGATGCCTCCACCTAACAGCTTTTCAATATTAATGCTTCTTAGTCCCCAATGGATTTGAGTATCAGCTGAGTCCTGTTGCAGCTTTAACAAATCCAGCACCACATTAATCGCGGAATGACCACCACCTAAGACCAGCGTACGCTTGCCAGCATAGTCGTCTTTTTGTTTGTTGCGCACATCGGGAATACCGTACTGGATAAACGCTTTATTTTCTCGCTCTCCTGGCACAGGTAAGCCATCTAGGCCTATAGGGTTAGGGCTATGCCAAGTGCCAGAGGCATCAATAACGGCAGCGGCTTCGATACTATTGTAATGACCATCATTGGTCTTGAAGTGCACCGTGTAAGCTGCATCATCCCTACCGGCCGTGGATGATTTACTTAAGTGCGTTTTCGCCACGGCTATCACTTCAGTGCCATAAATGATGGTCGACGCCAGTGCCGTTTGTGTTGCTGCCGGCATTAAATATTGTTCAACAATTTCTCGACCAGTTGGCATATGTTCTTTATCGGGATAAGACCAGCTGGTTTTGAGCAAAAGCTTTTCAACCGCAGTATCGACGAGGAATTTCCACGGCGTAAATACACGCACATGCCCCCATTCAAGCATTGCAGTACCAACAGTTTGGCCTTTTTCCAATACGATGGGTTTCAGCCCTCTTTCAATCAGCTGTGCAGCAGCTGCGATACCAACCGGGCCTGCGCCAATGATTACAACGGTTTCTTTATTTTGCATGGTCTGTCCTCTTTAAGTTTGTTTGCCTATTAAGACGAGGCCAGCTGAAAAAGGACGAAGAAATATTAATCTTTTTGATAAAAAATATTAAGGGACGTTAGTCGATTGAAATAACGGTACATTTTTGGTTAAAGCATAGGTATAGAGATGCTTGCCTATTTATTGATTGGCAGTGCTGTTCAAAGCCTGTAAATCAGTATGTTTCTGTTGTTCTAAAGCAACGATGAAAAAACTTCCCTTTGTATCGTCTTTTTCCCATCTCCCGCGTCCTATACATAAACCATCAGGATTGCCGGAGAGTTACATGACTTATTTATCGCAAGAACAATTTAATATCACCCCTACTCAGGTGCAGACAAGCGCTCATAAACCACGCGTTCTGATGATTTATGGCTCCTTACGTGAACGTTCCTTTAGCCGTTTAGCCGCGGAAGAAGCCGGGCGCATTTTGCAGCATATGGGAGCCGAGGTACGTTTCTTTGATCCCGAGGGATTGCCATTATTCGACGGCAATTCATCCGCAGATCACCCTAAGGTGCAAGAGTTGCGTGAATTAGTCCAATGGTCAGAAGCGCAAGTTTGGTCGTCACCTGAAATTCACGGCAATATGTCGGGACTGCTAAAAACCCAGATTGACTGGATTCCATTATCTATCGGTGCAGTGCGTCCAACCCAAGGTAAAGCGCTAGCTATTATGCAGGTCACAGGTGGGTCACAGAGTTTTAATGCGATCAACAATATGCGTGTACTGGGACGCTGGATGCGTATGCTGACGATACCTAATCAATCCTCAGTGGCAAAAGCCTATCAGGAATTCCATGAAGATGGGACGATGAAAGATTCGCCCTATCGTGATCGTATTGTTGATGTCATGGAAGAGTTGCTGCGTTTTACTTTTCTAACACGCGATCATAAGGAGTTTTTGGTTGATAGATACAGTGAGCGTAAGAGTCAGTCATAAGTTTCGCTGATTCAAGAGTATGGCGACAAACGCGGGGCCAGATCCCCATTGGCACCTATAAGCTCTTGATTTTTGGAAGCTTAAAATTAAATTCTGGCAGTATCCTTTGAAGAAAAAGACTGGAGTAAAAACATATATATCAGATGGTTGCAGTATCTTGTGGGAATCTAGTCCCGCTTCTGTAGGGATACCCAAGTCACGGATGGCGGGAAGTACAGAAGGCCTTGTCTTTCTAAGACGGAATATCCCTAGTACCCCAGCTATGTCCGCTTCCGATAAATTCAATGAAATAAAACCACAGACTCGAATGACAGCTTTAGGTGTGGGTTCAACTGGTCAACGCAACACTTTATTATTAGTTAATAAGGAGTGTTGATTATGAAACAAAGAACTCGAATCTATTATAGTGAAGAACAAAAAGCGTTGATGTGGGAGCTTTGCTGCCAGATTATATTTGAGAAACAACAGCAGAATATTCAAAATTAAGCTTTTCTCCGTAATAAAATCACGTCGTTTGCAATAAAATTGAGCTCAGCATCATAAAGCTCAGCTACATATTCAAAGGTTYGCTGGCAATAGAAACTTACATGCGTCTGATCAAGAATGTAATGCCACCGACTAAAAGCCTGCTCATCTAGCACTAACTTAGTCATCAAACCCAACCAGCTGCCAGGTCTTAACATCGAAAACAATGTTGCGATACCTTGCTTAGGTTCATGCATATGCTCTAACACTTCAGTAGAGCAGACAAAGTCATACTGTTTATTCAATACCGATGGATTGTTGTAATAAAAAGGATCATATAGCTCCACCTGATGCCCCTGTTCCTGCAACATCACAGAAAGCGTTGGGCCTGGGCCGCAACCAAAATCCAGGCCTTGTTGCTGACCACCTAACCGTTCTATCAGTGGCACACTCAATCTAGAGAGGAATTTTCGATAACCCGGATCGTTGACGTCGTTATTGTGCAAGTCATAAACTGCCTTTTCATCCATGGCGGTAAGCCAATACTGACTTGGGACAAAAACCAACAAACAGTGAGAACAGCGCAAATAGCTACGCCGTTTATCTTCATAAAAATCCACTACGTCCGACCCGTGGCATAAAGGACAACGGCGATCACTACATTGTGACATCATGAATTAGGCACTTATCTATTCTCAACCCCTAATAATAGGACAAGATGGCTTAGGGGAACTATTGGAAAAAGAACGAGAGTGCCACAAGTGGACTATGTAGTACAAGAACTTCTGGCTAGAGTGACTAGGTTTTAAATTTCTGGACTAACGCTGCTAAACCGTCAACACCCAAAACCATGCCTGCCAAAGATTCCCCTCCCTTACTTGATGCTTCTGCTGTTTCATTTGCCAAATCTGATACGACTACAATTGCACGGCTAACCTCATCACTCACACTGCTCTGCTCTGTTGTAGCACTGGCGATCTGCGCTGTCATCATATGAATTTTATCAACTGCCTCAGAAATATCTGTCAACACAACATTCATTTTACTGGATTTATCTACACTAGCATCAGCCTTCTCTCTACCACTAGCCATTACTTCCGTCGCTTTAGCGGCTCTACTTTCTAACGCCTCGATCATATTTTGTATTTCACCAGTCGATTCTTGAGTTCTTGATGCAAGAGCGCGAACTTCATCGGCAACCACTGCAAAACCACGACCTTGTTCACCAGCGCGAGCGGCTTCAATAGCAGCATTCAATGCAAGAAGGTTAGTCTGATCAGCGATACCACGTATTACACTTAACACTGAACCGATGTTACCTATCGCATCTTGAAGCTGTGTTATCACCTCTGAAGCATTAACTACCTCTTCCGCTAACTCACCAACAATACTAACTGTTTGGTCAACCACCTTTTGGCCACTAACGGCTATAGCATGCGCTTTTTCTGCAGATAGTCGAGTTTCCTCTGCACTTTCTGCTACCTCATGTATCGATTCACTCATTTCCAGCATGGAGTGAGCTACCAATTCGACCTGTATTTTTTGTTGTTCAATGGCATGATTACTTTGATCACCCAGTCTTTTTGCCTCCTCCATTTTTCCATGAGTAAGCTTTGTAACCGACTTAACCTCAGAAATTATTACTCGTAAATTCACCATGAACTTATTAAACCCATCGGATAACATGCCAAGCTCATCTTTTGATTTAACATTCAATTGCCGAGACAAATCTCCTTGACCACGAGAAATTTCATTTGTGTAGTTAATCATTTCATTAATTGGCCGAGTTACCATTCCTGGAAATCCCAGAACAACAAAAGCACAAACAATAACACCAAGAATAGCTACACCCACTATTTTGTATTGAACTTCTAGAACAAGACTGTCCGCCTCCAACCCACTTTGTTTAACCGCAGCTGAAGCCCTTTCGACAAAAACTTCCACTTGTTCAATAAGCTCACCAAATGTTTGACTAGCCTCACCAAAGCTCAATTTAATGGCAATACTTCGTCCCTGCCTAGTATTCTCTGCTCGGTTACTAACGACCTCGTCAGTCAAAGAAACCCAGTTTTTATGCGCTTCTAATATAGATTCGAGATTACCTTTTTGCGACTCGTCTGAAACCAGAGCCAATACCTCTCGTAGTCGCTCTTCTGATTGCTCGACACTTGCACGATGTACCATTTTTGCTGCTTCAAATTTTTCATCCCTAACGTTCAAAAAGAGAAGGCTTCGCTCCGCAGACAAGGCACGATAAAGGTCTCTATTTGTAGATACCAATGTCTCGATTTGAGGTAGCAATGTCCCCGTCAACAATCGATTGGAATCGGCCAACCGCATAGACTGATTTATTGAAACACCCGCTAACAACAACAAGATCAAAACCATCACCCCCAAAGGCAATGACAATTTGAATCGAAATGGTAAGTCATTAAACCAGCGCATACACTCTCCTCTTATATAGATCTATCATTTGCCTTCAAGATCATCAAGATTTACACCGATAGTGATTGCCCCGATTGCTTTTCCTCCATCCATCACGGGCACTGAAATCTGCACCAGGTAAGCTTGCGCGCTATCATCAAATTTCACCTTACCTACATGAACAGCACCCACTCCACCTTTAAAGGACTCAGTGAATTTTGCTTCATCGCCCTGCCAATAGTCAGAGGTTTTATTCGTCATCGCAACATTAGCGCCCTGGTTATCCATTAGGAACAATTCGAAATAAAAGGGTTTGGTACCTTCCAGGGCCAACAGAGCTTTAGCCGCGGCACTTTCCATCATGCCTTTCATAAAAGGTGACAAACGTTCCTCAGCACGCCACGTTTTATCCGACGCCTTAATTTGATCCAAGGTTAAACCGCTAGCATTTTGCTCTTTTACCGCAGATATCAGCGCAGCATCCATACCCCAGGTTTTCAAGGTAGGTATTAGATCTTTTGCTGCTTGAGGTACTTCTTCCGCCGAGGCCGCCCCCCACCCCATACAGAAAACCACTAACACACTAATTCTAACTAAAGTTCTAATAGATAGTTTTCTCATCTCTCTCTCCAAATAACATTAGGTATAATGTGTAGTATAGGCAGCGCTCAAATAAACGCCATTTTCCACTTTAATAAATCACTACAGACAAACATACAATTAAATACGTCTTAGCTCATAACTAAAAAGTGAGAACAACAACTTCAGCACCTAGCAAAAATTAGCACATATAAAAAAACCGGCTAAAGCCGGTTTTTTTATATGTGGAATGATCTAATACATTAAGCCATTATCCACATTTAGAATCACCGCAACTAAGGCAGGTCATACAACCATCAGTAAACACCAATGCCTTAGTAGTACACTTCATACATAAGCTGGCACTTTCAGGGTATGAGCTATCCACCTCGTCAACCTTAGTTGCTTGTGACTTTCCCGCAAGCTCTTTCTTTTTGGCTTCGATGAAGGCCTTTTGGTGATGATCCTCTTCACTTGTTATCATGCCAATATATTTCATGTGGTCTTCAATGGCGCAGCCAATTTCCGCTACCAAAGAAGGCATAAACTTACCACCTTTCTTGAAATAACCACCTTTAGGATCAAATACTGATTTAAGCTCTTCCACTAAGAAGGTTGAATCGCCTCCCTTGCGAAATACCGCTGAGATAATACGGGTTAATGCCAACACCCATTGAAAGTGCTCCATGTTCTTGGAGTTTATAAACACCTCGAATGGACGTCGCAATTCATGCTCTGTACCCTCATTCAATACAATATCATTGATGGTGATATAGAGCGCATGTTCCGATAGCGGGGTTTTTACTTTATAAGTGGAACCGATCAAACGCTCTGGGCGCTCCACTTTTTCGTGCATGTGCACGACATTATCCACTTTAGTTGCCGCCTCTTTAGCTAACCTCACTTCAGTTGCCGCAGAGGTATCACCAGGTTTCACAACTTCGTAACCTACAATTTTTCGTTTTATTTCTTTAGTCATAATAAAAAATCCTTTGTTTTCGCAGCCTACAGTTTCCCGTAGTAACCTTCTTTTAATGCATCATATAGGTTAGCTGCAGTATGCATTTCCCCATCATACATAATTTCTTCATCACCCTTAGCTTCGACAACAGTGCCATCGTCTAGCGTGAATTTATACGTTGTATTGGTAATATCAGACTCTCTCACCAACACCCCTAGGAATACTTCCGGGTTGAACCTGAAGGTTGTACAGCCTTTAAGACCTTTACGGTAGGCATAAAGATAAATATCTTTAAACGCCTCGTAATCAATATCTGACGCGACATTGATAGTCTTAGAAATAGACGAATCCACCCATTTTTGCGCAGCCGCTTGAACATCAACATGTTGCTCAGGAGTAACATCATCTGTTGTGGTGAAATACTCTGGTAACGCCGTATTCTGATCTTGACCAAAAGGCATGGCTTGTTCATTTACCAATGCTCGATAAGCCAACAACTCATAGGAGTAAACATCAACTTTCTCTTTCGACTTCTTGCCTTCACGAATCACATTACGAAAATAGTGATGGGCAAAACTAGGCTCAATGCCGTTACTGGCATTGTTTGCCATAGATAGCGAGATTGTGCCCGTTGGGGCGATTGATGAATGGTGAGTAAAGCGTGCACCGTGCTCGGCAATCTGCGCGACCAACTCCGGAGCTTCTTGTGCGATACGCTGCATGTAGCGGCTGTATTTGTGTAACACTCGACCTGAGACCTTGTCGCCTTCCTTTATACCGTCTTCTGCCATTTCTGGTCGCTTCGCTATCATGGAGCGAGTAACCACAAACTCTTCCAGCATAATGGGCGCAGCGCCTTTTTCTTTAGCAAGCTCAAGCCCGGCTTTCCAACCGGTAATTGCTAATTCTTTAGCAACACGTTCGGTGAATTCTACCGACTCTTCACTACCATAACTCATACGTAGCATGGCTAATGCGGAGCCTAAACCGAGAAAACCCATACCATGGCGACGCTTTCTTGTGATCTCTTCACGCTGTTGCGGCAATGGCAAACCATTGTCTTCCACTACGTTATCCAGCATACGCGTAAATACATCAACGACTTCGTTGTATAGCCCCCAATTAAATCGTGCATCCGGTGTAAAAGCGTTTTCTACAAATTTAGTGAGATTAACAGAACCCAATAAACAACTACCATAAGGCGGCAAAGGCTGCTCACCACAGGGGTTGGTGGCACGGATTGATTCACAGTACCAGTTGTTATTCATTTCATTGACTTTATCTATCAAGATAAAGCCCGGCTCGGCAAAGTCATAGGTAGAGGACATTATCGTGTCCCAAATACGCCGTGCTGGCACTTCTTTATATATTTTACAGGCGACGTTGCCTTCTAGATTCTGAATATAGCCATCTTCGCTAGGCCACTCTCTCCAAAGTACTTGCTTGGGATCCTGTAGATCGACCAAGTTTTGTTCTTCACTGTCTTTCTTGATAGGGAAAACCAGCTGCCATGGCGCATCGTGTAATACTGCCTGGATAAATTCTTCACTAATCAACAAGGAAAGGTTGAACTGACGCAATATGCCGTCTTCACGCTTTGCTTTAATAAAATCCAATACATCAGGATGTTGAATATCAAAGGTCGCCATCTGTGCACCCCGACGACCACCGGCGGATGAAACGGTAAAGCACGTTTTATCAAAGATATCCATAAAGGATAAAGGACCCGATGTCTTGGCCCCGGCACCCGAAACATGTGCGCCTTTTGGACGTAAAGAAGAAAATTCGTAACCAATACCACAGCCAGCCTTAAGTGTAAGCCCTGCTTCATAGTTCTTCTCAAGAATACCCGACATACTATCTTTGACAGTACCCGACACGGTACAGTTGATAGTTGAAGTGTCCGGCTTATAGGCCGACGCTCCTGCATTAGACAATATACGTCCGGCGGGTATAGCACCATGCCTTAACGCCCAGGCAAACTTCTCTTCCCATTCCTTTCTCTTTTTGGGAGTAGCCTCAGCCTCCGAGAGCGCTTTTGCTACACGCGTAAAGGTAGCTTCTATATCGCTATCTACGGCTGACCCATCGCCTTTACGCAAGCAATATTTTTGCTCCCAGATATCATAAGACGTGGATTGTAATGGAATTTCTTCCTGTTCAGTTTCCATGGTGAGTTGTGCAGTTTTGGTGGTCATTTGGTAGTTTCAATTCCTTGACTATTTTTATAGGGAATAGAGCTTATAAAAGGATGGACAACATGCAGATTTACTGGCATTAACGGGACGAAATAACCGTCAAAAAAGCAACCCTACAAAGCAACCCTACTAAACCACACACCCTACATATGGTTCAATCCCCCTGCTCAATACCTATATATTGTGGTTCAAGATAAAAAAATGTCAAAAATAAAAATGGGATTTTTCACCTAATATACACCGTATAACTGAATACATTTCATATACCAAATGGCCACACCAGAAATGACGCGGCCTATATAAAAATCAACGGTTAAAACTTTTTTTTATTGCTAAATTGATCTGCTGAAAGCTGCGCCGGTATTAGCCAAGAATTGGCATTTTTAGGTTAATAAACAATCAATTGGAAGATGCCTTTAAAACCAAATGGCATTCTTTTGATAAATTTTTTCTTTTGCATCGAACCACGCATTATCCAAACGGTTTTGTATCATATGGCGTTTAAATATCTCCTCTACCTCGCTCTCCAATTCCTCACACCTTTTACGTTGCCCAATCGCCAATATATCTCTATCAATTCTATCGGCCGTACGAATGGCATAAGTCTTATGAATATCTTCATGATCGGATACCATCCGAACATAGTTATCCCAGGATTCTTGGAGTACAGAGCTCGCTTTCCATTTGTCTTCCCAATGGGGCAGATGAACCGCTATATCAGCACTAATGTTGAAATTTTTTATCTCACACCGATACAACGCCGCCTTGAATGTATATTTATAACGCAGGCTCCACTCAGTCAATCCGACAATAAGGGTGTGCTGCGCATGATCATCTAAGGATATTTTAGGCGAACGCGAGATTATCCCCGCCCAAATACTCGCCTTATCTTTCGCTGCAAATTCGTAATAGTTAGAGGTAACAGAAATATCTGTTTTAGCGTACACATCACCAATGAATGATAACGAGGTAACAATCCCTATATAGAATGACACCGTGCAATGTTTGATCGACAATGAGAAGCTTGAGGTATTGCGAGATAAGAACATGAGATGCCTAACCACACAATCCGTGCGATAAGTCAGGGCTAAAGTAGATTTGAGTAGATGTGGCTATAGGAATGTAAAAGTGGCGTCCCCAGGGGGACTCGAACCCCCGTTACTGCCGTGAAAGGGCAGTGTCCTAGGCCACTAGACGATGGGGACGCTATTCCCGTATGCCCCTAAGGACATCATCTAACTTAGGAGCGCGCATTGTATGAGGGGGCATCACTTGTGTCAACCTCTGATTCTAACAAAACTCATTTTCTTCTTACATAACAAGGTGATATGAAGACCCGCCAAATTAAAAACATAAAGCTCTTGGTACTTCTCCCTCTACATCAGGTAGTTACAGCAAATAACCACCCAACAACCAATAATTGTGTCTACACTTATGCTCATAGGTGAGTATTTTGCGCGATAACGCTCAACTCAATATTGCTTTCGACCTGAACGGTCAATTGAGGGATGTTTAATGTCCACAGAGATCATGGTTATTTTAGGGGTTCTAGCTAGCGGAGTCTTGGTAGGCCTGATGTGGTATGGCCAAAACAAAGAAAAGGAACGTTCCAAAAAGGCCCTGCTTGTTGCCAATCTAAGTGAACGGGTGCATAGACTGCAAAAAATACTGGATCTGGCGCCGGAGTCATACCTGGAGAAAGATGTTAAATTAGTGCTGCTTGCTCAAATTAAAACTCGCATGGACAAACTTGTGGAGCTGCTGCCAACAAACCAAAAGTTCAGATTTTTAAAACCTATGG
>NVVG01000106.1 GCA_002402125.1 Moraxellaceae bacterium
TGGTTATCAAATAGTACAGAAAACAAACAGTTAAGTCACCAATATAGCCTATGTACACTGTATAAATCTCGCAGAAAACTAAACATCGAAGTTTAACGAAAGCTTAATAAACCTTAAAAAGGGTGACACATAGCAATGACTTGTAAACTAGCATCAGTTGCGCACAGATCAACTGTTGTTGCAGAAATTGCGTTTGTCAGGCGCCTAAAAATCCTAAATACTCATTCTCAAGTTACCAAAGAGGAGAACGGCTATGTTTGGTGCATACCTAGATACCATACCGAATGGCCTAATTGCCGCGAGGGTCATTAGAAGAGTCAGAGACAAACAGAAGAAGCAATATCATATTCTTGAACTCGATCAATGTTATATACGTTACCGTATGGAAGGCAAAGGCACTCACACTCTCGTATTTGCCGCTGACGCACCCGTTAACCTAGAAGATTATGACGTACTTATCGCCCACCTAAGAGAACGGTATCGTGTTGTTGTAATGGAATTGCCTGGTTTTGGGTTTTCCCTGCCTAAGCTATCCATGTCATTTAAGTTTGATGATTCAGTAGACGTTTTGGTGGAATTTATTTCCCATCTAAACTGCCCACCCTACGTACTTGGCTTTCCTTGCGCGGCAGGTTATTTTGCAATTCGCATGGCAGATAGAGCCCCTTCTAATATCAGCCATCTGGTTATGTTACAAACACCGGATTGGCAACAAGAACAATGCTGGAAACAACGATTGGACCCAAAGAATTTAATTTCCAAACCTTTTATCGGCCAGGCCATTGTGAAAGCCCGAAAAAATCAAATCGCCCATCAATGGATCGAGTATTCCTGTCAAAACGAAGAATTAACGCGACGAATTCAAAACAATTGTTCAGCAAATTTTGAGAACGGTGCAAGTTATAGTCTGGCGTCGGCATTGCAAGTCAGCCTGCCATCTCAGCAACCATTACTCAATAAAGTTTCCCAGCCTTCCATTGCAATTTACGGAAAATCTGACAAATCGCATAGGACAACAAACTTTAATTCCATCACCCGATATTTTCACAACATTCGTGTACATGGTTTAGACGGCATTGGTCATCTACCTGAACTAGAGGCGCCTTCCAGAGTATCTAAATGCATTCATTCATTGATTTGTAGCACAGAGTAATGCTTGCTCCTTCAGCCACTCCTTAAAAAGAACCAGGGGTAAATAGTCCGCTAATGATTTCGGATATACAAGATAATAATCGCTGCTGATGGACGAATTTGCGGGTCCCAGTTGCACAAGTTGCTTAGAAGTAATGAGTTCATTTACTAACGGCCACGCCGCCAGAACAACACCCACCCCTTCTTTAGCCGCCATTAATGCAGCTTGGGCGTCATCGAACTGAATACAGCTATGGTCTGAGAAATCTCCATTCTCTTCAAACCACCGCTGCATCAAACCTGGCTGGGACCGAAGTGTCAGCCATTCGCATTCGCTGGCTCTCTGTGCATTATCCTGCAGATCAAATTTCTCAACCAAAGAGGGTGCTGCCAACAAGACAGCTTGCTGCGGGAAAAACGACTCGCAAACAAAGGAGTCCTCCTGTGCGGGAGCGAAGCGAATACAAATATCCATGAGCGTTTCATCAAACGACTGATAAGTTTGCGATGACTCAAATTGAATTTCTATTTCGGGGTTATCCGCTAAAAAATCCGATATCCTGGGAAATAGCCAATTATTGGAAAAATATTGCTGAGCACCCACGCGCAGCGTCATGGTCTTTCTGCTTGGTTCTAGCGCCTTTAATGAACTTTCTAAGATAGAAAATGCTTGCTCCACACCTTGTAGCAGAATCTCTCCATCCTGGGTTAGGGTAATCGATCTATTTCCGCGTTTAAACAGGTGCTTACCTAGCGCTTCTTCTAACCCCTGTATTTGGCGACTTACCGCTGAGGGAGAAAGGAAAAGTTGGTCCGCAGCATCTTTAAAGCTCAGAGAACGAGCCACTTGCATGAATGTCCGAAAAGAATTAAGCGGCGGCAAAATAGTGTCCTTAATAAACAGTGATCAGGAACCGCCTAAAAGATGAAGCGGTGTTAGCTCTATCGCAAGACACATTCCTACAATCTACTTTGTACTAAAATTATAGTAGAAATAGTCGGCATCTTTGACGAAGCCCATCTTCTCATACAGCACTTGAGCGCTAAGATTATCTTTTGCGGTTGCAAGACCAACCCTCACCGCACCTGTCTCTTTGGCTAAACTCACAGAACTTGAGATAAGCGCATTACCAATGCCCTTATTCCGCTGATCAGGTGAAACAAAGAGGTCATTTAAGACAACGACGCTACCTTGCGATACCGAAGAGAATGAGAAATAGTTCAGAACAAATCCTACTGGAATATCGGTTTCAGTATAGGCAATGAAAATCATAGCTTCTTTGTTTACTATCCTTTCCGTTAGGTATTCTTTGTATTTTTTAGGGGAAGACGGCTTCTTATAGAACACCATGTATTGATCAAATAGACCAATCAAATCATCCAGATTGCTAATAGAAACCTTCTTTATTACAGTATCCATACTTTTCCTAAAATTTATGAGAAATTTTTAACGCCACGACAACTCGAAAAATTGATGATATTCATTATTTGAGTCGATGATAACAAATCTATTTTACCGACAGCTCTATCACCTATTGAAGCACGACTACCATTCACTTAGCGCTCCGACTTTCCTCTCATTTTCGCCCATGGATCGATATCACGTTCAGCTGCAACCCTTGGATCGCYAGACGCATCACGCTCCCTCTTCGTAGAGTTAGTATTGTCTCGGCTGTAAGAATTACCGTCTCGTCGAACGTCCCGGCCTCGTGCGGCCAATTTCTTTTCACGTTTTTCACGGAGCCGATCAGCATCTTCCAAACTTAGTTCAGCGGGATCACCTGGCATTTGATGCCCTGGAACAATCCGATCTCTAGGTGGCAATAGAAACTGTTCTGAAGATGCTTTAGGTAAGTTCTTAAATTCATACAAATAGAATACTTCAATTTTTTCACGCGCCCATTCCGTTTTTTTAAGAAACTTTATGCTGGAATCGATACTCGGATTGGTCTTAAAACAGTTGATATTTAAATAAGCAAAGAGAATCTCAAAACCGTAATGATCTACTATTTCAACCAATAGATTTTTTAGACTAACTCCATTCAGAGGGTTACTCTTGTATTTAATCTCATTGTTCATGTTAATCTCCAGTCAAGATGTTTAGGCCTAAGGCGCTCGGTGTAACTTAATGAATAACCATCTCGAAACTTGGTGGGAGCTCGCCGATCGAAGAAATTTCTTCCTCATGATCCTTATCATACACCTGATATAAAGACATTGTCGTTTTTTGCAGAAAATAAGCACGTAATACGCGAGAGTAGTCACAAGAATCAAAAATGCAGAAAGAGATCATATGGTCGTCTTTTTCCATTCTATTAACATATATAGAATTAAACATTATTCTAAAAACCATTAATTGTTAGCTTCTGATAAATTCTTAACAATTTCAAGACGGGTTAAATAAAAAATCTTTTAAATCGGTAATTCAATATTAACCCCTCCTTAGATTTAACGTTTTAATAGTGGACCAGAACACTTTTCGTCGAGGCCCAGCCAACGGAAACCACCTATGAGTTTGTTATACCTGGACATACAGAAGTTCAAAACAACGTGAAATTGAAAATTATTATTACTAATTAATAACCGCAACGCTCTCTACTTGCTTAATCGTTTTTGCCTCTGAACGCTCGATCATTTTGACAATTGCAGACTGAATAACCTGGTCTTCTCTAGCGTCAGACTTACTTTGAAAGCGTTCTTCCATTGGAGCAGCTCCCTCTTCTGCTATAAATGATACCGCTACTAGCTCTGCGATATCGGTGGTGCTACCGAAATACGATATGGATATTTCAGGGTATCCTTGAAATCCTCTTTTTACCATTTTAGCAATTCTTTTTTTAGATTTTTCTAAATTCATGATGATTACTCTGATAAGTTTTAACGCCCTGATCTTGGGAAATATTACTTCCTTAAAGGACGAAGCTAGGCCAGTTTTGATGGGGCATCGGCCTTTAAGATTTGATCCTACCCTGTAACAAAATGTTGATCTATAAATGAATACTATGTGGCATTTTCGTCATTTGTTGTGTACTCAAATACAATGCTAGTCATCTTATCAATTATCAAGCAATAACGTTCGTTGCGCCATGGCGCCTAGCATAGGCCACTACACTGATCATTGATTTGCTATCGAAACCCCGATCACATCGTACTGCTTCAAATCCGCCTGATCAAAAAAAGGGCTGGCTCTATTGATCTCCTTATTACCCTGTGCCGGCAACAACCACTTAAATTCACGAATTTCTTCAGCTTTCTCAAACAACACTTCGGCACTAATACCATCTCTTTTCAACACATCGGGATGAATTTCCAAAAGCAATATCACATTCATCGCAGTGGAAATAACACTCTTAGCCCCCTCAATGGTGCTGCCCTCTTGGCCTTCCACGTCAATTTTAATCACCACATTCTCTGCCAACTCGATGTCGGCAGCGTCAATCAAACCGTCCAGTGACTGGACCTTAATGACGCCCCTATTGTCCATCGTTATAAACCCTTCGTGATCTGAGCCCAACTTTTCCTCGTATGCCAGGGTTGCCCAACCCGAAAAATTAGAAACCGCGCACTGAAAGCTTTGCGTCTTTAATGCCATTGATTGGAGGTTTTTGTTTAATATTTGGTAGGCATTGGGATTGGGTTCAACTGCAATAATTTGTCTAATGTTGTGACAACGGCCCGCGACCAGCAATGACACGGCACCAATATCAGCGCCCAAATCGACAAAATCTACTTCTCCTACCAGCTCGTTGATTTTTTCAGAAAAGGGTATAAATTCATCGAGATAATAGTTCTCCGGACCAAATTCTAGCCAGAAACACCACTGATCCCAAGGCACCCAAAAACGCCCGGTTGCCACCCGATGCTCTATCAAAAATCGCCCAAATCGATCCTTTGTTTTTTCAAAAAACCAGTATTTTCCTGGCAGCCTACTTTTTTGGTAATTGCTTAGCAAAAAACTCAACAACCGAGCAAAAACCCATGGCAACTTCATACTACTCACCCTCTTGCCCATGGCATCGCGTTTACTTAGATCGCAACCAATCCCAGCATGAATTTCTGGCATAAGCTCATGAACATTATATATAAAATTGTAATTTTGTCACTTTCATTATATTGTCACCAAAGTAGACTTTGCTTGGCAAGCCAGTAATTCCTTTATAGAGCAAATTATAGGAATTATTGTTCAACCCTGTATTATCAAATTTTTAAGTGCTTATCTAAAAATACAAGCGGGTCGCGTTAATGTGGTTAAATTATGATCAATTGATTGATTCTACGATATGCGCATATCAAGAGTCTTTGTTGAACTCTTGTCCCAATCATATCGTGATTGATCGCTTATTTAATGAAGCCAAACTCAATGACGTAATGAGAGTTTTGCAGCAACCGTACTACTGGCAAACTCAAAAACATACTTATTCTGCTTTATATGTCGATAGCGCCCAGTGGCAAAAAACCAGCAACGATCAACGCTTTGTACAGCGAGATGTTTGGCAACGTGAAGCGAGTAGTTCTAATACCGTCAGCTCCAATATAGCTCAGGATTTTTTGTCCTTTTTACGTGGGGATGAATTTATGTCCTTGTTATCACGTATTTTTAAAGTGCCATTAACTGATATGAATGTGGCTGAACCAGAAATTAATACGAATTATTTTCGCTTAAGCACTGCCGACTTTGTTGAGCAACATGCTGATGATTCACCCGGAAGAGAGGTGTGTATGCTGTTGTATCTAAATAAAGACTGGAACAACAAAGCGGGTGGTGAGCTAGTTTTTATTGGTAAGGATGATGAACCAATTAGTATTGCGCCTTTACATAACCGCTGTGTTTTGTTCGATCCTTCCTCAAAGGGCTCTGAACACTGGGTGAAGACATTGAACTCTAGATATGCTGATGAATATCGCTATAACGTGACCAGCTGGTATTGGTCTGTATAGTATCCCTGGTTTGTGGATCAGCACTCTCACATCCAATATGATTTGTATAAATTACTAACCCAACGCTTTACGGGCGGGGAGGAGCGTATGGCCAAACTGAATACTCTCCAAGAATTCAAAAAACTCCTTACTGTGTGTGGAAGCCCTCGGACTAAGATGGCCGTGACGATTCCATCTTACAACACAATCTCCCCAATGATGTGCAAGCAACTGAACGATTTGAGGAGATACAAAGCGATCTCCAATACCCGCAAATATTCTTAATCGTTCATTATCAAGTAACGGCTGATAACTAAGAGGCGACGTCAATGCAAGAGTATGCCGAATTTGGGAAAGCGTCTCTCCTCCCAATTTATGCTGGGTACGCAAATACAATCCCAAGCCAGGCCACCGCGTTAAATTATCGGCAAGGTTCGCCGTTGGTAACCAAGGAGCTGAAAATTGAAGTCTTGGTTCCACAGAAGCCAATAATGCAGAAAGCTGGCCACCTAAACTAATTCCGGTGACGCCAAGTTCTTTAACACCCATAGCTTCAAGGTGATTGATAAATATTCTAAAATCAAAAATGGAGTGGGCAAATGCTTCATTGCAAATATTACTACCCATAATAAAATGTGCCCCACTAACCGGTGGATAAGCGGGACGTTTCTTATTATGAAAAGGTTGTGTATAAAAAAGTACATTATAGCCGTGTTCAAATAGCGATTTAGCATCAAAAAGTCGGCTATTAATTCCGTAGCTACTCATTAAAAAACCATGCACAATGCACACCGTAGGGCGGGGCCCATCATTGTGCTGCCAATATTGGGCATACGCTGTACCATTATTCTTATAATACGTATAGGTCTCGCGCAAAGCCGGATTGAGCGTCACGAAAGGACTCACAAATGAAAGGTCCGTCACAAAACCAACGTCTGATATGAAAGGCAATGGCTTACGTTCAGACTCCACGATTGCGATGTTTTTTGGTGGCTCAACAAATATTTCTTGAATAGATTTTTCATTAATCAACTTTTGGTAAAACACCGCGTTCTTGGTATTGTTACTCAATATCTCCCACAGATTACCCAAACCAATACGTGAACCTAGCCAAGCAACAACATAGCCGAGAGGAATTGACAAAAATAGAAGACCGACCAACAACAAAATAAAAAAGTCTAATGCCCAAGCCAGATAAACAAGCATACTAGAAACAAGGTTAGCTTCGTAAGGAAAACTTTCTTTTTGCACATTCTCATCAAAATTATCCCACCAAGGTTCAGCAGGCATTTTAAAGGCCTTACCGGAAATGTCTCTACCGTATTGACTGCTCATAATAAAATCATTCTCTGATATGTATATTTATACTGACTAAATCGAGTGATTTATTGCCTGAAAAACAATAGTTTACCTGACTTATAGCCTCTAGTCCTCATATGTGTGCCTTCTATATAACCCCCGCACTCATTGCTCTATAGCCATTAGACTACACTAAAAAGTATCTTCATAAAAAGAATAGCGTGTACAAATCTAGCCTAACAACATATTAGCGTCACAGAATTTTATGCGGGCTGATTATCTTTTATGGATAATATGTACCAGCTTTGGTGCGCCACGCATCACTAACTCTATCCGTTGTAATTATGCTCGATCCTGCTAATTTACTTGCTATATGCTCGATATGATTAACTATAGATAAATTAAAATTTAATTTTACCTATGAGAATATCTTTAAACATAACCCAATCACCTATCAAACTGTATACGGGATAAGTGAATGTGGCAGGTCTATTATTTTCAAAGAAAAAATGCCCCACCCAAGCAAAACCATAACCAATTACTGGTATCAATAAAAACAGCGACCACCTAGCAGATAGAGCAACATAAAGAACTAACAGTATTATCATAACAGAACCTAAAAAGTGCAGACGTCTGCAAGTCTTATTCTCATGTTGACTTAGATAAAACGGATAGAACTCAGAAAAGTTTTTATACTCTTTGGTCATAAAATTCTACTCACTATTTCTAAATTGATAACAACCCATTTTACACAAAGCATATATCGCCGCAATAACCGGCGCGAGGTACGAGCGTCTGGCGCCGCGGGCGCGAAGCTAATTGCCTTGTTAAGGTATTGCGCTATTTTGTACGGCATTACCGTACGATTTTACTGGAGGCAATATGGATAGTGTAAGCGTAAACAAATTTATAGACAACCTAAAATCCTTTGTAGAGCAGGTAGTCACAAAGCGGTCGCCGTTAAAGGTAACTAGACATTCAGGGGAATACTTTGTGGTTGTTAGTGACCTATATATAGCAGTCGCTTGTTAAACTTATTTTACCGCCACAAATTCTCGCACATTACTGGATAAGTAGCAGGTGAAAAAGAAGTGAAATTTATATCTCGTACCTTATCCAGATCCGCCCAGAGTAATTTATGGCCCTTTAGTCTCCTGGTCGCATTGATGCTTTTCCTATATTGAGCTAATTCATCTTCAGATGCTGGTCTCAGTTCTCCCACTTCGCCATATACGCGTACTGCCGGGGGTGATTTGAACTCACCTTGCAAGAGTGCTTTGAACCAAAACCACGAGCCACTGTTAACCCCCATTAGACATACACGCTTATTACCCTGGAAATTTTTAGGCATTGCTTTTGAATAGGCATCGAAATAGTAACCCGTCATATCATCGCGAAAAAATACATGACCAATTGGCGTAACATGTGGATCACCATTCTTATCAACAGTGGCAATTGAAAAATGTAGATTTGATTTCTTTGCTGCCCTCAAAACGTTAACTACTTCGGTCCAGTTTTCCTTTAGATTCATAATTACCTTCCTAGGTATGAAAGTTTTAACGCCATGATAACCCGATTAAATCATTAAAGATGATAGTACCATGGATCTCCCGCCGGAAGATCAAAATGGACAAGTCGTCGCTTGCAGGCTCCATATTAAAACCCGTGGCCTGATAAAAGGCCTGCGATATTTTATAATCCTTACTTGGGATAAAAACTCTTATATCAGATACCTTCCTTGCTTGAAATTTTTAATGCTCCGACCTTTGGAAATTTACACTGGGGTGCTTTTCTGAAGTTAGGCGAAGCGACTCACAAAATCGCTCCAACGTAAATTTCCGTTCAAGGACCTCGTTAGCTTTATTTCATTAATTTCGCAAATTCAGGATGACTAACTGTTGCTTTTATTAAATCTTGAACTGCAGGAGATAAAGCATCTGCTGTCGCGTTGCATGCTGTAATAGCGTCGAAACCGCTTTTAAATGAGTACTTATTATTAACTGTTATGTTAGTTCCGTTAGTTGAATTCAAACTAAGGCCTATATCCCAATATCCATTGGTTAAGCCAGAAATCGATGAAAATTCAATTTTGGTGACATCACCAGTAATTTTAACCGTATCTTTAGAATATTTATCAGCCATTTTCAATTCATCATTGAAAGCTTTAGTTATAAATTGCGGAATTGATAACCCATCAGCAGGTTCAATTGGCCCCATAAGACGACAATTAGAACTAAATATTGCAGATTGATGTAATGATGCGAATTCACCATTAATTTCCGTTAAATGTTTTAATGTTTGGATATTGTCTACAGAAACAGCATAACGTGGTGGCTGCATTGTTGAACATGCACTTAATGCCAATACACTTACTGCCGCTGCTAATACTACTTTTTTCATTTTTTCTTCCTTTTTGTTTTACGAATGTACAAATTGAATCCAATTTAAAGCTAACGAGAGTGTAGAAAAATTCGTGTTTTACGTGATTTTCTGACACCAAACGCTTTCCAAAATAATTTGAGTACATTATTTTGGAAAGCAGAAAGTCTATCATGATTTCGAAAATCCTGAACACTTCATAATCCAGGTTGAATATTGACCAGTGGCAACTAATACACCCCGTTATTTGTGATTTTCGCAATCCTGCCACATTAGTGTTGATTGCTTGGTTAAAGGGGCAGTGCACAACGCTCGCTGTGCGATGCCCCCTCACCTGAATGCTTGTATATAACTCTGACTAAACAGAACAAGCTATTTTCTCTAAAAGCCATGAACCCTTTAGTTTTGTGCTTTATGTCGATAGCGACAAGTGCATTACAATACATCTGAATCCATCTCAAACTTTGTGATGGCGATTCTGCTTTGAATTCGCCAATTGCCTTTAACGCTTAACTCCATTCAACCGCAAACAAGTTAGCTGTGACTTGCTGGCATTACGCATACCATATCAAGTGGTGTTTCTATGCAAAGTTGGATTTTAATCCTTACAATAATCTAAGCGAAAAAAGTTGGAGATATTTTTATCGTCCATGATAACCCGATTTAAAAAATGGGATGGTTTTATGCAAGAATGTAGCGTAGCGGAATGGGCATAAAACCGCCACAGTTTTTAAATTCGGGCTGATCTGATCGTTAAATGCCGAAGCCTGAAGCCTGAAGAGCTTAGGGTCGACATACCAAGCCTCTCCTAAAAGTTATAATCAACAACTACACGTTGTTCTCTCAACTTCCCTACGATTTCATCTACCGCTATGTGAAATTTATCATTTCTAAACTCTGACAATGCTTTCTCATCTTCGAATGTCGCGATAAAGACTATATCAAAAGAAGATGGCGATTCTGATATGTTGATACCAACCTCAAAGTCTAAGAGAGAGGGAACATTACCCCGCATGGATTCAAGAGCTTCCTTCATTTTCTCGGAATCCTCTTTATTCTCAAGCCTCCACATTGCTACTCTCTTAATCATTGTGATACTCCATCGGATTTAATTTCCTAACCAACTATCGGTGGATATTTTTAACGTCACCATTTGGAGCGGACCGCAGGTAAGTCTCTAACTTGGTCTTGGTAAATGTCTTGAAATTAACAATCACCGCCGCCTCCCGAATCTCCACCGCCAAAGCCTCCATCACCACCGTAGCCACTACCGTTGCCACCTGACCCAAGCTTTACAGCGATTTTTATTACAGCTGCCATAATAAAAATAAATAAAAGAAAGGGCAAAACAGCGCTGTAAAAGAAGCTATCTGAGCTAAGCTGCATATAGTGCCAAGTACTGGCCAAACCGATAAGGATTACTAACCAAGATTTCATACCACTCCTTCCGTAACCATTGACATTTAACGCCGACGATAACCCAATTAAAAAACTGGGGTAACTTTATGCTAAAGTGAAGCGACAGCGTAACAGCATAAAGTTACCTCAGTTTTTTAGTTGGATCATTAGTTCACTTCCTACTTTAGTCCTCACTTACTTTTGCGTCACTCCAACTATCGTTTATATGGATTATTTTGCAAGGATATAGGTCTTCCGCTTTTCTATTCTTTCTTTGGCATGCGATTAGCGCACTTGTGACTGCATGTTCGATGGATGTACGATCAGATCTCCAATTCCAAGCCCCGCTTGTAGATTGCGCAAACGCCTTATTTTTGGGTGTTTTTGCGTAGTCGTTTTTAAACGATTTCAGCGCCTTATTCGATATAATGGAGGTGACACCCACTTTATTATTCTGATAAATTGTTGGTACTGTAGATTCTTTGACATTGGACTGCATAAACTGTTGAGTCGTACATCCCGTACCTAGAAAAGTTAATATTAGTACTATGCTGTATTTCATACTCATCCCTTTTGAAAGTTTGTCATGGTAGGAACATAGATCGCTCTATGCCCCCCATACAGACCCGGACGTGCGGTTTTCCCGCATCCGGTTCCTCGGTTGTATTCGCTTCCGTACCAGCTAGCATAAAGCCACCGTATATCGACGTTTCTTTTCCGTTACCTTAGGCACGCGTATTCTCATAAACTCTAACAGTGCATTGAATCTGGGCCAGGTATAACTTTTACGCTGACTTCGCCGGTTTAACCATTTGAAGCATTGCTTAATGGCTTGACCATAAAAAGACCAGACTGCTCGGGAGTTTCCCCTCACGTAATAGTAATTATAGTGACCTGTTAACTTTCGATTCAATGTACCGAAGAACTCGTGTTTACGCAAATGGCGACTCATCTTTATCCAGTCTTTGATGCGTTGTACTGCTGCTAACTGCTTCTTGCGTGCGGTTCTACGATGAATTCTATTGGTACCCGAACGATCTGGCCACCAATAGAACTCAAATCCAAGAAAACCAAATACATGCTGCTTCCGTCGACTTGGATTAAAGCGACTAAAACGCAGTTTCTGTGTTTTACTTGGCTCAACTTCWAGATTRAAWCGYGCTAGACGTTTCGGGAGTACTTCATAGAAACGCYTAGCATCATCTGMAWATTGAAAMCCRCAAACCCAGTCGTCAGCATAACGACACATAAATGCTCGACCTTTTAAGCGAGGCTTAACTACCCGAGAAAACCAGAGATCCAGCCCATAGTGCAAGTATACGTTTGCAAGAATCGGCGAGACAATGCCGCCTTGAGGCGTTCCCGTCTCAGGATGTATTACCATGCCATCTGGCTCTAGTATTCCAGCCTTTAGCCATTTTCGGATCAATCCTAGAAACGCTTTGTCATTGATTCTAATTCCCAACAATCTCAATAAGAGGTCATGGTCTATATTATCAAAGAAGCCTTTAATATCCGCTTCTACAATATAACCCGTGGCACCGTATTGTAATTGAAATTTAAGATCGCTAACTGCGTCCTTAGCACTACGTTTGGGACGATAGCCGTAGGAGCATTCGAGAAAATCCTTCTCATATATTAGCTCCAAGATTATCGATACCGCTCGCTGGACGATTTTATCTTCCAGTGCGGGTATTCCCAAAGGTCTCATCTTGCCATTGCCTTTCGGTATATATTGTCGCTTGACCAGCTTCGTTCTGTAGCGCTTCCCCTTCAGCCTCTCAACAAGATCTTTCAGATTGTCTTCAAGATTTTCCTGGTAGGATTCTACCGTCAGGTTGTCATCCGCTATGGCAGACGACTTATTCAGACGCCACCAAGCCTGCAATAACAGCTTTGGCGTGAGTAATCGATAAAGGTCGCGAAACCGGTGGTGTGGCTTATTTCTAGCTGTTTGTGCTATTCCCCACAGTGAGGTTTGCTTACGTTGTTCCGATCCTGCTGTGTCCGGCGTAAGTTTCCTTTGCGAGCTACATACTTCCGTCAGGACCTTCACCATGTAATGGGCTTTCCCCATCCCAGATTACTATGCCTGATACGACTTCCGATAGCGGTGGATTTCGGTGTTACGCTACTGACTACCGTTCTCAATATTTTTTTTCCTTCCAAATAGTTACAGTGAAAAAAAATCACTGCTATCAACGCTCAGTCCAGTGTCCGGCTGTGCCTTGTGTGTCTCTCTCGTTGATAAACTCTTTAGGAGGTTTTGAGACAATATATCGGATCTCCCAAGTTCTTAACTGTATCTCTTCGTACATGCCACAGCTTTACTTAAACTTCGCCAGCCCTTCACACCCTTACCAATGCGGGTGATCTTGTTTTGCTTTCGATGCACGTTAAAACTCTCAGCAACTGGATCAACTTGTTTCGAAGCTATATCAACTTTCAGGAAACACGGACTTCCCTACGGCCTGCACGATTCTCTGTGTACGCTTCGCCTATTTTGTTCGTAGGATTTACACCTACTCCGCCATAGACGCAACACTCGATACGGGTGGTTGGTTAGACCTTTCCCGACAGGGACTTTCACCCTGCTAGATACACCAAGCTTAACTTGGCGCGCTAACGCTTGATTGAGACGCGCGTATTTTGCGTCGTTTCCTAATGCATTGTTAGAGTATTCAGGGACACACCTTTCCTACAACCTAGATAATACGGTCCTTTCTTCCATATAGGAGACAGTTGAGCCCACTACCCAAAACACCAAAACTAAGAAAAATCGGCCGTTCATGAACTGCAATTATATACGGTTTGGATGCCAGAATCGCTGGGCCACTACAGATACACTTCAATATTTTTTGCTTGAGTCGAATTTAGCGATTGACAGCATGGTCTTGAAGTAAAATAATGGCTGAGGATATGGTGGTAGAAAGATAAAACATGTCGCCTAATCACGTGTTAATGGATCAATTACCTAAGGGATTAATAGAATGCTCATATTAGATCAACCTAGGATAAACACCTCGTACACACAAAATAACTCGCATATCTGATTCGTGCGGGGGCTTCTTGTGTCAGATCATATCTACATACCGTTTACATTTTAATACCTAATTTAAAAAAGGTTAGTGTATCGAACTGAAAATTTTGGAAATCACATATAATAAGGAGAATTTTCTATGGAAAATAACACAAATGTTCGACCGTTTATTTTAGTTCTTGCTAGTGCTTTTTTGCTTTCTGCGTGTGGCGCTGACCGCCCATTGAGCGATATTAACTTTGAAGATGTCAATCTATCTGAGTGTGTTGCAGAGCATGCAGCTCAGAACGAATGGGTATACGCGAGAGAAGTAATACGCCTTGAATGCAAAGACATGGGGATTACTTCAGCTGTTGGTATCGAAGCACTTACAGCTTTGGAGGTACTTGACTTGGGAATGATTGAGGGTGTTGTTCAAATTAATCCTAATCGATTAACCGAAATAGATGTTTCAAGGAATACTGCTTTGACTTATCTAAACCTGGCAAACCCTCATAACGATGTGGGTAATCAAATGACTAAAATTGATCTCTCTCTGAATACCGCTTTGATTTACCTCGATCTCTACAACCATGATTTAGAGGAAATTGATGTATCTCAGAATACAGCTCTAGAATATCTTGATCTTAGCTGGAGCCAACTAACAGCAGTCGATGTGGCTCAGAACACTGCTTTGACCAGTCTTGATCTATCCGTTAATGATTTAACAGATATAGATGTCTCTCAGAACACGGACTTGACTTATCTTGACCTGGCTATAAACGAACTAACTGAAGCAGATGTTTCTAACAATACTGCTTTGACACATCTCAAACTTGATTGGAATGAAATTTCCGAAATCGATATTTCTAATAATACAGCTTTGACTAAGCTTACTCTCCAGGACAATGGGATAAGCAGTATCGATGTCTCTATGAACACGGAATTAACGAAGCTTAGATTGGTTGAGAATCAACTCACAGAATTAGATGTTACACAGAATAGGGCGTTGAGTATTCTTGAGCTGTACCGTAATCA
>NVVG01000107.1 GCA_002402125.1 Moraxellaceae bacterium
AAATTATTTTCCATGGGGATGGATGTGAGCTTATTCATCCAACCACACCATTGGCGTCGTGCAAGAAAACCGATGAAACAATTCTTCATCAATTCGAACGACATTCCGCTGACTATAGAAAGTCACGGCCAAGCTGTACATGATCTTCACAGTTGCTATCTGTATCTCAAAGCACAGGGGTATGATCGCATTGGTTTGATTGGTGGTAGCTTAGGAGGATGTGTTGTCAGTAATTATGCGACCGTCACCGACGATCCCGCGTTTATTTTTTCTGTAGTGCCGGCAGTTCGGTTTGACCAATACCTAAACCCCAAAAAAACCAAGTTTAAATTCCCCATTACTGACATGCATGTTGAAAAGGTTTTTTCAGCTCTGGATGTTGTAGACCCGAGTTTTTACGAACCTAAACTTCCGTTAGAAAGGTTTGCGGTAGTATATCACCGCGGAGATAGAATCAACGAAGCAATAGATACTGAACGATGGGTAAACCAATGGGGTATTAAAAACAGCACGTCAATTGCCGGCGGGCATTGGGTGGTCTTCGACAAAAAGGCCAGAGGTGCCGCTTGGTACGGCTGGCTAAAGAAGCATAATTTTTCCAACGAGTCATTAGCAATGAACAAATAGAGCACGCGACTAGCCTACTGAACACTGGTAAACTCGACATCAAATCTACATAACAACGTTAACAACGCACAACAGGCGCACTATGAGAGACGTATACGTAATTGGGATCGACACACTTAAATTCGACAGATACCTTGAAAAAAGCATCAAAGACCTTTCTCAGGAAACTACATTAAAGTGCCTAAAAGATGCAGGCCTAGAAAAAGAAGCCATTGAAGCATTGTGGTTTTCCAATTCAGGTTGGGGGTCGGCAAAAGGTCAAGATTGTATTCGCGGTCAGGTTGCGCTTCGTGATATCGGTATTGAAGACATACCCATTACTAACGTTGAAAATGCCTGTGCCAGTGGCTCAACAGCATTCCACCAAGCCTGGATGGGGGTTGCTAGTGGCTTATACGAAACGACTATGGCCGTCGGGGCAGAAAAACTTTACAACTCAAATAAGATGGCTGTATTTGCCGGATTTCTAGGCGGCATCGACATTGAAAACTGCCTCGATAACGTTAAGGCCATGTCTGAATTTAGCCTCACCGACGAGGATCGAGTTCTTATCGAAGAATTCCGAAGCAAATATCCAGAAGCCCCTGGAAGGGCTAAACGGAAAAAATCTTTTAGCGACAAATTAAAAGATAAATATAAAACCAGCCGAGATATGGCCGCAGTTGGCGTCATGTTTGGTGAAAAAATTGGCTACGATACCGTTTATGCATTACAAAAATTCTCTTCCGGTGACAGCTCTCCATTCATGGACATATACGGCTACAAAGCACGTCAACACATGAAACAATACGGCACTACCGTAGAGCAGTACGCTAAAGTAGCGGAGAAAAGCCACTTTAATGGTTCATTGAATCCTAATGCTCAGTATCAATTTGAAGTACCCATGGAAAAAGTACTTGCCGATCGCATCGTCAGCTTCCCGATCACTCGCTCAATGTGCGCTCCTATTGGAGATGGAGCTGCATCAGCCATACTTTGCTCAGCCGCCATGGTTAAAAAACTAGGCCTAAGCAAGCAGGCGGTTAAAGTAAGGGCGTCTATTCTTGGTTCTGGTAAAACCCACGTTGAAGGAGAAGACACGCCTGATATCGGTGAACGTCTTGCGATTAAAGCTTATGAAGCATCCGGTATTGGCCCAGATGAAATCAGCTTTGCCGAAGTTCATGACGCGACTTCTTTTGGAGAAATTATCCAGGTTGAAAACCTTGGCTTCTGCCCGAAAGGTGAAGGTGGCCTGCTCGCAGAGCAAGGGGAAACTGCACTTAACGGCAGAATTCCAATTAACACCAGTGGCGGCTTAACCTCTCGAGGCCACCCTATCGGTGCATCGGGTTTAGGCCAGATCCACGAACTGGTAACTCAGCTACGCCAGAATGCAGGCAATCGACAAATATCCAAGCCACGCTTTGGTATGGCTGAAAATGGTGGTGGCGCCTTAGGTGAAGAAGAAGCTGCGATGTGTATGCACATTCTGGAAGCACCATCAGCGTAACCTAAGTAACTCCCTACACCCTCATTCCCACGCTTCCGCGTGGGAATGCAGACAGGCTTAGGACAAAAAAGTCGCCCTCCCCGCAGTAACCACACCTCACTCAGCGTTGAAGCCACCCATTAAACGGCATGCTCGCCCCTTCGCTGTTTCAACCAGATAATACCTATAAATAATGAACGCTGACAAACGATACGAAATATTTTCTCGCCTACGAAACGAAAACCCCAATCCTGTTACTGAACTCGAATACGCCAGTACCTTTGAGCTATTGATTTCAGTGATTTTATCTGCCCAAGCAACAGATGTTTCCGTTAACAAAGCCACTGCAAAACTCTACCCAATAGCTAACACTCCCGAGAAAATTGCTGCGCTAGGTGTTAAAGGACTCAAAACCTATATAAAAACAATTGGCCTCTATAATACAAAAGCAGAAAACGTCATCAAAACCTGCAAGGCCCTGATAAAAGATCACAATTCAATAGTCCCGGATGACAGAGCTAGCCTTGAGGCTTTACCAGGAGTAGGACGCAAAACCGCTAACGTGGTATTAAACACCGCCTTCGGCCACCCGGTTATGGCAGTCGACACACATATATTTCGTGTATCCAATCGCACCAAAATTGCCAAGGGGAAAACGGTCTTAGAAGTAGAAAAGAAGTTAATTCGCAATGTGCCAAAAGAGTTTCTAGTTGATGCACATCACTGGCTTATTCTGCATGGTCGCTATGTATGCACTGCGCGTAAACCCCGCTGTGGATCATGCGTTATWGAAGACTTGTGTGAATTCAARGACAAAATWGAGATTGATTARCGAGAAATAAAATAGCCCACAYAAAGYYAACCTATTGTTTWCATKGTAYTTTTATAAAGAAGRAGCAAACTTCAACMGCTTAAGCGAAGCTGAGCTACACTAAAAAGGTACCCTCAACAAAGCTGCTAAGCACCGTATCTGTATACCAATTTCGCGGCTAAGCACCCTTCTAGTCCGTGGGCTTATGATATATACAACCTCGGCGTTCATCTAAGCTCTGAGATCGCGATTCATGACCAATATTGACAATCAAGTTCCAACCTCCAAGCGACTTTCTAATCGCAAACTATTCCTCGCACAGACAATCTGTATAGTTAGCGTTATTGCCATTACCTGTGCACTTTTTCTCTATACGACCATAAAAAACGATGTTGAAGAAATCCAGCAAAAAGATTTCGACCGCAGAATGCAATCCTATGAGGCCTTGGTAAATCAATTTATCCAGTTAAACATGCATTTTGTTAGAGATGCATCCACACACCCGGATATCGCGCAATCAGCAATACAACCACGTTTCATGAAGGAAATCTTGCACGACCATATGAGCCGCATCCAATTAATGGGTAAAGATGTGCAACTGACTTTGCTTGATGTTAAAGGTAAGATAATTCATTCAACATTAAGTAGCCCCGACTTCAATTACCAGGAACATGAGGGAATAAAAGGAATCATTGGCCAAAGTCGAACTCAATATATTGGCATTCACTCTGACAAAGACCAATATTACATCACCTTTGCGGTCGGGATATCTATTAAAAACAAAACAAGAGGAGTACTTCTTACAGAAATTCCTATCAGCGAAATGACAACCCATGCTCATTGGCCGACTACGATGGTAACCGATTATCTTGAATTTATTTATGATAATACTCTTATACTGTCCCTCGGGCCTGAAATTACCGACATGCCAAGAAAGGTTGTTGATCTACCTATCAAAGACTTTCAGCTTATTGGCCAACTAGATGGCAGTCATTATTTGGATACGAGGAAAAGTATCCAAAAAAGAATTTTTATCGCTTTTATTACTTTTATGGTGTTATCGGCCTGCTCAGCGGTAGCTATATTTCGCCTAAAAGGTATATCGGTAATTAACCCTAGTGAGAAACCAGCTGACTCCAACACAACGTCAACTAAACCTCCTCCTCCCACTACTACATCCACTGCACCCGTTGCTAACGACAACAGCTTAAACGCAAACCAAGCGAAATCGAGCTTTTTAGCGACAATGAGCCACGAGATTCGAACTCCAATGAACGCCGTTCTGGGTATTCTTGGTTTGTTACGAAATACTCAGCTCACAGAAGATCAACAGCGCCTTGTTCGAACAGGTAGAGACGCCGGCGAACTATTACTCACCATCATTAATGACATCCTAGACTTCTCGAAAATGGAAGCCGATCGACTTCAGCTAGAGAATTCGGGCTTCAACTTACATGAAATGCTTGAATCTACAATACGGTTAATGAAATCCCAATCAGACCGCAAGCAAATCAATCTCGAACTCATCGTTCATCCTGAACTACCAAAATATGCCAAGGGAGATCCTGATAGGTTACGACAGATTTTGATTAATCTCATCAGCAACGCAACAAAATTCACTACCGGCGGAGGTATCAAGGTTATCGCATCGTCAACTGGCCTCGACGACGATGATGAAGATTTTGAATTTTTATGTGCCATAAAGGATACAGGTATCGGCATCCCGGAAGAAATCAGGTCAACTCTGTTCGACGAATTTACGATGGCTGATCAAACTCACTCTAGACGATACGAGGGTACGGGTTTAGGATTGGCAATCTGTAAACGCCTCGTATCGCTAATGAAAGGTAGAATAGATGTTTCAAGTGAAGTCGGTTCTGGTAGTACATTTACCTTTACTGCGAAACTAGGATCAGCCGTAGGTTTAGAGGACGAAATTAACCGTGGAAATGAAGAACCTACATTAATCCCTAAACAAGGAACTAGAATTTTACTCGCAGAAGATAATCCTGCCAATCAGATGTTAGTAAAAATGATACTCGAAGATGTTGACCTATTTGTTGATACCGTGGCAGATGGTTCAGAAGCCGTTGAGGCGGTTAGATCCATCCCTTACGACGTTATACTAATGGATATATCAATGCCGGAAATGGACGGGATGACGGCAACAGCAGAAATACGCAGGCTTACCAATGGCGCAGAAAAAACGCCTATTATCGCGTTGACAGCCCACGTGCTATCTGGCGATAGAGAACGATTTATAGCGTCCGGAATGGATGACTATTTGACAAAACCGGTAGACCGGGAGAAAACCTTACACTGCATCGCAGTCTGGACAGGTTCGTCCATAAGACAAGATGCTACACCCGCAAACGACAGCGACAACATCATCCAACCGACAATGACCAACTATCAAACACTACCGCAAGATTCGCAATTAGACCATGAGTCTGAAGCCGTATGTGAACTCACTCTTACTCAGTTAGTAAAAGACACCTCCGCTGAGGTCCTGCCAAAATTATTAACGTTATACATAAAAGACGCTCGGGTGAGAATGAAACGTATAGAGTTAGCCATCAAAGAAAATGATGCCAAAATACTAGAATTTGAGTCTCATACCATTGGAAGCAGCGCAGCGGCCCATGGCAATATGGCATTGCACGATATTGCAAGAGAGATTGAGAACCTCTGCATTGAGAAAAAAACGACTGAAGCCATGCAAAAAGCCACTGATTTATCCGTATTAGCTAGCGATTCCTTTACAAAGCTCGAACTACGGATAGAAATTGGGTTTACTTAATATTCAATTTGTCTTTAAACATATTCTTTAAACATAGCCTTCAAACATAGTCTTTTAACATTGATCAACGATCGAGATTGAATCATGCGAAAAAACCCCAGTGTATTAGTAGTTGAGGATTCTGAGCCGTTGGCACTGCTCTACCAAGAGTATTTAAAAGATGAATCAATCACACTTTCTATCGTTGATTCTGGAAAAGCAGCAATGGATTCTATTGCAAAAAACCCTCCTGACCTCCTTTTATTAGATCTAATGCTACCTGATATGAAAGGGCAGGAAATATTATCCTGGATTGTTAAAGAAGGGTTTCCAACAAGCACAATTGTCGTTACTGGCCATGGGTCTGTCGATGTCGCCGTCGATGTTATGCGTATAGGTGCGGAAGACTTTTTAGAGAAGCCAGTTTCAGCAGACAGGCTTAAGACATCCATCAGGAATCAGCTTGAGCGATCACGCTTGAAATATTTAGTTGAAGATTTCGAAAGCTCTTTTGAACGACAAGAATATCATGGATTTATTGGTTCATGCTTACCAATGCAGGGAATCTATCGCATCATTGATGCAGCAGCCCCGAGCAAAGCCACCGTTTTTATAACTGGAGAAAGCGGCACTGGAAAAGAAGTTTGCGCTGAGGCAATTCATAAACAAGGAAATCGAGCAGAGAAAGAATTTGTAGCCATCAACTGTGGAGCAATACCAAAAGACCTGATGGAAAGTGAAATATTTGGTCATGTCAAAGGGGCATTTACTGGTGCGATATCAGATAGAATGGGGGCTGCGTCTTTGGCTGATGGCGGAACGCTGTTTCTTGATGAAATTGGCGAAATGGATATTGATTTACAAACAAAACTATTACGCTTTGTTCAAACGGGCACATTTAAGAAAGTAGGTGGTAGCAAGACTGAAGAAGTTGATATTCGTTTCATCTGCGCCACTAATCGAGACCCATTGCAGGCAGTTGCCGATGGGCTTTTTAGAGAAGACCTATACTATCGTTTACACGTTGTCCCTATTCATCTACCACCTCTACGTGAACGTGGTGACGATATTATCGCCATTGCAAACCGTTTTTTACATGAATTCGCGAGAGAGGAAAATAAAAAGTTCGAAAGCTTTTCTCCGGAAGTAGAAATAATCTTTAGACGCTATAGCTGGCCAGGGAACATACGCCAACTACAAAACGTCATTCGAAATATATTGGTGTTGCATGACGGTGTAAACATAACATTTGAACATTTGCCTCCGCCGCTAAACACATCAATAAATAAAGAAGATATCTATCAATTGGTACCAAAAGAAACATCTACTCCCCTACCCTCAAATACTGATATTTCCGCTAGTGAAGAAGATTCGACGCTCATCATTCCACTCTCCACAGTGGAAAGAGAGACCATTACTCGAGCTATCAACATATGTGAGGGCAACATACCGAAAGCTGCAGCTCTATTGGAT
This sequence comes from Moraxellaceae bacterium, assembly GCA_002402125.1. GTDB lineage: Bacteria > Pseudomonadota > Gammaproteobacteria > Pseudomonadales > Ketobacteraceae > 42-54-T18. Next base: position 7,162 of record NVVG01000107.1, read on the forward strand.
GTAAGCCCATCTACCATATACCGGAAAAAACAATCCTGGGAGTCAGGCGGACATTAGCGGCGGATCGGTACCAACGACTTCACACTCTAACAAAGCCCGCAGACCTCTAATTAATGGTTGTTTAGCGGTAACCCCTAGTATTTGAGCGGCATATCGCGGGTCCCCCACGGAGACGCGCACATCTGCTTTACGTTGTGGGCCGTTCTCAATTGGAAGCTGAACACCACTAATTGCCATCATTATTTTAGCCAGTTTCTTGATACTAACCGTTTTCCCGGTACAAACATTATACACCGATGGCACACGCCCTATCTTTTCCAGTGCCACCCTAAGAAATACAATAACATCATCAATATGTACAAAATCCCTCACCTGTTGCCCATCGCCGTAGATTGTTAACGGTTTTAAATTTCGAATGCTGTCCTTAAATTGACTAATGACACCTGAATGTGGCGAATCAAAACCTTGTCTATCTCCATATACATTAAATAGGCGAACCCCAGCAGTAGGCACCCCGTGTTCCAATGTAGCGACTCGAGCATATAACTCCGTTCCAAGCTTATTAGCGCCATAGACAGTGATGGGCCTCTCCATTGAATCCTCAGACAGTGGCATATCCGCATTATCACCATACACCGATGAGGAAGTTGCATACACAACCGGTGTAGAATTTTTCCTTGCAGCATCAAATATATTTACGCTACCAGTAAGATTAACCGAATGTATAGATTCTAGGCTTCTTACTGGTGGATGAATTGAGGGGACGGCTGCAAGATGAAAGCAGGCATCAATATTCCACATAGATGTCCGCACTACATCTTTGTCGCAAACACTACCTACAATTAGGTCGCAATTATTGGGTATTCTAGAGCGATTCCCTGTCGACAGATCATCAAGCACGCGTACAGAATGACCATCTTTCAGGAGGTTCTCAACTAGATACGAACCAATAAAACCACACCCACCAGTTACAAGATAATTTGCCATGACCATCACCTATTTCAATTGTTATTACATGTGAAATAGCAAACCGCATGCCAACTGGAAACCTAATATTTTCAAGCCGATCTATAACCGTTGACGAAAAACAAAACATTCTATTAGCTAAAAAACGCGAGATGCGTTGCGAACTGCAATGAAATAATGATCTCCATTGCATAATGCAGCCAAATAACTCTCCTAGAGTCAGCTTTTGGTATCGGCACTAACATTGCTTTTAAATTAGTTATCTTTCTTTATTTAGTAGGAGTCTCATTATGAAATCACCCAAAAATACTATATGGATACTATTGGATAGTCGAAAACCTGGAGGCATTGAATCCCACACATTTGAACTTGCAAAAGGTTTAGTTCGATTCGGAAAAAGAGTTGTGGTCGTTTTCCTTAATAACTATGGTCATCATCCACTAAGGTCCTTACTAATAAGCCAGGGTATATCAACCATATCTTTAGATGGATCGTTTTTCTCCCTGTATAAAAAGGCCAACCAAAAAAAACCCGCCATTATTCATACTCATGGGTATAAAGCCGGTATATACGGTAGAATTGTGGCAACAACATTAGATATACCTGTAGTTTCTACCTATCATGCTGGAGAAATATCAAAGGGAAAACTTGCCATTTACACTTGGCTTGATCGTTCCACGGCAGCATTAGCCGACAAGGTTTATACCGTTAGTAAATCTATTAAAGAAAACATTCCAACAAAATCAGAAATAGTAAATAACTTCATCGATACCAGAAACATTAAAGAGTCACACGGAAACCAAATTGCTTTTGTTGGCAGACTTAGCCAGGAAAAAGGTCCAGACATTTTTGTTAAACTTGCATCCATGTTCCCTCGCCATCACTTTCACATTTATGGTGATGGTCCCTGTATAAAGGAATTACAATCGAACGCCACACCAAACGTTGTATTTCATGGGCAAAAAAATACTATGAGCGACCATTGGAAGAATATTGGATTATTGGTGATGCCATCTCGCCATGAAGGCATGCCTTTGGCAGCATTAGAAGCAATGGCCCATGGGATTCCAGTAATCGCCTCCGACGTGGGAGCACTTAGTCAATTGATAGAACATGGAGAAAACGGATGGATCAATCAACCTGGAAACATTGAGGAAACGAGAAAACTGATTTTTTACTGGTTAACTATGTCACCTGACAACCAAAATAAGATAAAAACTGAAGCCAGATATACAATTAACGCCAACTTTTCTCAAGAAAAGGTTATTCCTAAACTCATAAAACAATATCATAAACTCTCTCATCAATTGTAATTTGAGTCGCAAACTGCATTTGTTATGAACAAGCATTACCGAATAAAACGTAACCTAATGTTATATAAAGCATTAATTTTTATTTTACAGTTGGATCGTTTTTTGCTCATAAGTCGTAACAACAAACTTGGAGAGCATCGATGCGACATATACTAATACTATTCAGCATAGCCTTATTAATATCAACAACCACTTATGCGGAAATACAATGGCTATGGGTAGGAGAAAATAATACTGCCGAAACACACCCTGAAGATAACTAYGATAAGAACTCAGGGTATCCTCTAACGATTACWAACATCAATCACCTGTTAGATGAWAATTTGTTAGAGGACTTTTACGGYATGGTCCCTGAAAAYCAACAGGTTGATCCCGCTCTACTTAACAGTTCTTTCGAAAACATCTCCATAAAGGAAAGTTATGAAAATCCTGATGGGGTAACCGTTAAAGTGACCTTTCTCAATGAAGGAGCCGGCTATAGAAACTCACTAGGATACTTCATCTACGATACAAACAACCCGCCAAATTCAATCAGTGACGTCCAACATATATTGATATTCCCTAATAGTTCAAAATCAGGATCCGGCGGAAGYYTAATTCAGGGGGATCAAGTTGACTTACACATTGAACTCACTGCTGGTCAATCCATTGGTTTTTTCGTTAACTCTAACGGATGGAATGGCTACTACGGGTACCAAAAGACCGGCTTTCTCTACGGTCAACCTTTCTATACATTAACCAGCCTAAATCCCACTGTAGGCCTAGGTCCACGCTACCATGTGATTTTGAATGATTCAAGAAGCGGTGGTGAAACTGACACCGGATACTTTGCTTATGGTTTTGAAGATATATTAACAACTGGAGGGGATAGAGACTATAACGACGTTATTTTTAATGTTGAGATAACGCCAATATCGGCTGTTGTCGGCATTCAAGATGCGATTGTCATTCAATCCGTCAATGATCAAGTCACAACAAAAACTGGGGTACTTGCTTTTGAAGATAATTGGCCGCTGGCTGGAGACTATGACTTTAATGATGCTGTACTAGCCTATAACATAAAGAAAATAGACAATGGCGATCTCAACAATGAGTATGTAAGAACGCTAGAACTACGTTATGAAATAAAGGCTATCGGTGCTACGTTCCATAACGGTATCGCGGTATCCATACCTGGCTTAGTAGAATCAATGATCAACTCCGTTAAATTGGAAAAAACAAAAAACGGATCGACCATTACTATAACTGAAAATACACAGGTCGACGCGAAGATATCCACCGGCACTGATTCGAAAATCATATCTTATAACTACCCCCTTATTAAAGATCGCGAATTAGCCAACAATCATGTGTCTTTTACATTATCTGAAGATCTATTTGAGGAGCTTTCGACATTCGACACATCGGAGTTTGTCTATTCTTCACGAGGTTGCCTCTACAAAACAGCCTCTGTAAGCGGCTGCGTAGAAGACACATCATCATCAACGCTTAAACTTACAATCGTATTAAAGCCCTATGCACTGGCTGTTAGCTCAGTAGGTGATATGCCGTTTGACACCTACCTATTTGGCAGCGATAAAAATGATATCTATCGATATTCGCGGGGAAAAGGGGCGGATACTGATTGGTTTTCCAGTTGGTCAGAAAACTACAGTGGCCGTGACAGCGCTAAGGGTCCTGGTCCTGGAAAATCGTTAGAAATACACCTAAAAGGTTTCAGCGGAACCAATGCCTTTGAAAATGATTTCTCAACGGACAACTACGATAATGCTATAGAAGTTGATGCTCAAAATGATAGCAACGGAAAAAATAGATTTATATCGCGCCAAGTTAACATAAACGGTGTAGAAACAGGAAATCTACCCTGGGTTCTCGATCTTCCTGCTGGCTGGAAACACCCTAAAGAACGCGTTGATATTAGCCATGCATATCCAAATTTTGTTAAATGGGTGAAAGACAACGATAGCAATACTGATTGGTATGAAACTGACGTTAACCACGAGAAACTCTATAGCCAGTAAACACCACCGATATATCACACCTTGTTACCACAGGATATTTACTATGAATTATACCGCTAAAATCATTATTAGCATTACATTCTTTGTAACGTTAACCGCTTGCTCAGGGAACGAATCGGATGATAAAAATCCTGACATGACAACTCAGGATACAATAAAGAGTGATCCTATCTTATCGGACTCTGTTCCTAAAAACACAGTGACTGCGTTAGCAAACCCAGACGCTAAATTTATGACTAGCAAAACCATATCATACACGGCATATAACACCAGTACCAAAGATGTAACGCTCTACTTATATGACAGCAACAACATCACTATAAGTCGCACCAACGTGCCAAGCGAATCATACTCTAACATCACGTTTCAAATAGCTATTGCAGAATCTACCATTCTACAAATATGGCGCCAGAGGGAAAACGTCATAAAAAACCACATCAACCTAAAAGGTTTATCTTCTGTGCTATTCGAGGAATTCGACTAATTAAGAACCAGACCAAATCTTGTTTACAAGACCCTGATTATACACCTACCAAGATTCCTAATTTGCTCCGCAATATAAAAACAAACTTATTCCGGCATTAGATCTTAAAATTAACCCCCGGAATTTCAATAACTTAATTTTAATAGTCAATTGGCGCACTGATTGCACTTAATTATAAACACTGAATTAAAGGTTAGAAATATCATGTCAACAACAAATATATCAACAATACTTTTCACACATTATGGCGACAACTGGATAAGAGGGAGTGAGCGCTGCCTGCTGGATCTAATTACCCACATTGACAAGAGTATTTTTAAAGTCGTTCTTTGGTGTAATACAAAGAGTATGGCTGACGCAGCAGAGGAATTAGAAATCGATGTAATTCTATCAGATTTTTCAGTATTAACTGATCACTCAAGTTATCTTCCTATTGCAAAATACCTAAGGCTAGTTAAGCAAGGTATAGGAATAATTGACAAGTATAATATATCGTTAATACATGCAAATAGCGGCGCTCCAAATCTTATTATGAACTTTGTGGCTAGAGCAAGAAGAATTCCATTGATTGCTCATCTTCATTCCCACTACCCTCTTAGAGAACGCCTCCTTTTTGGGCTTCACCAGGTATCCATGGTTATTGGTGTAAGTAACAAAATACTATTACCGTTAATTGATGACGGCTTCCCAATGAGTAAAATCAAGGCAATAGATAACGGATTAGATATAAAACTTCTATTGACTCAGCCAAGGTCATCAATCAGGAATCAGCTTGGAATCGGCGCAGATAAACTACTAATAGCAACAACCGGTTCACTTATTCATAGAAAAGGCATCGACAAAATAATAAATGCCACTATAGAACTCAATAAGAAGGGGTTACCCATTCATCTCGTCGTATTCGGAGATGGACCGGAGCGAAGGAAACTACAGTATCAAATCCAACATTCAGGAACTACCCACTGCATACATTTAGTCGGTGAAAAAAAGAATATTGTTGGCCTACTACAAAGTGGTGTAGATATCTTCGTTGCCTCATCTCGCGACGAGGCATTTGGGCTTTCTCTAGCAGAGGCAAGCTTAGCGGGAATACCGGTAATCGCCCCAAGGATCGGAGAAACAATGCGCATAATAAAGCATGGAAAAAGTGGTAAATTACTTAATATAAATACGTCCAGCGCTCTTGCTGACGCAATCAATGAGCTCTATTTAGCCCCTGACGAAAGAAAATTAATGGGTACAATCGGAAAGTATCACATCAGCAAGCATTTTAATATTAAACGTTATGTCGATGATTTCGAGAAATTGTACCTCAATACTATTAGCGATACTTCAATGACACTCTCATGGTTTAGTCATTGGAATATTTCCGGGCCACTACTCGCAGCCTGCAGATCTATATGGCGACAATTGACCATTCAGTCTAGCAAGGGAGAGGTTCAATGATTCGAAAAAGGCATATTCTAATTATTGACCCTATTGAATTTTCTGGAGGGTCAAAAATCGCTACAGAAACCATCCTTCGCCAGTTAAATACTGAATCTACAATCGTTTCAGTAATTACTAAAGACAAGGCATCATGGCAATGGAAACACCTAAGAACGATTGAACTTTTTGAACCAGAATTTCTATCGAATAAAGAACAAGGATTACTCTATTTTATTAGGCATTTCCTCTTAGCAATTAACATCTTTGTCGCCAGAGTTAGATTTGGAAAAATTGATGTTACTTTGGGCGCATCAGGACCAGGAGTGGATCTATCTCTATATCTAATTGTACCGCTACTTAGATACAAAATAATACAGTTGGTTCACGGACCCGTTGCTCGATCAAGAACTATCGCTAGATGCCTCAATAGGGCCAATGAGGTTCATCACCTTCAAAGCACATTGCCATCGATCGATACAGCACTGACCGCTCTATTCAACCTAACATCGACTAGTCGTAAAAAATATCGTGTTTTGAATAATGGTTTAGAAGAATCTCAGTGGCCTTCTCAATGTCAATATCACACCCCAACCCTTTTCTGGTCGGCATCACTGTTAAAATGGAAAGGACTAGAAACATTTATACAAGCAGTAGAATTATTCTCAAACATTGATAGACCAAAAACCAATATTTGCTATATAAGACCAAAAAACACATTACTACCAACAAGCAACCTGCCCAGTGGAATCTATCAGCTACATTGGTACAACAATCCAAATACTATTGACAAGATACGTGCAACATCGAACATTTTTGTATCCACAAGCCATAATGAACCGTTCGGATTATCCATTCTAGAGTCTCTAGCAGCTGGTCATTGCGTGTTAATCCCCAACGACGGTGCTTTTTGGGATAAACATCTAACCGACAATATTGAGTGTATTAAATACGAACAGGGCGACATTATCGATCTCCACAACAAAATAATGGACCTTTGTTTAAACCTAGATAAAATACGCGACATCGGTACTGCCGGAGCTAAAAAAGCAAGGCGCTACAGAGCTAAGAGTATGTATGCTTCCTTAAAACTTTCCCTAGAAGGAGAATCAAAACCTATTCCAAACACTTCTGTAAGGGCAGAAACCTTTGAGTAACAGTACAGAGGGTACTACAAACCAACCGAGTGCATTAACTCAAACACTTCTATACGGTTTTAGCATCGCTCTCATGAAAGGGGTCTCGCTACTAATGCTCCCCTTCGTCGCACACCACCTTACAACGACTGAATTCGGAAGATTGGAAGTTATCAGCAGCCTTGCCCTTGTAGGCAGTGTTATGGTTGGTATGGGTCTAGAACACACGCTATACCGATTTTCTGGGACCTGTACCTGTGACATTAAACAAAAGAGCGTTGCTGCACAAATATTTTGCATAGCCATAATTGTAGGAATAACCTCGTTAGTTGTTAGTCATACATTAGCACCATCAATTGCAGCCCTACTTCCAGGTAACGTTTCGCCTTATGAAGTCCTACTTATACTAACAATGTTATCTTTCGAAGGGATCATCGCCATTCCGTTAGCTTGGCTACGGATGAAAGGAAAGGCAGGCCCCAAGGTCATCGACCTGCTGCAACAGGTGGCCAATGCAGACGGCCTGGTGATCGCCACGCCGGTGTAC
>NVVG01000108.1 GCA_002402125.1 Moraxellaceae bacterium
TGACTCACACTCTGTCTTTCTTTTTGCTGCGAGGTCAGGCTATGCAAAGTCTCCATTGCTGTTTCCCACTGTTTTTGCACCGAATTTTGCCGCTGCTGCTCCTTCTGCACTGCATCTTTTGTCACCTGTATCTTTACCGACAAAACACCCTCCAACCGATATTCTTTTGGCATTTCTTGGGCTGTTTGTTGCAGCACAGCTCCAGCCGAAGCGTATTCTGACTGGTTCTTCGCTTCCAATATTTTGGCTTGTTCTAATGTTGCCACGACTTGCTGTTCTGTAGCGAGTAATTGTTCAACTTCATTTTTTGCCTTATGTAATCGTTGCTTGTGCTGCTGCCATTGAGATAGTGCTTCGGTTAATGTCTGCATTTCAGTTTGCATGATATTTAACGATTGAGTTTGAAATTCACCAAGCTCATCACATAATGCAGAATATTGTTGCTCTGAGCTCTTAATTTTCTCAAGTTGTTTGGCATAATTTTCTCGACCAGAAAGCAGCTGTTGGTAGCTAACATGCTCTTGTTCGCGACTTTTCTCCAACTCGTCATTTGTTGGAACCCTATCAACTCCTTCTGTCAATTCCTGCCCCGCTGGTGCCGGATGTTCGGCACTACCACAGACAATACAAGGCTCACCTTGCATAAGCTCTTTAGCTAGCACGGCTGCCTGACCCCTATGCCAAATTAATCTCAGCGTTTGCGTGTTTCGTACTGCATCGTCAGACGCAGCCTTCAAACGTTCACCGTCAATTTTTAATAGCTCTAGTTGTTTTTGCTGGGTATTAATAATTTTAAGTATTGACTCAGATTGCTGCTTTACTAACAATTGCTTCTGCCAATGGGCATGTTGCAATGGTAATTCCTCGCCTTTCCCCACCAGGGTTTGCAGTGCTGATAAATCGGTATGCAGCTGTTTCTTATTCGCTTCTAACTTTCCCCAAACAGTCTCTGCCTTCTCTCGTTCGATAACTGCAGAGCTAAGACCCTGTTTAACGACGAGCTCTTTTTTCTGTGCCTCCAAAAAGACCGACAACCTTTCCACTAGGCTTTGCAAATAGACTAACGATTGTTTATTTTCTTCCAAAACCGCAACATCAGCCCTAGCCTGCGCTTTAGCCTCATCCATTTGCAGCCGATATTTTTCCGCTTCCTTAAGGTGAGCATTAACGTCATTTAAGGCGACCTGGCTTTTTAAGGCATCATCTTGGTAGCGATGCATTTCACTATTCACAGACTGAATACGTTCTGCACTTTCCGCAAACTGGATACGCTGCCGTTGTTCTGCAATTTCTTGCTGGCGAAGCAGAAGTTGATCTACTGCTTGTTGGGTTTTTTCAAACCGTAGATAGGCTTGTTCCAAACTTTTCTCTTGCTGATATTTTTCTTCGCATTTCTGAACGCTTTTGAGTGACGTTTCTTTTTTTGATTTTATCAACGCCAGCGCTTCTTGTTCCTGTTTAAGAGTAGAATCCAACGACTCGACATCTGACAATCCCGCGCCTTCTAACACTCCCAACTGCAATTGCTGATTATTTTTTACCTCCAAGGAAATAGCGTTCGCCTTTGCTTTCAATTTCCCTTCTAGATCTTTATAAATATGGGTCTGGAACAGTTGACCAAATATATGCTCTCGATCTTTTGATTCTGCCAATAACAACTGACGAAATTTCCCCTGAGGCAATACCATAACCTGTCGAAATTGCTCAACCGTCAACCCTGTTAGCTTCTCCACCTCAATCGTTGCTTCTCTAACTTTGCTAGAGACGATAACCTGGGGGGCTTCTGATTCACTTAGCTTCCACAACTGCGCTTCCGGTGCCTGGGTTGTTGTACCCTCACCCCGTGCTTTAGGTCGCTGCTGCTCTGGCACACGGCGAATATGATAGCGTCGGTCTGCCAAGTCAAAAACCAGTTCTACTTCGGTCAGCGCTTCAGCATCGGCAAAGTCACAACGCATCTGTCGGGCCTCTCTCTCCTCTCCGGTGGTTTCCCCATATAGCGCAAAACAGATGGCATCTAAAATGGTAGTTTTTCCCGATCCTGTGGGACCATTAATTAAAAACAGCGGTGCGTCCCCTAAGGCATCGAATTGAATCACCTCTTTTCCAGGAAAAGAACCAAATGCACACATCGTTAAACAAACGGGTTTCACTGTTAAGACTCCTTGCCGTGAATACATTCATCTAACATGTCTTCTATTACTTTGCCTTGCTCGCTGGATAACGTTTCACCGCAGACTTGCTGATAGAAATCTTCAAACATGGATAAAGCTCCTCGGCGCTGGCCTGGGCTTTGACCTGAGTTCTGACTTGAGTTCTGCCCCTCACCTTGTAACTTCAACAATTCTCTATCAACACTATATTGTCGCCCAACGGCGGTTAACGCTGGACGCTCTAAATGCAGCACATTGGGGTACACTTTTCTTAGTTTGCCCATGGGGTCGAGGATTGCATGGGTATCCAACAGCCTTACTAACAAATAGTCATCACAATGCTCATCATCTGCGGCCGCTAGAATCAAGTCATCCAGCAAGCCTTCTATTGTGCGCATGTTATGAGGCAGMGTTAATGGAACATCCTCTATTTCAGTGGTCCCATCCTCTAGCAGTTCAACCAAGGTAACGACTTTTTTATGTCGCTCCTCAGAAAAAGAATACTGCATAGGTGATCCAGAATAGCGAATATGGGGCTTGCCTTTAAATTGACGGCCATGCAGGTGGCCTAACGCGGTATAACTAAAGGGTTCAAAATGCTTGGGGGATACTTTATCKGCCCCTCCAATTGCCAACGGACGCTCTGAATCACAGGCATCACCGCCATCGATAAAACAGTGGCTCAGTACCACAGAGCGCCTCTTAGTCGTRTTGTTTGCTTGGTTATGAGTGACAATACTTTGAGCWAGATATTGCAAGGCTTCATCATGACTTTTACAGGTRGTTCCATATACGCCATTGACGATTACCGGATCAACGTATGGAATTCCGTAAAAAGCCACATCACCCCACTGATCCGTCAATACCACGGGCTCCCAGCCTTCTTTCAATGGTCCAACAATATGCAGGCCTGATTCCATTAGCTGACGCGCGCCAAACCCCAGTCGATCCCCACTGTCATGGTTGCCAGCGATCATGATTACAGGCACATCCAACTCACAACAAATTCGGTGTAATACATCATCCAGCAAGGACACCGCCTTCGCAGGAGGAATCGCTCGATCGTAGATATCCCCCGCTATCAACACCACATCGACCCGATGTGACTGAATAATATCAATGATTTGATCCAATACTTTTTGTTGATCGTCAAGCAAGGATATATTATGAAATTGTCGGCCAATATGCCAATCGGAAGTATGTAGTATTCGCACAAATAGAACCTAAATTTAGCATCAAAAAAGCGGAAAAAGTTTTTCCGCATAATGCGGCCATTATGCCATAAGTCGCCCGTGGGAGAAACGGCTGTAGGTTTAGATATCCTCACTCGGCATGGCATTTGATGCAATTAACGTTGACGCTTCCCGCGCTGATTGTGTCATCGCTTGCTTCCACCAATAATTCACGGGTTCGGGTGCATCAATAGATAATGCTTGGCCTATCTGCGGTGTCGTTAGGGCAACCCCCTTTTCTGCACACAGTGCGGTAACACGTTCAAAGGGTTCAAACCACGCATGCATGGCTAAATCAAAAGTGCTGTTATGAATCGGCATCAGCCATTGCCCTCGCAAATCCAAATGGGCTTGCACCGTATGTTCTGGCAACATATGCACGTCGGACCAGCTTTGATCGTAAGCCCCGGTCTCAATCATGGTCAAATCAAAGGGGCCATACTTTTCACCAATCTGTTTAAAGCCCGCAAAATAGCCACCATCACCACTAAAAAATATCCTCTGTGATGGCGTCAATATCACCCATGACGCCCACAGTGTGGCAAAACGATCCGTCAATCCGCGCCCCGAAAAATGCTGCGCAGGTGTAGGCACCAACGTGAGGTCACCAACATTCACCGACTGCCACCAATCCAATTGGGTTATCTTATGTTTCGGTATCCCCCATTTAGCAAGAAGATCACCCACCCCAAGAGGGGCATAAAAATGCTGTGTTTTACCCGCAAGGGCTTTAACCGCAGCTTTATCTAAATGGTCATAGTGATCGTGTGAAAGAATCACGCCTTTAATGTCAGGTAATTCCGCTAAAGTTATTGGCGGCTGATGGAAGCGTTTCGGGCCTGCCCATTGAACCGGTGACGCTCGCTGACAAAAAACAGGATCCGTTATCCAGAATTCACCCTGTAATTTCATCAGAATTGTTGAATGTCCTAACCGGTACAGGGTGTTATTGGGCGCTGCCATTAATACTTTGCGTGTAAGTGGTTGCACAGGAATCGGGTTTTTCGGTGTTGCCTCCCGAGACTTTTCAAATATATAGCGCTTAGTAATTTCATGGGCTTTATCCCAACTCACAACATTAACCCGTTCAATATTGTGGAATTTACCCGACGCATAGTGAGGCCTATTGTGCTGCCTATTGTGCGTCAAATTGTTCGACGATTCTTTGTAAGTCATTCGATATCACCATCACCTCGTTTCTTCCAGCATATAAAGCTCACCCTAAAATGTAAATCCATACAATGTAAACACAGAGTTTCGCCCATAGAACAAATAATGCCGCAGCCTACCCCACGGAAAGATTAGGGTACACATATAACGGCTGGATGGATTGATATACAAACTCCAATGAACACTGTACATTGCTAGCAGCATTTACTACCAAGGATTATCCCGTTGTCGACGTCCATTAGTACAGAACAATCCAGCCCTTACGCGAAATTCCTCCATTCTTTATGGGTCATTGCCCAATTTGAATTAGTTCGATTATTTGCCACTCGGCGAGGATTGCTAACCTTATTTACTTTCTCGGTAGTATGGTATTTCCTGCTCACCAAGGGGGTGATGGCCGCAGCAAATTTTATTCAGCAAAATACCAGCGCAATGCCTAACGCACTCCTCAACTCTGCAGGGCTTGGAACGTTTCTCACCTGGCCGGTTGCCGAATTTTCCGCTTACTGGACTTTTTCGTTATACCTATTTCCAATCTTTTCACTACTTTTTAGCGCCGATCAAACAGCCTCAGATCGCGACCGAGGCAGCCTGCGTTTCCTGATGTTACGTAGCTCACGAGACTGTGTGTTTTTTGGGCGATTCGCCGGACAAATGATTATCCAAAGCGCTCTAGTCATGGTTACCCTGCTCAGCACTCTTATTGTTGCCCTAACCCACAATATGGAATCCATCGCTGCCAGCCTACAGTGTGTGCTAATGATTGCCGCGAATCTTATTTTGGTGTTACTGCCGTTTACTGCTTTGATGGCGTTATTATCCGCTGCTGTGCGCTCCCCACTGCAAGCGATGATTCTCGCCCTACTCGTGCTACTCATCTTGTCCTCGGTTTTTTCCAGCATTAATTACCGCTGGCCGATGCTTGAATTCTTAACCTATTTAATTCCTGGCATACATTTAAACGAATTAAGAGAACTACCACCCACGGAAACGTTATCGCTGGCCTACATCCCTATTTTTCAAACCTTGTTCCTGTTGTTTGTCGGGCGTTTCGTTATGGCTAAGGGAGCATTATAATGTCGTTGATTCAATGCCAAGGGCTTAGCAAACGTTTTGCAGATAAAACGGTTCTGCACGATCTTTGCTTCGAGCTACCTGCGAGCCAGCCCATTGCCTTAGTTGGCCCCAATGGTGCGGGAAAAACCACGTTATTTAGTATTTTATGTGGGTATATCCGCCCCACCAGCGGCAACGTGCGTATTTTGGGGCACAAACCTGGCTCTGCCGAATTGTTTGGCCGAATAAGTGCGTTACCTCAAGATGCCCAGCTCGACCCTCGGTTTAGCATTTGTCGGCAATTGATGCTTTTTGCCCAATTACAAGGATTCAACAAACGAGCGGCCAGACAAGAAGCCGAGCGCGTATTATCCTTGATGCAATTAGAGGATGTAATACAGCAAAAGCCCGCCACCTTAAGCCATGGCATGAGGAAACGCGTCGCTATTGCCCAAGCCCTCATCGGCAACCCCGAACTGGTATTATTAGATGAGCCCACCGCAGGTTTGGACCCGGTGAACGCCCGCAACATTAGAGACATCGTCCATCAACACTCAGATAACACCACGTTTATCATCAGTTCACACAATCTGTCGGAACTTGAGCAACTGTGCGATACCGTGCTTCATCTTAATAATGGGCATTTGCAACAACAGGTTGACCTAACAAGGACCCAAGATACCAACAATCCGGTATCTTTTCTTACGATACACATGGATAACTGTCCCAGCGATGCGTTTATCCAACGAGTTTCTGCCTTAGCCGGTGTAAACTCGGTTGAACCTCGGCAAAAGAATCAATTCGTCATTAGTTACCAACCCATCAATACATCCCCCTTGGATCAACAATTACTAATGTGCATTAAAGACAACCAATGGGAATACCGGCAACTCATCAAAGGCAAAACGCTTGAGGAGCAACTGTTTGCAAGTGAGCGATAACCGCCCGCACATGTATAAAAATGCGTCAATGCTCTCAAATCAATAAATCTAAACGATTTTTTACTTGCGATTTTACTCAAAAAAAGCGACTGTTCGTCGTGCTTGCTCACCTAAAAGCTATGTAAGTAATTAATAATAACATTTGAAGTAAGTTCCCTATGACTAATTCAAGGATATAAAAATGAGTATTAAAGCGATTGCAACCACACTAAGCATGGTTTTTGTAGCTGTTTCTGGACAGGCATTTGCCGACACAGGACATGCAGAAAAAGCAAACACCGAAATGGCCAAAGATGCACCCGCTGCAGGCCAGGAAGAAACCGCAATGGCTAAAGATGAAGTAGCTGCAGAAGAAACCACTACTGAAAATGCAGCAACGACTGAAGAAACAACTGCAACTGAAGCTGCGAAGTAATTCCAGTCAGTTACGCTTCGTCTACAGTGGACAGGTGCTACGACCACCACCACTGTAGACGTTAGATATTAAACACTGCAACTAACCTCCCGTAGCCCCCTCCCCCCCCTATTCAGCGACACCATTCTGTAAGAAAACACTGCAAACACACGACTACAGTGATATACCTAACAATTGCTGAAATCTTGAGGTTTTTAATGTCGCGCAAATGCCACCCATCCCGGTTTGACCGCAAATTTGTATTGGCTTTCGATTAAATGAAAACCATTGTACTCGTCGGTGGCGGTCACGCCCATTTAGCCGTACTGCTAGACTTAGCAAGCCGCCCAATACCGGACACAAAAGTAATCTTAATTACCCCAGAGCCCTTTCAATGGTATTCAGGCATGTTACCGGGATTAATAGCAGGCCAATATCAACCCGATGAATGCCAAATAGATTTGCGCCCCCTAGTCGTTCGTGCCGGGATAACATTGGTGTTGGCTGAAGTCATGGGAATGGACGCTGACCAGCACTGTGTTTGCTTGCGTGATGGCACCCGCATTGACTATGACATGCTGTCGCTGGATGTTGGCAGCTCCACTGACACCTCATGGCTAACAGTGGGCAAACACCCCATCATCCCATTAAAACCTATCGATAACTTTGTTCAGCAATGGAATACCTTTTTATCTCAAACATCAAATGCCCCCTCCCGCCATATTGCCGTAGTAGGCGCTGGCGCGGCTGGGGTGGAAGTTGCTTGCGCCGTATATCACGCGCTAAACCAACCGACCAGCAAGACAACAATCAGTTTAATTGGCACATCGTCCGGGTTACTGCCCGGTCATGGAAAAAACGTGATTAAGCGCATTCAGGGGATTATTGACCATTGCGGAATTGACTTTTACCCTTACCAGGCGGTAGCGACGGAAGAAGGACTATTGCTGTCCTCAGGCACCCTACTGACGGCCGACTGTGTCATCGCAGCAACGGGCGGTATCGCTCACGACTGGCTACAATTATCACACCTTAGCCTGGACCAATCCGGCTTTATATCCGTAGACAGCACACATCGCAGCCTATCTCATCGCAACGTGTTTGCGGTCGGTGACGTGTGCTCTCGGCAAGACCGCTATATTGCCCGATCAGGCGTGCATGCCGTACATGCAGGACCAATACTCGCCCATAATCTACGTGCCATCACCCAAGGCTATCCTTTAAAGCCATATGATGCTAAAACACGTTCTTTGTACCTTCTATCTTGCGGAGGCCGTCACGGCGTCATGTCGTGGGGTAAATTTAGTGCCTCTGGAACCTGGGTCTGGCATTGGAAAAACCATATCGACAAAAAATTCATTAAGCGCTTTTTATGAAGCGCCGAGTAAAGCACCAAGGAATACAAATGACAGGCAGCACCGACAACATTGAAACCATTGCCCAACCTACCTTAGGTGAGGCATCCAAGCTACATGATGCCGAATACTTGGAAGAACTGCGACTGCAAATGATCAAATTTGCCAATCTGCAAATCAATGATCCTCATTTGGCTGAAGATGCCGTGCAAGAGGCATTAATAGGCGCCTTTAAAAAAGCCGATTCTTTTGCTGGTCGATCGGCCTTTAAAACCTGGGTTTTCGCGATATTAAAGAACAAGATAATCGACATCCTGAGAAAGCGACAACGCTTAGCTGAGGTGAGTGATTTGATAAATAACGATGATGAAGGCGAAGCACTTAACTCTCTTTTTGATAAGAAAGGCCACTGGAATCCAGATGACAAACCCAGCAGCTGGGGAGATCCAGAAAAATCATTTAAGCAAGAACAATTCTGGGTGGTATTTGAAACCTGTCTAAACAACTTACCGGGAAACCAAGCCAAAGTATTTATGATGCGCGAATACATTGGGCTAGATACCGAAGAAATTTGTAAAGAAGTAGACCTTACCGTCAGCAACTTACATGTCATGCTCTATAGAGCGAGGCTCAGACTACAAAAATGCCTAGAACTTAAATGGTATGGAGGTGAAGCTCATGCTTAGTTGTCAACAAGTCACAGAGTTAGTATCGGCATCCCAAGAACGCCCTCTAAACTTCAAAGAGAAAGTAAAGCTACGCATGCATACGGTCATGTGTTCTGCTTGCCGTAATTTTGAAAGTAGCATGGGCACCCTTCGTAAAGCGATGCAAGAATTTGCGAAAGGAGAGCACAACACTACGGATAAGAAAGACTAACTAACGATAAATCAACGGCAAGCATTTTATGATTAAGCACTATGGGAGGGACAAACCTGAAAAACACCTAGAAATGCCTGAGCATCCTTGGTGGGAAAACATTGACCCTAACTTACACAAATCATCTCACCCTTTTGAGGCCAATATCTGCTCAAGGCTATTAGTATGGGCTACGATGCTACTCGACCTAATGTTATTATTTTGCCTTAGTGCACTCTTCCTGCTAATGCCGCTCGGACTTTTGCTAACGAGAATCGCAGCCTTAATTGGCTTTAACAATGAGTGGAACATACTGCGAAATGACGCAAAAAACGCGGCATTCTATCGCGATCTCAACGCAAAAAAGACAACCGCTGAAATATTTATAGCACCACCGAAAGGTGTGACCATAATAGAATCTCCACCAAAATCGCTACCCTTTCAGTCCGAAGGGTTTATCACCGAGCTATCGTTCAATAGCCCGTTCGAGACCCTCAACCCGGAGTTAAGAGCGTCTTACGCCTACTATAAAAAAAACAACACAGCGCACGCCCACCACTGGCAACACGAAGGTGGACCTCGCCCTACTATTATCATTATTCACGGCTTCATAGTGAGTGGCGTGGGGATCAATGATGCAATATTTGAAGCTCGATCCCTTTTCCACCAGGGCTTTAACATACTGTTTTACCTGCAACCCTTTCATGGTAAAAAACGCGTCACCTTCCCCTATGTCAGTGGGCTCCACTTCTTCTTTGGAGGCTCGTTTGTGAATGAGTGTTATGCTCACTCTGTTTTTGACTGTCGAATTTTCCTCGATCACCTGGAAGGGAAAGGTGTTACCGAGGTAGGCGTTACCGGTGTCAGCCTGGGTGGCCTAGCAAGCGGACTATTGGCTGCAGTTGAACCACGCCTGCAATTCTCAGTACCGCGAATGCCCATGGTAAACCTGGCAGACAACTTACTTTTATGGCCTGGATTAGCGCTATTTCTAAAAACCCAAAAATGGTTTGGAGGACTAACGATTCCAGAACTCAGGCATACTCTTGCTCTCACCAGCCCCCTTACCCACACACCGGTTATTGCAAAAGAACGACTAATGATAATTGGCGGCCTGGGAGATAAATTAATCTGCGACAAAACAATTCGGATACTTGCCCATCACTGGGGTGACTGCCCTGTTTCTTGGCATCGCCATGGACACGTAAGCCCATTTGGAACCTCAAATGGCCGAGTATTCCAGGCATTCTTAGCGGAAATAAATTTTGGTAACTCCGAAACAGAGAAAACACAAGAAACCGAACATTAATGCTTATTATCACTGATAGGATGTAAGATTTGACTCCCTATCAGCGACTAACAGTCACCACCTATTACATTGACTCGAGGAATTACCAACCATGAAATTAACATACACATCAATTCTTCTTGCTGTTATTGTTTTTTTCTCGTTGCCTCTCACCACTAGCAACGTTGACGCCGCAGACTTTGATCACCAGCAATGGAATGACTTAGTATCAACTCATGTATTGATGATCAATCAAGATAGCGCCTCACAGGTTAACTACCAAGGCCTGTCAGCTAACCGTTCACAGCTAAAAAACTATCTTTCCAACCTAGCAGCCATTCCCCTGAAAACCTTTAATGGCTGGAGCCATAATGCCCAGTTAGCTTTTTTGCTCAACGCCTACAACGCCTGGACCGTGGAACTGATCCTTACCCAATACCCCGATATCAAATCCATAAAGGATCTAGGCTCCTTTTTTCGATCGCCTTGGAAGAAAAAATTTATCCCTCTGCTAGAAAAAAACCGCTCCCTTGATGATATTGAACACAACTTAATTCGCGGTTCCGATCGTTACCACGAACCACGCATTCATTTTGCCGCTAATTGCGCTAGCATTGGCTGCCCGGCGCTGCTAACCGAAGCATTTGAAGCAGACAAACTTGAAAGCCAACTCGATAAAGCCACACGGGCTTTTTTAAGGGATCGCAGTCGAAACCGATTAAAGGATGGCAACCTAGAAGTTTCCAGTATTTTCGATTGGTACAAAGCGGACTTTGAAAAAGGCTGGCGCGGACTAGATGACCTACCAAGCTTCTTAGCAAGCTATCACCAAGACCTAGGCCTCAACCAACAACAAACTCAAGCACTGATTAGAGAGGACATCGAGATTGAATTTCTAAACTATGATTGGAATCTTAATCGCACGCCATAAATCAATCACCTCCAGAAATTTCAACCAACTGCATTTATCCATCCGCGATTTACTATGCGGGGATTATTATGCGAGAATTATTATGCGACTTTTACATACCATGTTACGCGTTGGCGACTTAGATAAATCCATTGCTTTCTACACTGACGTGTTGGGAATGACGTTATTACGTCAAAAGGACTACCCAGAAGGCCGCTTCACTTTAGCTTTTCTTGGCTACGGACCGGAAACAGAACATACCGCACTAGAACTCACCCATAACTGGGACACTGACAGTTACGACCTTGGTAATGCTTATGGACATATCGCTATTCAAGTTGATAATGTATATCTGGCCTGTGAAAACATTCGTAATAAAGGCGGCAGCATCACCCGAGAACCTGGACCTATGCGCCATGGCTCCACCGTATTGGCATTTTGTAAAGACCCCGATGGCTATGCAATTGAATTGCTTAGCAAGTAAATAGCCATTCAGGCTGGTTGTACAACATGCAGTAAAAAACGTAGTATAAACAACCTTCTGCTAATTTTAGCTAGGGTCGTTTATTTTTTAGCAGGAGCCTCCTCATGGAAACAACCAAAAGCAAGAATAAGTTCCTATTGTTAATGGCATCAATTGTTTGTGTTGTCGTCCTGGGGTTTTACGCTACTCGATCGGAAGTTAATGTTACTACCTTGACTGAAAGCGAAGCATTACCTTCTGGCCCCAGCCCCGAAACACCCTTCAATCTGGCTGATCTTGAAAATGCGGGCCTCGAAAACCTAGACCTAAATAAAATCAATGCCGAGCAAGAGAAAGCGCTCGAAGCAGTGCAACGACAAGTAGGAGTAAAGGAAACCTCGGGAAAAATATCTGAAAGACCGGATTTTATTTCCCCCATAGAATGGCGGATTTTAAAATGGGTAGCTGAACAAAAAACCAATAGTGACGAAGAATTAACAAAGTCAGTCAATCATTTACGTTTCGCTAAACAAGAAGAATTATGGGATCAAATGTTTGCATCTCAAGACTCTGAGAACACCGTACAACGTCACGCCCTAGCCAACCAATTATTATCAAGTCTCCCAGCCAGAGTGGCCAACCAGAATGTTGCCTCCTCTCGAGCACAACGACTCCAATCTAAACTACTGCATGATTTGGTCAGTGATCCTGACGAACGCAGACTACGCATCGCTAAAGAGGCGAAGCGCATAGGCATCACATTTACCATAGAAAAAAACAGCTCGTCTAATTAGCAATACCCCCTCATCCTCATCCTCCCTCTCTTCCTTATCCTRTTTRTATATTTATTGACCMGATTCRAGCAGGRTTCATTRACCAYAWTACRCCAAGSTRTGTGCAMWRCACGCCAAACCTCTCSTTYYCYCTCAAAATGATACAGAGTTCTNNANKMTKTWKYWTWTTMSYMRTMKWWTAYTWWTARYYAMYWASMMWAAWWAAACGAGNTRGRATTGTATTATTTGGTMGGTRTYTCWATWYCTTTGCAGAACAATAATAAAACCCACTCAAAATAATAACAATAACCATCCNNNMYSSRGGGYAACTTCAATGAAAATAAYAACSATRTTAAAAGRCGCAGGRAARATAGCAGCGTCCTTAGCTTTTTTCTCTACATCCGCATTTGCAGCACCAATACAAGGYCCTAGCGACATGTATTTTTATGCTCCAAATWCAGTCTTTGACGGTGACCATGGAGATCTAATCTGGTATCGAGAAGCGACTGTAGACCTCGCGCCARATGCACCGTCAGTGAACGCATGGAATGTTTTATATCATTCGACTAATTCTAAGGGCGAAGCCAACAWAGTRACYGGTACYGTGCTTGTACCCRMCAAGRYTTGGCYAAACCYAYTTMRRGCACGCCCKATTATCACCTATGSTGTAGGTACRCATGGRTTAAATCAACAATGTGCGCCATCCATCCAAATGTCTCAGGGCATTGATTATGAAGGCGCCAATATCGCCATGGCGCTAGAAAAAGGTTATACCGTACTCGTGACGGATTATGCCGGTTATACCACCGGTGACAAACCCACTTACTTAGTAGGACGGTCTCAAGCCAATGCCGCTCTTGATATCGTAGAAGCCGCCTCACAAATACCTGGCGCTAAGGTTAACGCGGCCGCACGGGTTGCTGTTTGGGGTTACTCTCAAGGTGGACAAACTGCCGCCTGGGCAGCAGAAGTTCATGATGAGTATGTGCCAAACATGAATGTTGTTGGTGTAGCTGCCGGTGGGGTTCCTGCTGACTTTCTCGATGCAGCAGGCTACCTAGACGGTAGTACTGGAGCTGCATTTTTGTTAGGTGCCACCATCAGCATCGCCGAAGAACATCCTGATGCATTCCCTATATCTGAATTKGTTAAYGCCGCAGGYGMAAAYGCTMTCGAKARAGCARGARACATCTGTTTGATCGAGKCRYTATTTGAATTTATGAATAYTGAATTWTCAGAATTCWTMMTTGGCGGCMWAAGCYTMGACCARTTATTRGCKGAACTTCCWRCSGCMAAACARGYSSTARTTGAWCAAGGTWTGGGYGRCGGWTCRGTAACTGCACCGCTGTACYTATTTCATGGTCAAGCTGACCAGTTTATCCCATTAGAACAGGCTTACGCGCTAAAGAAACAATATTGTGACCAATCTAACGATGTTGTATTTGACCTCTATCCAGCCGAACACATTGTCACGGTATTCCATGCAGCGCCTCGTGTATTATCTTGGATCAACGACCGTTTTGATGGYAAACAAGCGCCAAAYACYTGTGCCACCGACCAAGCGGAYCCAGTTKCTACKGCTGSCCCTGGTGGCGGYGACTTCATTTTACCTATRGACRACTGGTCTTTAGACGCGGTCATTGGGTTAAGGTTCCTAGGCCAAGACACAGTACTACCGGCGGAGTCAACGATCACCATCACAGCAAACATGACGCAGAATACAATTTCTGGAAACATGAATGTGCCTGACTTTAACCAGATATTAAAGATTATACTGCCGTTGAATGTGAACCTTTCTGTCATTGAAACTCAGCCGGTATCTGGAACCGCCTACATCGATAACGATAGTATCATTACCATATCGGGAAGCGCTTACGCAAAACTCAAAATTAACAAGGTTGGCCTTTTTGGTATCAACATTCCGTTTGGTTGTGAAACAAAAGATGCGTCTGAATTCAAAGTTGACTTCACCGGTCCACTTTCGGCATTGGGTCACGGCGGTTTAATCTTTTCTGGAGAAACTGCATTTTCTAATATGACTGGGTGTGGGATATTTAGCCCTATATTCTCATTATTGATGTCTGGTCAGGGTCAAACGTACACGTTTATTGTGACTCCGCCTGAACCCATCGAGTTCTAAGCTATAAC
>NVVG01000109.1 GCA_002402125.1 Moraxellaceae bacterium
CCATTGACATCTGATTGATTATATTATTAATCTGAGGAAATAAATAAAAAGTTTAATAAAAGCACTGTTAAATTTTATTTTTTGATAATGTCGAGAGGGTATTTATTTGTTGTGTAAACAATGTAGGGGACAATAATCCAGATCGTACAGCAATGATAAACCCAATTTCGTTTGCTTGCCTTGAGAGTGCTGTCGCTAATATTGTTGGATCTGGTTTTTCGTGGTTGATATCTACTAGAACAGATTCTATTCCTAAGTCCTCAGCGATCTTGCAAAATTCACCTTGACTTTTTAAATCAGGAAATGCCGCTTGGTTCGCATTATTGGGAAAGTTAATTATTGCAGATTCATTCTGAGCTGTCTGTATTAGCCGCCAATGAAAGTGGATATTGTCGCTTGTTTTCATACTGCTACTTGTTTAAGTTCCTTGACTTTTTCCATTTTTCTTACCAAAGGCAGAACACCTTTTCCGAAGTGTTCAATTTCCTCTATATCAGGCCAGCCAATAAACAAAAACTGAGTTATACCGATTTGCTTATATTCCAAAAGAGCGTTTGCAATGTTTTCATATGAACCCACGAGAGCGATAGAAGGTGCTCCCATATACGGGACTGCTCCGTTCCATAAATAAGGTGTAATCCATGATGTATCTGAATTAATGGCCTTTTCCATGATTTCTTTGAACCCCTGAGAATCGAAACGCTTTTTATAATTTTCGTGTGCTTTTTTATTGGACTCAACAAAGTTTGTAATCAAGTTTTCTGCTGCTTTTACAGCTTCTTCTTGAGTAGGTCTGGCAATTATTGATGTGATTAGTCCGGCTTGTTTTCCAGCTGTTAATGCACCTAGAATTTTTGGAGCCAAATCTGATGGACTTTCTGGGAATCTCCACAAACAATCTCCATGTTCACTTACTAAATCGACCGCATTTTGAGAATTTCCTGCAATGTATATTTCGGGTCTACCTTTCTCTGAATTATACGGTGTTGCAATTGTTCCATTCTCGACTTGATAATAGGTTCCATTGAAGTTCACTGGTTCGTCATGTTTCCAGAATGCGTTACAGATTTGAACGAATTCTTTGGTACGTGCGTTGCGTTCTTCTTTTTCTTTAAAATCACCATAGTATTTTAATTCACTTGGTGTATGGCCGCTTACCACGTTTAAATAAATGCGGTCGCCGATAAGTTGAGAGGCCGTATTGATTTGTTGAACAAAGTAGGCTGGCGTAATTAGGCCTGATCGAACAGCCACGGTAAATTTGATGTGCTTAGTGTCTAATCCCAAGGCTGTAGTCAATAACAGTGGGTCGGGACGTGTAAAACCAATCGCCATGAGCATAGAATCAATTCCATTTTCTTCAGCTTTCAAACATAAATTTAACTGATCCTCATAATTAAGAAGACCTGAGAGTTCTTTATATTCCCCAGAGCTTCTGAGCTTATCGCCTGCCTGAGACAAGCTCCAGTGAAATTTTAATGGATTATTCGTCATTTTTTTTCGTGTAAAATGGTACGTTTAATTTTGAAGGGCTCAATGTTGAGATCGTAACGTTCAATTCGTTTTTCATGTAATCTAGCAATGGGTTTAACCGACTTACGGCACACCAAGTATCACCATGTAAATTGAGAACATTTGGATTTTCATTTTCACTTTTATCCCAATATCCATTCCCAGACATGTCAACACCACAGAGGAGGATTTCTCGTGCTCCTATATTATAAGCGAGTTGAATTGCTAATGCAGCAACTGTAGCACCAGTACGGATTTTTCCTTCCACTGGAAGTACAACCTCTTCTTGGAGCGATTCATTGTCATCTACCGGGAAATAATATACTTTATCGCCAGATACCATTCGCGCAGTTTCTGATATGTGAGATACTATACTTTGATTGTAAACTCTAACGCCTGAATATGTTTTGTCGGGAGTGTTGAACCATGAATTATCGGTATGTGCAATCACCCACCAACTTGGAGTTAACTCGTCAATTAGAATTGCTTTGTTTACAGCAATAATTGAAAAGTCATCAGGAATTTCATCATAGTGATCGACGCCATTAGGTCCTGGAGCTACAATGCAGACCTTTTTACCCAGGGTCATGCCAGTATCAATTACATTAGGAATATTTGTTGTTATCATTTATCAAATTCACTTTAAGGTTCACTACTTTGATCTCTAAACTCAAAAAGGAGTTTACTGTACTATGAAAACTCGATTTCCTTTTTTTGAATCAGTCCATCAATTAATTCTTCTAATTTTCGAGCGCATCGAATGTAAGCCGTCACATCAGAGCCATGGACTGTTGGGATTTGATCATTTGCATCAAGGTTGTTCACTTTTCCATGGGCTTCTGGGAAGTTGTCCAAAACAAATTGTGTGTGCTCAGAAGACATACACCAAATTTTATCCGCTGCTTTAATATCGTCTAATGACAGTTTACGTGAGCTGTGTTCTTGGACTTCAACTTCCAAATGATTTAAGGCCGATTCGGCATAGCTATTAAGAGAAATACCATCTTCAGCAGTTAAACCGGCACTAAATATATTGATGTTTTTAGACCTCTTAAATTGACCTTTAGCCTTTAACTGTTCTGTCATCTTATCTATGCAGATGGCTTGTGCCATTGGTGAACGCCCAGTATTGCCAGGGCAAACAAAGATGTAAGTACGTTGAGTGGCTCTAATATTTTGCTGGATTAATTCAATAATTCTAGGTGTGCTCAATGCGAACATGGCGGCGATAAGTACAATGGCGCCGATAAGTTGTGTGTTTGTATAAAACGTCTCACCAAGTGCAATGGATAATAGAATAGAAGTAGTAACCCCAGCAAGTAAGCTTGCACAACGATTAATCGGAATACAAAATGTGTTTTCTCTATTGTTGAGGTAAATTCTAGATCCAAAAATATATAGACAAGAATAGAGGATGCCTATGAACAAACCGGGAATTATAAATTCAGATGAAAGGAGGGAAGTATAGCCTGCTCTAATGGATAACATGAACTCTCCTTGTCCAATGATTGCAAGTACAATTGGGATRAYTAGCAAAGTAAGCATGGCAGACATCATTTCTTCCACAAAAAACTTACTGTCTTTTTCTGCATCATCAGACTTAGCTGAATACGTTATGAATTGTAAGCGGAAAAAATATCCAGTTAGGTAGGCTGCAATATTTATTCCTGCGGCGAGACCTATATTAAATGCTGTTTTTTCCGAAAAAACAATAAGTAGTGAGAAGAGGGTTAGGCCAAACGCAAGCCAAGAGTACCATTGAATTTTTCTTCGGTAAACGATATCTATAAATGGAGCCATAATTAAAACTCCACCACGCATTAGTAAAGCTGCAAATACGATAGACATCCCAGTAAAACTGTACGCTAAGGTAGTGGTGGCGATAATAACCGCAGTGGCTATTCCAGAAAACAAGGCATATTTATTTGTGACAAAAGGAATTGTAATTCCTCCAATTTTTAATTTYCCGGCTTGTTTCCACCAGCCAGTGATTAATAGAATTGCTATGAATCCGATTAAGGTTCCAATCAGCACCATTGGTAAAAGCTCAAATCCAGAAATAGATGCGCCCGATTTTGAAAATATCCCTTTGGATAACAGCTTCGTGGTTCCACTATACGGAACGTAAAATGCGAAGTACCCGAGCGCTAAGGCCCAAATACTCAATTTGTTTTTACTAAATTCCATGGTTATTTTGCATTAAAAAATGATTTGTCATGTGATTCTCCAAGCAGTGATTTCCCAATCGTCGCTAACAATTGATCATCATTGTCATGTCTTGTATAAAGGGTTAAGTCTCTAACCACTCTTTCGAGCGGACTCGGTTGGATTAGTGCACGTGCTCCACAAATATGAACGGCATGATCTAATGTTGTCGTAGTTAGTTGTTCTACTTCATACCGCACCATATTGCCTGCAGACTTGGCCTCGCTTATTTTATCTTCGTTCCAACATTGGGCAGCGTGATCCAGCCACATACTTGCAGATTGAATATTGAGCGCCATTTTTGCAATACGATGTTGAACAAAAGGATCGTTTTGTCTTTTCTGACTTTCAATATGATCCAGCGTATAGGAATAAGCGGCTTTAGCAGCTCCCAGAAATGTTGCAGCATATTGAGGCGTCCATCTCGTTTGCCAATCATCCAATAGGAATTCACCCGGTTTACCAATTTCGTTTTCAAAGGGAATAAATGTGTTGTCAAAACGAACCAAATAACTTACGGAGCCTCTCATTCCCATTGGTTTCCACCATGAATCATCAAATGTGACAGAAGGATCTGAAAGCTCGCAAGCTAGCATTAGAACGGATTCAGGTGAACCACTAGCATGTCTTGCGGCACCCGGCCCTTCCAAGTTGACCAATAAATTTGCCCATGTTGCACCGGGAGCACTTGAACAAAACACTTTGGATCCATTGATAATATATCCGTTTTCCGTTTTGGTTATTGTCGTACCAATTTTTCCTTTTTGACCGGGTATTTTGAGGAGAGGTTCTCCACTCCAAACCGTCCAAATATCTCCTTGATTAACAACACCAGAAAACCATCTTTCCTTTTGAGAATAGTTTGCTAGATTATCGATTAACATTAGGGCATTGTTATGACCTTCCCAGCAACGCGCTGTGGACATGTCTGCTTTAGCTATTTCAGTTGTCATTGCCCATAAAGAGCGAATATTTCCCTTGTTATTTCCCAGTCCCATCCCTCCGAATTCTTTGGAGATTGTTGGGGCATTTAAACCGGCATCAAATAATGCTTGAAAATTTTCTTTTGGAAAAGAATAAGTATCGTCGTACTGTTTTGCTCGTAACGCAAACTCCTTCTGAGTCAATTGCTTCAATGATTCAATTGGATCTATATTAACGGTCTTTAGTTCTTGGTTTCTCATTTTCTATATCTTGAAAAAGAATTCGCGAACGAAACAATTCGACCGTTCGTCTTCATCTTTAAATGTGAAATAACCTGCTATTATTAGCAATCCTTTATTTTCGTTCATGGCCAAAAAAGCTTCCATATCACCCATTTCGAATCGGGTTTGAAAAGCTACAACGTCATTGGTGTCTGGAGCATATGAGTGGCTTTTAACGACTTGACTTCCCCAATTTCCTGGATAAAATCCAGTTTCAGATCCAGTGATATGAATCATTAACTGCCCGTTTTCTTCGTACAAACGAAATGCACCTATCACCCGCGCTTTTTCGTAAGAGTTTGTCCAACTTCCTAAGTAGTATGAGAAGTCCGTTTTTATTTTTTGAATTTGATTTTCCATGCTATCAGAACCGTATTATTTACAAAAGAATTCGCGGCACAAGTAGTTGTTGCGATTACTGCCATCCTTGAATGTGTTACATGATTGAACAACCATGACACCGTATTTTATATTTCCTATTATGCTTATGTCCATGAATTCAAAATCATAGGTACCTGTAAAGCCTTCAATCACTTGAGAGGCTACATTAGAGCTAAAAACCTGACATGGAGTAGGACCCCAGTCCATTTCATCTTGTTCTAATATTCCGAAACAATGAATGAAAATTTCACTGTCCTTTATACTCACTTCCATGCGAGAAATTTGACCTGTTTTAGGGTTCACATTCTTCCATGTTCCAAGAAAGGAGCTTATTTGAGTTCCCCATTCATGATAGGATTCAGAAATCAGATCGTCTTTTTTTGTGTGTTTTAATTCAGCTGTTTGCATTTAACTTGTTTTAACTTGTTCAATAATTTTGCCCGCAGGCATTGGAATTTTCAGCATGGATAAGAATTGCTGTTTAATTTGAATATCGGCCATTTGAACACCATCAATTACGTGCATACCCAAAAGGCGACAGTATTTGACCAGAGGAGTGTTTGATTGTTGTGTATAAACATGATCAATCACCACACATTCTCTCTTCATTTTAGAGACATCAAAGGGTACTTTCTTATCTGTTTTTCCTATTGGTGTACAATGAATAATTACATCGTACTTTCCAGGTGAAAAGTCAGATAAAGAGACAAAGGGTAAATCCAGAGTCATCGCTAACATCTTTCCTTTTGAGATCGTCCTGTTCACCAATGTCGGGGTGATGTTTAAGCTTTTCATTTTTTCAGCGATACTTGAACCTGCGCCACCACAACCAATGATTGCTATATTTTTCTCCTGCCAATTTGCCGCTATTCCGTTTAAAGCTTCGATAGAACCCTTAGCATCTGAACTATATCTTGACCAGCCGTTTTCCTTTCGGAGTAGTCCATTGCACGCCTTCACAATTGAGTTTGTGTTCTTCAAATCGATACTGGCTGTTTCGTAAGCCTCCGTTTTAAAGGGAGAAACTACGGTAAGCCCAGAAACAGGAATTGGAAGCTCTTGATTGTTAATCACCTCCTGGAAAAAGGATGAAAAATGTTCTGTTTGAAAAGGCAAATATAAATAGGGCAAGTTAAGAGAGCGATATGCAGCATTGTGACGCTCTGGAGAAACAGAACCAAATACTTGGTTTCCAATAATGCCAAAAAAATGAGAAACTGAATATACAAATGGCAATCCATAATCGTCCATTAAAAGCGAAGCTGAAAAACTAGGCGTATTCTTGTCTTCGGGGTCTAGGTTCGCATGAATTTCAGGCGCTCCCATAAATGGCGCACTAATTTGTGTCCAAGCAGTATCGGAGCCAATAGCATAAGCCACCAAAGATTTGTTCTTGATTGTATCAAGCAAACGAACTACGGGGATTGCATCTGCCGAACTTTGTGCATTTACAATTAATTTGTAACAGCTTGCCGGAACTTGCATATATTTTTCAGTCCTATTCTTGATGTTTTCAAAACTTTCTGAAGGACCATACCATGAAATTCGTCGCTTTTCTTTTGGAATAGAATTGAGTATTTCTGGAGTTAAGTCACGTTCACCTTCAAGTTCTACAAAATCAAAAAAATCAGAAGCATTAATAAGCTGTTGTGCTCGGTCAGTAGGTGAACCGGTGTAATTACCGCCTTCAGACTTACTGCGTAAAATGTAGACAAGTGGAGTGGAGGTATACTTTTTTACGCACTCAGAGTTTGGAATAAGATCAGCTCTCACTTCAATTAATCCAATTGAATCAGTAATTGTAGACAAAACGTCCAATTGGTTCAGTTTGGTAACCGAAATAACTATGTTAACGCTCCGTTTCATTTTATTTTTCTGAGCAGTTAATTGTACTGACTAGCTTTAATTGATTCGCGATTGGATCAAAACTGGCAATGTAAACCGATGATGAACCTGCACGTTTATTTAAGTTATATGTAACAGGAGGGGCTAATCCTGTCGAGAATTCATACAAACCTTCAAATGAACCAATTAATTTGTCTTGCGTTAAGTCACTTCCAACTCGCTTTAGACATTCCTCTAAAGTCATGAGCATAGACATTATATTTAGTTGGCTATTCTTCCAATTGGAAAGAAGCTTATTTTCTCTGTTTAAGGATTGATACAATCGAATACTTGCAGAAGACCGTTCTGTGATCCAAGTGGGGTAGGAGATGAATACTTTCTTTTGAAAAGCTTTTGGCATATTAAATAAGTCCACTCCAGAAATGCTCCCTGAAGTCAATATATAAGGTGTTTTCCCGATGTTGTCCAGCTCTTTTAAAAATTGATTCCCTAATTGAGTTGAACCAACATAAAATACAAGACTATTGGAGTGGATCTGCTTTGTCAAAGCGAGTTCTTGGATGTTATCTGAATCTAGAGCCAGTAGAGTGGGAAGAACATTATTCTTAGCTAGGTAATAATTTGAAAGAGTCTTGGCAAAAGCTTTTCTGTCATTATCATTTGTATACACAATTGTTACTTCACCTTTTTTTTTGAGAAGTTCATTTTCTTTAGAGAAATCAACTAAAGCTTGATTTTGTGCTGTTAAGCTCGGGTAGACATAAAAAGCATTTCGATTGTTTAAACCGCTTCCTGTTAATTCATTGGAACATAAGAATAGGCTAGGAGTTGTATTGTTCTCTCCCAAAATTTCTTTTTCACCAAAACCTGTCACCATGAAATATTTTTTCTCTTCGAATTGTTCGCTCGTACTAAAAAATGATGGTTTTAAGGTGCGGTTGTAAATTCCTCCATTTTCATTGACAGTGTTGCAATAGGCTTGCACCATTTTTTTTATAGCTTCATTTTTTGAATTTGGCTGGTTTTGTTCGCTGTTTAACGCGATTCCAATAACAATCGTTGATTTGGTAAGCCCAACGTCTCCAGCTTTACCAAGAACTTTCATATAAGCAACTAGATTGTTGAGATCCTCTCTAGTCATATTATAAGTAGGCATTGCATTGTGCAATTTATTTCCAGCTGGATCTATCCCAGTTGTTATCACTTTTCTTAGGGTTTGCTCCGTGTATGCTGGATACTTTTCACCACTAATTCGTTTGCCTCCATATGACCTAGTGAGGTAGGCCCATGTTACGTTTGAAGGGGATATGCCTCCTTCAGGATTCCCCGTGCCATCGGCTTTGTGACAATTAATGCATTTCATCACTGTCGCAGGAACTTTTACTCCAGACATGTTTGCCGTAATTTTCACATCCGAAGACCCAATACCTTCTGTATAAATCTTTTTTCCTGCTAATTCGGCAGGAGTTAGTTTTTCCGAAGAACCAGAGTTATCAGGTGTAATGGAAGAAATTAACGTGCACGAGAGAATAAACAGGAAAAGGAATAAAATATTTCTCATGATATTCTAATTAACGGTGTCATTAATAACACTATCAATGATTTTAATTATCTCATCTATTGGCGCCAATCCATTAACTTTTTTCCAGAGTTTTGTGTTTAAATTTCCAACAAGAAAAACGGAATCATGTGCTTCTCTGTTTTCTACATTTTTACCCAGTTTTCGTAGAGCCGTTTCTATATTTTCTTGTTCTCCGGTGATGAAATACCAACCATCTTGGGCTCCATATTCGTTTGCGTATTTTTTTAATGTTTCAGGTGTATCGGTTTTATAATCTACTGTGAGCGAAATAATATTGACTTCTGTGCCAAGTTTGGTACCCAAATGTTCTTGAATTCGCTTCAAGTTTTCATTCATAACAGGGCATACTCCAGTACATTCAGTAAAAAAAGGATTGATGATCACGACTTTATCTTTCATCAAATCCGTATACAGTTTCTTGGATTCACCATTTTGATCTAGAAGCACTACATCCGTGAAGTAATTTTGATCAAAATTGTCTTCATCTTTCTTTGAAGGAGTATCAAAAAACTGATTTAACGTTGCCGCTAACTCAGTAGGGTCTGCGAGTCCATTTGCTCGAACCCAATTGTCTTCCCCCTCTTTTCCCATTAACACAATTGGAGCATGTTCATCTTTTAATGAAGTGTATACTTCAAGTTTTTTAAGCAATCCATTAATGTCTTTAACTTTTCCAGTTAGTAGGGTCCATCCTTCTCCTGGTTCAAAGTTTTCGCTCCATGCGGCCAATCTTTCAGGTGTATCTGTAGCTGGATCGATGGTGATTGTGAGCATAACCAATTCAGAACTTTCCACGCGTTCTGACATTAATTTTTTTAAGTGGACAAAGTTCGCTCCCATTGGTGGGCAAATGGTAGTACAAGTCGTGAAAACAAAATTTAGCGCAACGACTTTTCCCTCAATTAAATCGTAAAATTTAACTTTCTCTCCGTGTTGAGTAATCAAGTTAATATTGGGTACTTTTTTCATTCCTCCAATAGAGAATTGAGATACATTTTTCTTTTTGGCGTCATCTGCGGGGACGCAACATGCTGCTTTTTTTTCTTGACTTATTCCAAGTTGAGAAATGAGCAATAAAATGAGCAGAGTAATACACTTGATCTGTTTCATATTAGATTCGTTTAATTTTATTGACTTTTCGGTTTTGAAGCGTATAGCGTGATAAATTGAGGGTTGTTAAAGGACAGTTTGTGAGAAGCACAACCGACATAGACGTAATACAACCCTTCTTCTTTAAACTTGGTGGTTATCTCGTAAACTCCATCAACATGGGTCTCAGTGGCTGCTGTCTGCTCGCTTGTATTCTTTGAAAATAAGGCCTGCATCACTCGAACATCACTCAAACCTGAAACGGGCTCGTTCGTATTAATGTCTAGTAATTGAAATCTAAGAGTTACATCATCTCCGATATTTGGGGATGAGTTTACCGGAAAATGCTTAACGATTAAAGGACCCAAAAGAGTTTCTATACGCGCCTTTTCTTTTACTGGGTCTGGCAATACGGTAATTTCGAAACATTCCATAACCAATGGTACGTTTAAAAAGAGTGCTAAGCTATAAGTCCCTGAAGACCTTAGTTTCGCTACCGTTTCATATTCACCATCGTTTCGTTCTTCGATACTTCTATCAATTACAGCAACTGCTTTAGGAAAGGATCCATACGTGCTAAAACTACCCATTGTAGAAGCCATTCCTTCTTTGTAATAATAGATGACTTTATCTTTATAGTTCGATACTAGGACCGCGTTTGCTCCTGGTGCTTGTACAATTCCTAAAGCTCCACATTCGGGTGATCCTGCTGATGGAGGAAAGGCACCACCAGAAAAATCGATAATAGGAACTGCTGCACCTTCTTGACCAATTGCGTCCAAAGGAATCATCCAAATTATTTCACTGCCACGGTGTCTAATATAAGCTTGTTCATCTGTGAATGTTATTTGATCAGGTTGTTCTGCAACATCTCCAGTTTGAATTAATCTGTTTACCGCAACATCAAATATATCCACAGTGTTTATGGTTGGGTTATTGACAAATGCCAATCGACCTCCCGGAGCAAATGCAACTTTGTCTATTCCTTTTACGGCTTGCATTGTTTTTATAACCTCATGTGTTGTTCCATCTATAGCGATTAAAGTGCCCTTTTGGGAGTTAACAACATACAATGCTTTGGCCAGAGAAGAGTAGGCCATGGAGTGTGGAACGCCATTTAGTTTTACGTCTTTAATTTTTTCTAGTGTGTGTGCATCAATGACTGAAATTGTGCCATCATCTGAGTTCGAGATATAGACGTATTTGTTGTCATCACTCATAGCCATTGTATGCTTGCCTTTCCCTGTTTCAATGTTTTTAACAAGCGTATTTGTCTCAGTATCAATTACAGCAACACCAGAATTCATTTCGAAATTACCTTGTAAGCTATATGTCGTCCATAGGTAATGTTCATCTGCTTGAAGCAAGATTTTTTTTGGTTTGCCACCCACAGGGATGTTGGCCATTACTTTCCAGTCGGAAGCACGAATTGCCGCAACTTGACTTGCTTCTGGCATAGAAACATAAATCATGGTTTGATTTTCTTTCGTAACCCAATCATACCCCGTACTTTCTAATTGAATGATGTGGAGTAATTTTGAGCCACCATAACCGAAAAGTGGATCTACTACAGAAATAGTATTGTCATGGTTTAACGTCAGTACATAATAAACATTCAAGTCTAATTCAGCTCTGCTCAACAACTTCCCCTCAATATAAGAGACTACTTTGTCTCCACAGCTTGTTCTGTTCACATGACGCTCAACTTTATCCATCCATGCAGCAGGGAAAGCGCCGGATAGGGGAGCGTTGGTAATTGTATCTGATATCGCAAACCGAAAGAGAACATCATCTCCTTCAGTGAATACACCAGGTTGTTTTTCAGGATCTATATGAGTTAAGGTAAAATCAATTTTTATTCCCTCGTTGATCACCGATTTGTGGTATCCTTCATCTTGGGAGTATCCATAATTACCTGAACCGATCATGAGCAATACAAACATCCCGCACCAAATGAATTTGGGCATATTAGTTTTAGAATAAATTCTAATTT
Organism: Moraxellaceae bacterium; assembly: GCA_002402125.1. Taxonomy (GTDB): domain Bacteria; phylum Pseudomonadota; class Gammaproteobacteria; order Pseudomonadales; family Ketobacteraceae; genus 42-54-T18. The sequence continues at coordinate 11,813 of NVVG01000109.1, forward strand.
GTTTTAAATTCATTTGGTGTTTTATATGGAATGGTGCTATACCCGTGATCTTTTATTTATCTTTTGTTGGTTTGCTCAGCTGGAACCTCTATTCTAGAAGGTTTTGTAACTCCTCTTTCTATTGGAGTTACAGTAGGCTCACTGATAACAGGTTCAATTTCACGTACTCCTTTTGATTTTTTAAGAGAAGTAATTAGCTCCTTTGTATTTATGCTCATCGTTCCACCAGTTGAAGAAGTAACAGTTGCATTTTCAGCTCTTTTGAAGTCCTTAGCTGGTACTGTAAATGCCCATTTTCCATCTACTACATCTGCTGTTTTAGATTCCCTTCCAAATGTCAAAGTAACATACTCAGGCGTTTTACCGGTTGTGGGATTAACTGAACATTGACCATTTATTGTAATATCGCGGTTCTCTGTAGATGTACTTATGACGTGTACCTGATCCTGTCCATCTGTAACAGTCATAATTCCCCATGCACCATCAGAAAAGCTCGAATTAGGAAAACTACGGTATAAATAATCTCCCTCAATACTGTTTTTTCCACCAGCACTGTTTATTAGAAGATCAAAGCTATTCAATGCACCCAATTGATCCCTAAATCCGAACCATTGTGATAATTCATTGTCTCCTAGTGCAGTTGATCCATTAATGTATGGTTCTTCCTGCCAAACATGCCCATGAAGTATGAAGTTTTCTCCGTTTCCAGCTCCGCCAGCGTGTAATAGTCGAACTCGAACAGGACTTCCTTTTGCAACAAGCAAATGTGGTGTTCCTGGATAACTATTATCATTTCTTATGTTTGAAGTTGCAGCATTGACATCAAGACTATTAAAGTTTGCTTGATTACTATATCTAAATGCAATAGGAAATGATTTATAGTTAATTGCATTATTTACTTGAGATTTGTTCTTTCCAGCTACAGTTAAGTTGTCTTGAAATTGTAAAACAAACTCACGGAAAAGAAGTGTTGAATCACCATTCTCATGCCGTTCATAAACGTTTGCAGATGAGTGAGAATTATCATCTTCTATCCAAAAACTACCTTTTGGCTCAACAATAAGCGCACCAAACAAACCTGAAACATATTGTTCCATTTGATCAGGCGCACTCAAAACGACAGAGCCAAATTCAACTGGAATGGCTTTGTTATCATCACTCCATTTACCTGCGTACCATTCGTACTGCACTGTTTTATTAATTTCGGCAGTTTGCGTTGAATTAATCCCAACATTGGCACCATCATTTTTACTTACATCATAAGATAAAAGCTCAGCATGTAAACCAACGACATCAGATTTTTCTAAATTAACCTTAGTCGTTCCATAATTGTATTCTCCTTTCGGACTTCTTACAGAAGTTATTGCATTTGTGAGGTTCACTTGGATGCATTCTCCTGCACTTGCTCTTAGAACCAACGGTTCGACATTTAGTTTACCGCCTTTATCGGTTTTAAAGAAATCCAAATCACTATTTAGCATATAAACAACAGCTGTTGTATCATAGCTTTTGTAAGGTTCATTGTATACAAGCGAACTGACATTATTGATATCTACGAACTGATCAATATTAAAGGCGGTCACGTTATATACTCGAGGTGTCAATCCTGTTGGACATCCTGTGCTTACACTTTTTCTTTCGGCATTTGAAACTTCATTGTTCGGTAACGCTAAAAGAGAATCTTGTTGTGTGTCGTACGCACGCATCATACCCCATAATCCAGCAGTAAGTCCAGCTGCATCAGCACTTGGTGTGTACAGGTAATCTGTTGTAATGTCTGTTTTTGGTAATGAGAAGTTCATTTCGAAGTGCTCTGATAAACTCATGTTTTGTGTAGAGCGATATCCCGAATTTTCGTTTGAAGGTTCAAACAACCAATTTACACCATGGATGTTGAAAAAGTGCGACTCTCTATGAGCTCCTACTAATGTTCTCACTTGAATTTTATCGTTCTCATAAGCTCTCAATAAAGGAGTATAAGGGTCAAGTGATTTCATTCCAGGCGTCAATGGTTCTACAGGATATCTGAATGGTCCTCCATCTGGAGATACTGTTGATCCACCTTTTGGTTGCGTATTAAACGCAGTATCTATTCTAGTGATATTTGAACTAAATGCATACGCTAAATCTCCAGGTTTTCCCATTGATTGAACTCTATCTCCATTAACTGAGTCACGTGAAACTCTTAAAGGWATTGGCTCACTTCTRTAATTCACAGAATAGGTTCCATTTCCTCCGCTAGTCACCAGTTGAGGTGTCGCATCTTTATCGTTCGGAGAGAGAGAAGGAGAGTAGATAGCGTGAGCAGCGTCAATCCAACCTCGATAGTCATTATTTACAGCCTCTTCGAATGCGGTATAATTTGCACTGTCAGGGTTACTTGGGAATTCTGGATAAACGTCAGAAGCTTCTTTACTTCCAGGAAGGTAAGCCTGTTGGTTATCTTGAAACTCTAACATAAATTCACGGTAACTATCTTCATTATTTCGAGTAACAATATTGGCCTGCCAGCTTGTTGGCCCACCATCACTCACAGAAATAGTTGTATCTGCAAGTACTACGTTTCTTGTTACTCCATTAGCCGCAGCTCCAAGTGTGTCTCCAGTAACTGGGTCAATCCATGTTGATTCATTCGGTTCAACCAATAATCCAGCATAAAGCCCAATTTGTTGGTGAGACGAAGGTCCAAAATGATCATGTGTAAATACAGTTCTAACTGTTCTGTCTTCTCCTTTATTGTTCAACAAAGGATCTGCGTACCAACGTTGAATTGTTGTTTGCGCACCATTCCAGTTCTGACCATCTGGAGCACTACCCCAAACCGGATTAGGTAAATAAGCTTTTAAAGGTGTGGTAACAACAGTAGACGAT
>NVVG01000110.1 GCA_002402125.1 Moraxellaceae bacterium
TTTTGGCGTCAATAGCGCCTGCTGTTCGGCCGCCGGATTTAGCCAACAGATTGGTATTCGGCAGCGCTGCGGCTATCACAATAAAACAGATGAGCAACACAGCCATTCTCATGCCCTGCATCTACTTCTCCATCTCAAAATTAATTATTGTGCGCACGCCATGAACGTCTACCGCGACACCATCTTTCATGCGAGGTTTATATTTATAGCGCCTAGCCGATCTAATTGCGTTCCTATTAAAGATAGAACTGGGTTTTGCCTCGATGACCACTATATCTTTTGTAGTGCCTTGGTGGGTGACGGTATATTCCAAAATAACAAAGCCTTCAATGCCTCGTCTTGCCGCCAGAGCAGGATAGTTTGGTGCTACTTTAACAATAGGAAGATACTCACCATCTGATGCCTGCAACCCAACACCAATCGATAGATTCACGTTGTTAGACATCAAATTTGGCGGGGCGATTCTTAGCGTTTGAGTTACTGTTTGTTGAGTGCTGTGTTGCTGGAGAACCGGCGTATCCGGTGCCTCAATTAGCTTGGGTTTTTCTGGCTTTTCTATTAGACGGCGTGTCTCTATCTGTACATCCGGCATCAATATCGTGGGCAAAATTAGCCGTGTTTCAGACAAGCCTTGATCGGAAGACTGTATTAACGTTGCCATTAACAATAACAAACACAACGTTATTAATAACGCTATGGGGGCCATCATCAAAGTACGAGTTATTACATTCATTGCGGATTCGTGGCCAGGGCTATTTTGCTCGGTGAAACCACGGTTCTTGCCGCATCCAACACTGCGGTAAAGGTTTTTATCGTGGCATGCTCATCCGCCTGAATCACTAAACCTCCCTCCGGGTTTTCTGCATGCAAACGTTCAATATTAGCCCTTACCGCTCGCACATCTACTTGGCGCTTATCAATCCAGATACTGTTATCTGCACTAATCGCCACCAAAATTGTTGCACTGTCTTTTAGTGAAGATGTGTTTGCATCCGGCCGATTGACCTCCACACCAGACTCTTTAATAAAGGATGCGGTCACAATAAAAAATATTAGCATGATAAACACCACATCCAACATGGGTGTTAAATCAATACTATTTTCTCCATCATTTTCATTTTGATAAAGATAACTTCGTCGTCGGCTCATTGGTGATCCAGTATCAAATGTTCTTCAATAAGATAAAATTCTTTTTTTGCGGCACGCCCAATATACAGATTACCAAATACGCCGGATAACGCTGCTACCATTCCCGCCATCGTTGGTATAGTCGCCTTGGATACTCCCGCTGCCATTAATTTAGCGTCACCGCCACCGGTAAATGACAGCACGGAAAACACGTCAATCATGCCGGTTACCGTGCCTAACAAACCCAAGAGTGGACAAAGCGCAATAAGGGTTTTTATTAGCGTTAAATTATGTTCGATCAACACCCGGCTTTCCGATATCCACTGCTGCCTGGTTACCTGAGCATTCCACGAATGACGTTCTTCTCGCGCTAACCAAGCAGTTTGAATGGTGAGTGAATATTTTTGGTAATCGCCATGTAAGAACCACAGGCGCTCGAGCATCAACAGCCATAACAAAAAGGTGATACCCGTAATCAAYCCTAAAACGAGACCACCTGCGGAAAAAAACTTTTCCAAGGTCTGCAATAGGTCCAGTATAAATAGCTGCATCGAGATCCCTACCCAATCATCGGTCGGTACGCGCGGCAATAATTCCCGCACTCTGTTCTTCTAAAACATGCAGTATCTTTTTCGCTTTWACCTGTAATACGGTATGYAACAACAACATAGGAATCGCCACTATCAACCCTAGCACGGTAGTAACCAACGCGTTGGATATGCCTCCAGCCATGGYTTTAGGATCCCCAGCGCCATAAACAGTTATCGCCTGAAACACGATGATCATTCCGGTTACCGTACCCAACAATCCAAGCAAAGGAGCAACCATCGAGATGATTTTTAGGATTGATAATCCCGATTCTATAGCGGGACGCTCTTTTAGTATCGCTTCATCCAATTTCAGATCCAAGCTGTCCGTATCCAACTCCGGGTGCATTTCGGCGACGTTGAGTATTCGCCCTAATGCATTTTCATTGCTAGCGTCCTTAGACAGTAACTGACGCTTTATCGATGTTGTGACACGGGTTAATCCGATGAAACGCCATATAGCGAGAAGCAAACCAATGACACCCACCAAGGTAATAATATAACCGACAAGTTTTCCTTGGTGCCAACGTTCAAGCCATGTGGGCGTATTGATTAGGGCCTTTAATAATCCGCCCCCAGCGGGGCCCGTAGGATCGATACCCAAGGCAACTACACCAGCCCCATCCTGAATCGACAACGCTCCATTGTTATAACCATCGGGTTGCCGCGGTAAGGCGTAAACTCTTGCGCTATCAGGGTCAAACCCTAAGTATTCACCCTTTGATAGCAGATTAAATGAGCCTATCCTGACGATTTCTCTTTGCTCTTCTGTACCTACCGCTGCAGTAAACCGACTTACCCTCCCCGACTCGGTCATTTCTCGATGCAACTCATACCAAAATGCCTCAATCTCTTCCATGGTAGGCAGATCAACACCAGCATTCATTTTCTTTATCAGTTGGTTAATAAACGGTTTTCGATTATCAAATTCCGCAGAGATAATCGACATGGTAAAGTGACTGCGCATATCACCCGCCGCCCCCGTCAAATGGCCAAACAACTCTTTTAAAGACCCCAAACGCTCATCGCGTAACTTGCGTTTTTCTTTTACTATTAACTCATTTTGATTAAATCGACTTTCAAGCGCAGCACTCTTTCTCTCCAGCTGCGCTATTTCTGCTTGCGCGGCATCGATCAAACGTTGGCGCTTGGCATTATCCTTTAGAAAAGCGGCTTCGCGTTGTTTATTCATTTTKGCATCACGACTTCTGCCTTGTTTTACCTCATCTAATAGCTGATTTAGTGAKAGRTTGGATTTTTTATCTTGGTTTGCARTTGTAGGAGTWTCAGMYCCATAGCTATTCATCGCTGCTACTGCAAACACCATCAAGGTCAATAGACGTAATATTGGAAAGCTCATAGAGAACCTCCTGCTGCTACAATTGGCAACGTTAACATGCCAATTGGCGCCTGTTTATTTGCCATTTTTAAGCCGTCACGCACCGCTTGACGATAGATCCCACTGTCCAGTTTGCGCCATTGTTTTTGCTCGTTATCCCAGGCTGCGGTAACCGTCGTATCCTTTGACTGACAAACCAAGGCAATACGCCCTACCCTTAACACGTTGACTTCGTAGCCGAYGCTGTCAATCACCGCGATATCTTGATAGCTATCAATCTTACGTCCATATTCATTTTCAATTTGATAKGCTTGGATGATTTGGCGGAATTTTTCTGCAATATTAATATCCGCGGCAACCAGGTTTTCCTTAATAAGATCCAGGCGATCTCTTCTTTCGGTCATATGAAAAGGCATATCCAGCTCGATAAAGTCATCCAGACTCTTCACCATTTTCACCACCAACGGCATCATTTGCCGCTCTATCGAAGCTACCTCTGCTACCGACTTTTCATATTTATCGATGAGCACATGTTGATTCTCGACTTGCTCAGTCAGCAAATTATTATAGGTTTTTAGGCCTTCTATTTTCTTCTGGAATAACCGGTATTGTTTCAACTGTTGTTGGGTGACTGCAGATAACCCATCGACTCGGGCTTGAGAAGCCTTGGCTTCGTCAACTTTCTTACTGCCGGTTGCTTGTATGCTCGACAACTCATCGGCATAAACCGGTAATACCGACAGTAATACAGTACCTATAAGCAGATGCCTAAATGAGCCTCTAACTAAGCCTCTAACTAAGCTATAAAAGGTAGAAATCATAAACTCCCCGGTAAAAACACAAATTAACGAGCTGTAAATAGGCATAGATGCCTTGCCAAGACGAAAGACGGCAATAGTAGCAAATACAAATACGAATTATTAGCAATAATTCRRYRCCTAARTTRCTTTGTGTGCATTCTRACCTGMAATTCAATKRCAACTTTGCGGAAACCRCCAACAAACCTTGCTGGCAATRCAACAACTCGTAATGAAAAAAAACTTAGTGGATAATTGATGAAAGTAGATCGCCGCGACACGACAACCCTGTAGATCTTACCMRTTTCAAATTGCAGGCTTRCCGGATAAAAAACCCGTACATTTTTTTCGTAGTCGAGCTAGCCGTTAAGCTATTCGCGTAGTCTAAATGCTCTGCCCGTTAGAAAAACTTTATATTGCCGAGTAAGGTCACTAGCATTTTCTGATGCTGTAGAATCAAGCACAACAATATTAGCATCCATATCATATGCTTTGCTTCTAATTCCGTTTCTGGCTTTTAAAGTAGAAGATCCAATATCCCYYGCWAAGGCCTCCGCTTCAACWGCGCCGATAAATTCGTAGGCCGCGCCATCAGGATCCATCTTAATTAATTCTATTTTTCTAATCTCAGAGCTATCCATATTTTTTGGAGCTGATGTACAACCCATCATTAGTAAACACGCAACAGAAACTGTCAGCTTATTAATTTTATTGTTAGCAACCATTTTGCTCTCCATTTTGCTCYCCAATYAGTTCTCCAYCCTGCAATTAGATAAAGTATATTGACTATKGCTCGAATTACAAGCCTTAAGCATTCATTATGCTCGCACCATGACCTCCTCCCTTTTCCCATAAATTCAATAGGTTACTTATTTTTTCGAACGAATATCGCTCAACCAGGCTTACCTGAAGTTATAAACTACTAATACCTAAGGTATAAGACCAACCTTCCCACTTGGCGTAACATAAAGGAGTGGAGCACCACAAAGCATCGTTGCTACAAATATATACCGTTACGCCATGGATAACTTACTGGATCTGACCCTAATATGGGGAGGTGTTTTTTTATCCAGCCTCCTTGCTAGAAAAACAAAACTAACTCCTGTGCTTTTTTTCTTAGCCACAGGTGCATTCTTTGTGAACGTCGGCTGGTTGCCCGTTGAACCCACCCCTTTCATTCGCGGACTTTCCGAACTAGGTATTATCCTCATCATGTTTTCCTTAGGTTTTGAGGAAAGTACCAGTGCCTTTTTTAATTGTCTTAAACGAACTTGGGGCATTGCGGTTTTTGGGGCCCTCGTGCCATTTTGTGTGGCTTATTTTCTGGCGCTGTACTTTTGGCAGAACACAAATATGGCAATTTTATGTGGCTTGGCAATGACCGCTACCGCGGTATCGTTAACCATGGTCACCCTCAAGAGTGAAGGTCTACATAAAACCAGAGCCGCCACTGGCATCATGACATCGGCCGTATTAGACAATGTTGCTGCACTAGCGTTAGTGGCTATATTAGTACCTATGGCCGCTGGAGCTGGCCCAGTTAGCCTGTCTACYGTTTTACTATTACTGGGRAAGACARCMATTTTCTTTTTGATTATTGCTGCTGTCGGTGAGTGGGTCTTTCCCCATGACATGAAAAACTCTTGGTTTCGCTACGTACCCATCCTCGGACGTTACGGTATCGGGCATGTKYTTAGTGTCGGTGACGGAGAAAAYACAACCTTGGCGGTTTTATTAATCGCAGTACTGGCAGGCATCTTATCTTACCATGCAGGTTTTCATCCTGCGGTTGGTGCTTATATGGCAGGCTTGATATTAAAAGAGGAATACTTTCACTTTAACCGCACAAAAAAAGAGCGCAATCATTACATTCATTGCAAAGAAATTGTAGATGATGTCGCCTTTTCTTGGATAGGTCCGATATTCTTCGTRASTTTRGGTACCAAAYTGCTGTTTGACTGGGATATATTTATCACAGTGATCCCGCAAATTATTGCCTTAACTACCTGTCTAATTATAGGACAAGTCGGTTCTGCCGCGCTTGCTGCTCGTTATACCGGTGGTTTTAGTTTTCATGAATCAGTGATGATCGGGCTAGGTATGTTGGGGCGCGCGGAGTTGGCTTTTATCGTCATGGATATCGCCTATGTACAACACAATATTCTGTCAATAGAGGCTTTCTACACATTAATGTTTACCGCTTTCTGGATGAACWTWGYMGCTCCWATTTGCATAAAATGGTGGGCTCCACGGTTCCTCGCAGCGAAATARARAARAWCTAAYCCAAAAGAGACTMTTTARGCRATACCAGCATTTGTATACGACCTCCAATCTACCCTATACTTAGCCAAACCCACCTGTAATCAAACGTAGTGAGGTAGCAGTGCAACGTAGTGGTAACCATTCAGCAGGCCGTCATTTCTCTCAACTTATTCGGTTATTTTGTCTCGGTGCCCTTTTTCAATATTTCCTATTCTTTTCTTTGCCCCTATACGCCAAAAAACCCAGCCCCGAGGTTACTCAGGCTGCGGTCATCTATCAGCTAACACGTTATATCAAATGGCCAAATGAGGCCGATATAGCACATTTCAACATCGGTTTTATTGGGGAGAATGAACCACTATTTTCCGCATTAAGCCAAGCCTCTAAATCATTGCGAATCCGCGGGAAAAAGGTTGAAGTAACGACCATCAGCCCTCTCAATTTTGACCCACAACAATTTCAAATAGTCTATATAAGCCAAGATAGCAATTCTAGATTGGACATCATTGCCCACAAACTGCGCCAGACAGGCACGTTGCTAATTAGTGATGAAAGCAAATCCAAGCAGGATTTCATGATCAACTTTGTGCGTAAGGGAAAGCACATAAGATTTGAGGTCAATCGCAGTAATGTTGTATTTGAACACCTAACAATGGACAAAAAGATCCTATTGCTAGGCGGTAGCGAGCTAGATGTTGCTGAACTCTTTCGCGAAACCGAACAACGCCTCAAACAGGTCAAACAATCACTACAAACAAAACAATCGAAATTGGCCGAAAAGAATGCGTTATTAAAGATTCAATCCGACACCCACAAGCAACAGCAACAACAGCTGACCCAGCAAACACTGGAGCTACAGAACAAAAGTAACATGATAAAAGATAGAGAAGATAAGCTCTCTATTTTATCCAATCAATATGTTGAAACCACCGAACAACTAAAAGAAAAGCAGTTTAACCTGGACCAAACCATCGCCACGCTAGAGGACAAGGGGAAAAATGTTGCCCGATTATCCGGCGTAATTGCGGAAAACAATGCCATTCTTATACAGCAAGAAAAGGACCTCATTCAACAACAGGGAGAAAACATTCTACAAAGCGCAACCATTACTTCGCAAAGGAATTGGCTAGTTCTATTGATAATTGGGATAGCGCTGTTTGCAGTATTAATGGCAGTGATATTATTTATTAATCAGGCTCGAAAAAAATCCAACCTAAAACTAACAAAATTAACAAAAGCTCTCTCTACCGCTAAAGAAGAGGCTGAAGAAGCGAATCGAGCTAAAAGTCTTTTTCTTGCCAAAATGAGTCATGAAATTCGCACCCCGATCAGCGGTGTTATCGGCATGTCGGAACTGCTTTCTGACATGCAATTAAATATCGAGCAGGCCAAATGCAATGAAGTTGTACTCGCCTCAGGCCAAACACTATTAACCGTAATTAATGACATTCTGGACTATTCAAGAATTGAAGCCGGGAAGATGCAACTGGAAACAATCCCTATTAACTTGCAAAAGCTAATATGGGAAGTACTAAAAATGTTCCGACTCAGTACAAAAAAACGACACATTCCGCTGATGTCGGACATTGCCCCTGAGTTACCCAAATTTGTCATTGGTGACCCCACACGATTGCGCCAAATTTTGATTAACCTTATCAGCAATGCTCTCAAGTTTACCGAAGAGGGGCAAATCATTGTTACTGTAACACCGCACCCAAAAACACCCGGCTTAGTCATATTTGCAGTAAGTGATACAGGAATTGGAGTAAGCGAAGAACAACAAAAAAAGCTATTCTCCGCTTTCAATCAAACGGATTCATCGACAACTCGAAAGTACGGTGGTACCGGATTAGGACTAACTATCTGCAAGCAGTTGTCGGAATTGATGGGAGGCGGTATAGAGGTAGAAAGTACTCCGGGACAAGGCTCAACGTTCTCGGTAAAAGTCCACTTACCAAAAGATAACACAACTCAAATAGAGCCTGACCTCACTGATCAGTACGTCTCAGGAAAACAACTACTGATATTGGATGATAATACCACTTACGGTCAACTTCTAAGAAAATATGCGCTTAGGCATGGCATGAAAGTCACTTATGTGGAAACCATGGAACATGCCTTTAAAGTGCTAAACACTGCCTACCAACAGCAACGGCCTTTCGACTTGTTATTGTCTGACCTCAATATGCCCGACCAAGATGGCATTTTATTCGCTAAAAAACTGGCTAAAAAAGAATACGGGAAAGTACCATTTATTCTCATCACGGCATCTAGCATTCCTCCCAAGGGTGATGCCCTCAAAGGTACCAATATCCTATTAGCAACCGACAAGCCATTGGTTGAATACGAAGCGCTTGACATTATCACCTATGGGCTCGGCAGAAAACCCAACGACACACCAAAGTCGATAACAGCAGAAGAAGAAAGCATTAAAAACAAAATCCGTCAATTAAGGCCACTGTCCATATTGGTTGCCGAAGATAACCCCGTAGTGCGACAAGTCATGAAAGGTATATTGGGTAAATGTAATCAAAAACCCATTTTTGTCACTAACGGCTTAGAAGCGTTAGAAGCCGTTAAATCATCTCAAACGGGTTTTGACCTGGTTTTTATGGATTGTGAGATGCCTGAAATGGATGGTTTGACTGCCAGTCGAGAAATCCGGCGATGGGAAACCAATAACAACCAGCCCAGAACCCCAATTGTCGCCCTCACCGCTCATGTATTAGAAGAACAAGTAAAACTATGTAGAAACAGTGGTATGGATAAATTTATGAGCAAACCCGTCGATATCAATTTATTACGTGAGGAATTAATAGAAGCCGCTCGTAAAAACACTGAACTGAACTTAGCTTAACTTAAATTAGCACTTAAATTAGCACTGAACTTAATCAGCACTGCGCTTAATTAGCGCTTAGCTTAACACCGTTCTCAACTAGGCTATTCCCATTCGGTTTACGTAATTAGATGGTTAAAAAGGGCCTGCGTTCGCAAGCCCCCACTGTTGAATCACTCGACTAAATCATTCAAAGATTGACGTATTGCCACTGCCATTATCTGAAATAGTCGTGCCAACTTCAGTTGTTGCCGTGATATTTTCAGTCACACCGGTCAAACGAATAGTGGTACCCACTTTAGCCTCAATAGAAAAGTTTTTAGCGACACTACTGTCCGTTACCCAATCAAAAGGCTGAGCAACACAAGATTTCGTCCAACCACTGGTGAAACAGTTTTCAAAGGTGCTACCCACGCGAATCTTGGCCATGATGGTGCGCTGTTCATTATTGTAACGATTGATTTTAATATTGCCGCCCTTTGCCCAAATAATTGCTACGTTACCGGTTCCATGGCTGGCAGACTCGTCACCATGCAGCAAAATATCAATCTCTGGGTATCCTCCATCAACGATTAATGCATTACCATATTTAGCATCAACTTCGACAGGAGTCGTCTGGCCGATCTGAACGTTCTTAGCCGCATAAATACCCCGCTCACAGTTTTCCGCTCGCCCGCCGTTTATCACTGCATCCTTGGTGGCCACAACATTAAAACAAGAGCGGTAGTTTTTGATATGGACATTATCTACCGTCACCGAACCACTACCACCGTAAGTACGAATTCCATCTTCAGATAGGGATTTCATTTGTCCATCGGGTACTACAGCATTAGTCCATACACTTTTGAAATTTTGATCGTATAAGCATCCACTGATGTCGTTTTTCATATCATCGGCTCCACGCAAACTCGCTTCAAGATAACTGTTCTTAATCGTGGTATTTACCGATTCATGCATATGAATCGCATGGCCAAAAGAATGCTGGTCAATCGTCAAGTTATCGATGGTAACATCCGTCGCTTGATAGATACGTACGCTTGAGTGTTTACGTAAATCTGCGCCAAACATATTTGAATCCGCGCCTTTCCCGCAAAAATCACCGACGCCATAGGGTGTACCACCATAAGTGGTAATATCAACACCCGTTAAGGTATTACCTGTACCGCGTATATCAAAGGTATTTAACCCTGCCTGGGGCGCATTTCCTGTTACATACTCCAGGCGTTCAGCGGACCAAACTGTATAGGTTGAATTAACGATTTCATCACGGATCGCCAAATCATTAATGGTAATTTGACTGCCCGTTAACAACAACTCAGAAGACTTCTCTGGGCCTAGATCCCACATTAGCGCGGTATCAACAACAATTTCCACACCGTTCATATTAAAAATATTGTCACTACCACTGAATTCGATAAATCGTGCGGCACCACTAACTGCCGCCTGAGCAAGGTTGTCACTCACCACGCTACCGGTAAAATAATTAGACATGTAATACACGCCCGGCGTCATCGTTACAATTTGATCACTATCATCTGCAACCGCAGCCAACTCCGCTAGTGAGCTAACCGTAATGCTAGTGGCGGAAAAAACCGGCACCGAGAATGTTGCCGATAAAATGAGTGCTAATGGAATATACGCTTGTTTTGTTTTGCTAACTGCTAGGTGGGGCTTGGATATTAAAAAACTCATTACTACTACCTTAGGTAAATGAATTGACATCCATCCTTGGTTAACGATGTAGCACCATGTACTGGTACCTGTAAATTTCTCCGTATCTCTAGGACGCGAGCATTGTATCAAAAACACCCAATCTCTGCATCTTTTGGTTATAAAGAATAACCCGCTAATAACCAATGGTTATTATTTATAACTAATACGCATATATGAACGGAATTTTGACTAAATTAGCTATAAATAGTGACGGCATTGATAATACCTTCATGCTGATTTAAAAAACTGACAGAAAGCCGAGATCGTTATTTGATCAACAATAGATTTACAGAATAATTTGGGCGTAGAAAAAAATTACGCGAGAGAGCTTAGATAGAAAACTTAGATAGAGAATCTAGAGAGTGTGTGTTTAGAGAACGTTACGAGGAAATCACGAGAAGAAATACTTTAGATAATCTGCACCAAACATTTACAAGCGCACATTTTTAGCGACAACGGCCTATAGCAGGGCAACTTCCATAATAGCCCTGCTACATTCCAACAATATAACAACTACATCCCAAATTTATAGGCCACATTTACACCAACGGACCGGCCTTTTTCATAATAATAACCACCCTGCGCAATGTTAAATGCGCGCTTAGCTTCTTTATCCAGAATATTTTTCACATAAACACTGAGCTCGACCCCATCATTGTCAGTGCTATAACGTAGGTTCATATCCAGTGTTTCAGAGCTATTAAGGTCAAAATGGTCCGTATCCAAGCGCGTTTGTTCTCCTTGGACAAAACGGCCATTAATATTAAATATCAGTTGCTCGGTAATTTGGGCATCAAGACCCAGATCAACGATGTGACTGATAGAACCATCAAGTCGATCATCACTCACATCAGAGATATTCAACGTTTGCTGATCAAACTGAGAGTAATCATCAACACCGGCTTCGGTATAGGCATAATCACCGTACAGTACAAATTTATCGGCAAAACGTTTTGATGCAGTGATTTCGACGCCTCTACTGGTTAAGTCAGCAACATTCTTCCAACCGTTGCCAAGTGTAGCGCTGTTAATAAAGGCCATATAATCTTGCATTGATAGGTAGAACAAGACTATATCCAAACTGAAATCATCTTTTTGATACATCGCTTGCACGTCGTATGAGTCAGTACGTTGGCCCGTTTCCGCATTTGTTACCGTTGTCCGTTGGCCCTGTCCTACGGAAGGGCGGCGATAACCACTGTTATACATATACTTCATTGTCCATTCGCTATTGATTTTCTGGATAACGGCCAGGCGCGGGAATAATTCTTCTGTATCCTCTCTAAAATCATTTGAATCATAACGCAAACCTGCAATCAGTCGAACGTTGTCTGATAACTGCCCCTGATATTCTCCATATACCCCCAACGATTCATCGAACCCTTCATTGGCAAACAATATTTCCGTATCGCTATTGACAGTGTAACGCCGATTTGGCCCGGTCTTGGCCTTAACATAACGTAAACCGTATAAAATCTTCTGCGTCTCATTCAGTTCAGTAGAAGCGGAAAAATCTAGGCCGTAATTGTATTCGGTATAATAATCATTTCTGGGATTTGGCTCTCTACGAAAGCGTTCTTGATAAATAGTGTCGTAAAATAGTTTACTCGTTAACGTTGTATCCGTAATAAGTTCAGCGCTATGTGCAAATTCAACAAAGGTATTGTTCCAATCATGAGTCTTCAGCTTATCCACATAATTGGAAGCATTTGGATTAATCCCAGTAAATTCCAGGTGACGAGCACTCACCGAAAAGTCACCCAGACTAACTTTGGTATAGAATTCAAAACTATCATCCCAGTCTTGTCTATTGGCAGCTTTATCATTAACCGTACTATTTCCCCTAACGAAATAGTTCGAATAACCTGGTTCTGCAAGAGAGTCATGACCGTAACCGTCTGCTTCAAAAATGGTATAAGAAGCCATCACATCTATGGCATCACCAAAAGTCTGGCCATACAATATATTGGCAAATTGTTGCTCATTTGAAATAGAATGATCAACATTCACTTGTACTCCATGAATAGCATCGCCTGAAATGGAGTAATTGGCCTTCACTTGCAACCCTTGAATATCTTTTCCTTTTAACGGTATTAAGTTGATAATGCCCATGGAAGCATCTGCTCCCCATAGCGTTGATCCTGGACCTCGAATTATTTCTATTTGTTGATATTGACTAATAATAGGCAGCATGTGGGTATAAAATGCACCAAAGTTATTCACTGAGTTAATGCTGTGTCCATCAATCAACATTAAGTACTGATCATTACCGGTACTAATGCCTCGGCTAGCGATATTGGCAAAGTTAACATTAGTGCCATTATAAAAACCGGTAGTACGCTCAACTATTTCACTCAAACTATGATAACCGCGACGCTTAATTTCCGCTTGGTTGACCACCGTTACCACTGATGGTGCGTCTAAAAGAGGCTCATCTTGTTTTGATACGGTAAAAACATTGAGGTTCACAAGCTCCGTCAGAGATAAACTAAATACCGGGTCGAGCTTGGCCAAATAGATATCTTTATCGATTGGAGCGACATCAGCAATGGCAAATTGAGCGGTTAACATTGATAGGCTTACATAAGAAAAAACGCGCGTAATACTCGATCGTGCAATAGACAACATGAACTACATTCTCCCAAACAATAAAACGAAG
The DNA here is from genome assembly GCA_002402125.1 of Moraxellaceae bacterium. Classification (GTDB taxonomy): domain Bacteria; phylum Pseudomonadota; class Gammaproteobacteria; order Pseudomonadales; family Ketobacteraceae; genus 42-54-T18. The sequence continues at coordinate 13,322 of NVVG01000110.1, forward strand.
AAACAGCAGCGGTCAAATATTAACCACTCTCATACAATATTCCCTAGAAACAAACTAGGACAGGCCTAGTAATCACTCAAACGCCCAAGGGAGCAAGTAATGTACAGCTATTTAACAAAAATAGTTAGTGTTTTTTGGGGATTTTAAAAGCAGGTGACGTTTATTTTCATGGGCATTGCTTACGTGCAGAACAATATTATTTCTATGCAAACCTTTTTAACCGCTAATGTTTACCGCTTTCTGCCTGAACGTTGCAGCACATATTTATATAAAATGCGGGTCGCCGCAATTTCTTGCGGCGAGATAAATGAACGTAGAAAGTGTCTACTCGACCCAGTTATCAATATCGACAGAGTTTCGAATTAAACATTCTCGAATATTATGGAACTCACTAAACCCTGCAAGTGTTCCAGTGCCATTGTCGTACAAGGTATGCACCACAAAGGTGACAGCTAGATCTTCACCCTCTTTCGGAACTTCCGTGCCCATCGGCAATTCAAACGTGAGATCTTCATCCGCAGGAAACGCGTCAACCGCAATTCTAGTTACCATGAATTCATGAGCATCAAAAGCAACACAGTCACCTCCACCTGCACCAAACCCATCGGGAGCTGGGTTGTCAGACGATAGATCTACCGCATCAAAAGATCTTGCCTGACCTAGCGGTGGGATTGGATCTTGCTTGCCCCAGTGAATGGCATAAAAAGTGATATCTGTTTCATCTAAGGCGCGCTCAATCGTTATGGTACCACCAACCGTTGACCCTGGATCCTGGTCTGCAAAACTCACCTTTCCTGGTGGGTGGGTAAGCTCTAGCGGTGGGGCAAACAAATTACAGGCAGCAAGGCTAGTCGACAACACTAACAATAAACTCGTTTTAGCATGACGGGCACTAACTCTTATTATTTTCAAAACACTCTCCAGATTCTATTTTTTATTGTTCTTGGACAACTGTTGGCATAGCTCAGCTCTAGACATAATTCAGCTCTTAACATAGCACCGCCCTATACGTGGGCCAGCCCTAGGCACCTAAATTAAAACTCCTACTAAGTAAGTGGCATAGAGCGGGAGAAAGGTTCAAGAGGTTGGAGTTTTTACCAAAAAGGCCTAAATCATTAGCCAGACTCGCCACATCAGCTATCACCCCGCCAGGGCCTATAGCAGCCCTAATACTATTAAACGAACGAGACCTGCCGTCAAGGGTATAAAAATCCGGCGATTCAACTTAGGTAACGTCGGATTATTTTACAATTACTTAACACCTATCCAAACCATTATCAGCA
>NVVG01000111.1 GCA_002402125.1 Moraxellaceae bacterium
ATTATTCTGAAAAATTTGAAGCAAAAGAAACGTGGAAAGAACTTGGGACACCAAAATTAACCTTAGAATATTTTGCGAAAGGAATAAAATAAGCGGCGTAAACCTGTCTTAGCATTGCTGAACGTTTATGTCCAAGTTTTTCACTGAACACATCAAATGTCAGCTTGGAAATATCGATTCCGATCGCTTTCACATCTATAATTTTTGAAGAGAAAGTATACTTTCGAAGACAAGGGGGTAGCGCCGGTAGAACAAGGCACTCGATACTGCTACCTCAAATCAGGTTTGCGCACCTTGAGAATTGATCGTATTTGGGGACTTAAAAGAGTGGGAACTTGCTATGTTGGTGTGTTCAAAGACACAAGGACTTAGAGAGTCTTATTCCACTCTTTTGTTCTTTCCGTTTAACTAGTAAATCTAATTGATCGCTAACTTAGGTTACCTATACTCTATGCGGATTTATGCTTCGAATGATTTCAATTTTGGATTAACAAATCTATTCTTAACTTCGAGAATGCAATCTCGGTAGAGAGCCGTACGGTTCACAATGTTAACCCTTAGTGGTAATGAAATATACAATTTGAAAAAAACATTTATCTATATCATTTTAGCTGTTATACCAATTTTAACTATTTGGTCGATTCCTCATATTACAAATGTTTTAGATGACCTTCTCAGGTACTTTTTCTCCATGGATTTTGTATTGAGGATAAGTAGATATCGATTGTCGTTTGTTACCTATTTCATCTTTGCCTTTTGTTCTGGATATATAATATGGAAATACAAAATCAATTTAAAATATCTGTTAATTTCTATCCTCTCTTTAGTTTTAACCGTCTTGCTTCGTGGCAGGTATTATTTTTACTGGTATAAGGCTAGACCTGAATTGAATTTGGATGCTCCTTCATCAACTCCAGAATGCATGTTTGAAAGTAATTACTTGACCTATTGGGACTATCTGTCTAATGGTTGCCACATTACAACAAGCGATTTGATAAGAGGATTAATCGACAGAACTACTTTTTGGATAATAGTAATACTAATTGTAAAATTGACGTTCGAAGTAGCACAGAACAGAAGGGATATACGTAGACATACAGAATTATTAGATTAAAATAGCACCACTAACATATCGGACAAACAATGCTAGTTTTCACATTGAATTGATCATTTTTGGATTAACAAAACTATACTCAAAAGCTTAATGGCTTTTTCTTATCTTCGAGAAAAGAACTTTGAAGTCCGAACAGCGTACTACTTAGATCGTTAGCCACACTTTGCCTAAAAACAATGAAGAAATTATTTACTCTCTATGCAATTTTACTTATTACTGGTTGTTCACCGATTATGGGTATTTATGGTATTCGAACTCCAAAGGAATTGAGTGAGAAGAGAATTTATAATCATTCAAACAGACTTTCTATTCCAGAAAATGAAGTCTATCAATTAGATACATCATTCTACTCTTTTTTGTTATCCCTTGATACGATTAAAGACCATACATTATCGTCAGATGAATTGCTACAAGAGAAAAGAAATATCAAGAATCAAATTAAGAATCACTACCAACCATTACAAGCTCTTTACTTCAATAAATTCGGACAATTAGTTTCATTTCAAATAAACTGTTATGCCGGAGGCTTTCCTAATTTAGAATGGGATAGAGATAGCATATTAACAAGCTTTCCTCCAAAGGTTCAAGCACCTCTGGACTCTCTTGTTGCTGACTCTACATTACTAAGGTATTTGCTCCCGATGTCAAATTCGTCAGAAGTAACAATTGGAGAGTCTGATTACGTCATTTTTGTCTTTTGGTGCAAATTTATGGGAAGGCAGAACAAACGTTTCATTCGATTTATTCAAGAAAACAATAAACTATCTACTGAAAATAATATGAAATTTGTTTACATCAACGTGGACAATTTTTATGTGTTAAATGATATTTGGTAAGAAATATAGCTAACAACCACGTTGAAGAAAAACTCTACATAAAGAGGTAGAAAAGCGCAACGGATCAAACTGACATTGTTCCTTTCAAAAGGAAAATACAGCCCTACTACCCTATTCATTTTTGATGAGCCAACAACAGGACCACATTTTCACGATGTGAATAAATTGCTCATTGCTTTGACTGAGTTGATTCATGTAGGACATTCCATTATTGTGATTGAGCATAACTTAGGTGTTATCAAATGTGCTGATTTCTTTATTGATTTGGGACTTGAAAGCGGAAATGTTATTTCCGCAGGAACTCAAGAAGAAATGGTGAGGGGTAAGAAGAACCATTCAGAACGTTTTTTGAAGGGCTTTAATAAATCCACGTGATGTTAGATGCTTACGATCTACGCCACTTTTGAAGCCAATTTTTTCATTCGGGCTAGCTTTTCTGCTGAAGGTTTACCGGTTTCAGCAAAGACCTTTAGATCAAGCAGGGCGCGATCCAATAAACGGCTAAGATTCTTTTTGAGCATTCCCCCCATCAGAGCCCCCATGAAGGGTTTCATCTGCATCGTGATTTGAATTTCATCTTTACTTTTTCCATCACCTTCATCTGTGATGATGTGTCGACTGTTCATTTGTGTTACAAATCCTGGCATTCCTTGATATACGTCGAATGCCATTGTTTGATTAGCATCATCATATTCAGTTATGCGCTCATCTACACTAGTAAAACCTTTTGCACTCAAATCACAAGATCTAGTATCGCACACAGCTCCCTCAAACTGTCCTTCTCCAAAGGAAGTTGAATGATCGATGGCACTGCTCCATTCTCCTGCTTTTGCAAACCCTGGACCAATTATTTCCCATAACTTATCTGCCGAAACATTTACATTTACGGACTTAGACATTTTTACTTCTTTTCGTTTTTCAGACATAATTTGATGTTTTATGATTCTTCATTAAAGGTAGGGGGTTCTACTGCACTAAACCTTGTAAAAAGGACCAAAAACTACTCAATTTGGCTCAAAGGTAGCTTTGGCTTCAAGAAATCAAAACTCTCTTAAAAAACTATATTTATCTTCGGGAAAATAATTAAGTTCAGTATCCGCACTGAGGTGTAGCCCTGACTGTTATACACAATTATGTCCGAAACAGATGAAATCAACATAAAATATTCTGTTGAACGAAAAGAATACGTAATATCTTTCCTTTTCGGCAGCTACAAATCTAAGACAATGATAGTATTATTCTTGGTTGGTTTTCTGTTCTTAGGGTTGTCACTATATCATCTACCAGAATTGAGACTTGGGGAGTACTTTCCCGTAAGTTTAACGATATCATTTGGTTTAGCCTTCGTTGTATTTGCTCCTTTCATTCTTGTATGGCTTGGATCAAAAAAATATAGTGTTCATCCAGAGTTATATGAAACTCGTCAACTTACTATCAACTCAGACAATATAATTGTGAGGGGACAAACATTCCAGTACACAATTACTACAAATATGATTCATAATTTACAACTGAATCATAAGGTTTATTACTTGACTTCTCCCGAAAAAATCTTGCTTATTCCTAGTAGGTGTCTAACTGAAAGTAATAACCTAAAAATCAATGCCATTTTCAGAGAAATCGGCGTAAATTGAATGTGTATAACCGCACCTAGACCAATAAGGGCAACTACTTCGAGAGTTCAATTTTAGATTAACAAATCTATTCTTAACTTCGAGAAAACAACCTCGGTAAAGAGCCGCACGTTATTTAGCCCGAGTCGTTATGTACAATAAAGCAGTGTTTAAATGAATTCAAAAAAATGGATGCTCTTAGCTGTTTTAAGCTTTTGTATTTTAGCAATTTCGGTTAAAGAAATAAGCTCAAGTATATCATCTTTCGAAATCATCTTTTTTAGATCTATAATTGGCTTATTAATACTTATACTATTTTTCTATCGAAGCTTTCCGAAAACATCATTCAAAACGATAAAAAAGCATCTATTTAGAAATGTATTCCATCTCTTGGGTCAGTATGGTTGGATAGTTGGAATTACATATTTATCCCTTTCGGAAGTCACTGCAATCGAGTTCACTGTCCCTATTTGGGTTATTATTATTGCAGCAATATTTTTAGATGAAAGAATAACCAAAATAAAAATCATCTCAATTGTTCTTGGGTTTATTGGCGTATTAATTATCTTAAAACCAGGTATAGAATTAATCACGCTAAACTCTATAATAGTTCTGGCATCTGCCATTAGCTACGCTATAACTCATGTGTTTACAAAAAAGATTGTTAAATCCAGCTCTGCATTGGAAGTCGTGATCATTATGTGTTTGATCCAAATGCCAATTTCTTTCTTTATCGCCTTACCAGAATGGCACTTCCCTTTACGATCTGACTATTTTTGGCTTTCTCTAGTAGGTATTTCAGCTCTAGTCGCACATTTCAGCTTGGCAAAGGCATTTCAGAAAAATAATATAAGTGATTTAATTGTGATCGACTATCTACGGCTACCTATTTTGGTACTCGTTGGCATCTTATTTTATAATGAAGAGTTTAGTTATGCTCTTGTATTAGGAGGAACTCTAATAATAAGCGGCAATTACCTAAATAATAAACGTGCTTGACACGGGCTACACCCTAGTGCAGGTTTACGCTTCGGTTTATCGGTTCAAACTGAACGAAACTATTCTTACCTTCGAGAAAACAACCTTAATGGAGATCCGCACTGTCTCCACCCTACACATTAACCACAATAGACAATTACACACGAAAGATGACTAAAACATTAATTGTAATATTCTCAATATGTTTCGGTTTCGGCTCAATGGCTCAATCGGTAGGGCTTGATACTGTGTATTATGAAAATTATAGTATCAATAAAAGCATATCTGTCTACGACAGACAAGATTTAAAGAAAGAATTAAAATCAATTAAGAAAGAGCTGAAAGGTGATTCAAATAGACATGTAAATTTGTATCGACTAGCAGTCCTTTCACAATTCACATCATCAGGAAAAATTAATAAGAGATATGGTTCATCTATTTCGTTAATTAATGGAGCATGTAAACTTAATGATACAATCTCGGAATATTTTATTGTTGCTGCATTCATCAATTCGGAAATTGAAGATTACTACCATGATGAAGGTTCGAACACCTGCCAAGCGATAAGAATTGCTTCTGAACTCAACCCAGACAAAAGGTATCTCGATTCTTACAACTATCAATATTTATACAGTAGGTGCTTTCCGAAAATTGTCATGGATTGTCCTAATCTTGAATCAACCGAAGTCAAAACGAATAGAGAGGTCGATATAATAAGTGGAGGTTTTAATGCATACTACGGGCATAAAATGATAAGACTAACTTCAGAAATGGCAATGGTCGATGACTCCTTTTATCCAGCTGACAAAATTGATCAATTCAGTAAATTTGTTGATTCTCTAGAGCTAAGATCAAATACAGAGTTTCGCTCTGATCACACTTTAAGATTAGAACAGTTTCCAATTTTCTTACAATTAATGTCCATCAATACTGATGCAATTGGGAAATTAGCCGAAGCTTCTCGTAGAATTGAATGTGGTTATTCAGTACAAACTATTACGGTTAAAGAAGGTGTTGATATTCTTAAATTTGAATTCTATATCCCATCAGAACAAGGATATATAGGGGCGAAATGTGAAAACTTCCTACTCAGGCTTGGAAATATTTTTGAGTAAAAGGATGTGGCTAACGTACGCGACACCCCAATGCACATTTTTACGCTTCGATTTATCATTCATAACTGAACGAAACTATTCCTACCTTCGAGAAAACAACCACGGTGAAGAGCCACGCTGTATATAGTACTAACCGTTATAGCCAATTGGCAAACACTAAATTCAATTGATTCAATTCTCTACATATCTAAAAACACACAGAAATAAGATCATTTGGATTTCATCCATTCTTGTAATCATGCTCTACTGTTGGGTATACATCAATAAGCGAATAAATCATGAAATGGTTCGTAACAAATTTGGAAATGAAATTAGATGTCAATTAAGACCACAATTTAGCGGACCACTAGTTTTTGTTAATATGGCAGTAATTAAGGGGAGCAATAAACCTGAAGAAGAGAGGGAAAAAGAAATAGATGAGCTAATGAAAGCAGTTATAGATCACCACTCAAAAGTGGAGAGACTAAATGATTTTAATAGAGTTGTGTTTTGGATTCCAAGAAAAGCTGAAGAATATTACTGGGATTTACTTGAATAAAACAGGCTCTAACACTATGTGAAATGCATTTTACACTGCCCCCCTTAGTTGCAATGGATAAAACAAATCACTTCAAATGTGAGCTGATTATTTTACTAAAAAACATACTCAATGAATAAACAAAGAACATCGGTTAAACTAGTAGGGCTCATAGTTGGCCTATTAGTCATTCAGTTTTCGTCTTTTTCACAATCAGTTCAATCGAAATCAGAAGGTGAATACTCAGTTGGATTTAGATACCAATGGATTACGAATTTTGCCCAAAACGATTGTGGAGAAATCGGGAAATCTAGTCCTGGCAAACAAGTTCTTTTGGGAATATGGTATCCAGCCTCAAAAGGCGATCAGAATATCATGAAAATCATAGACTATGTGTCTATGAACGGACTGAAAGGCAACGATACAATTGCGAAAAAAATTAGAGCCTATGCCAACGATAGCTGGATTTCGTATACCATGATGGAATATCAAGATTCAACGTATACGGATAAAACCGTTGCATTTGAACAATCTTTGAACTTTGTTTGTGATGCCAGGTTTGAAGCAAAACCTCTGAATAATAGATTTCCAGTAGTTATTTACCACCATGGTGCAGGCGGAACATATGACGACAATCTAATGATGTGTGAGTACTTGGCAAGTAATGGATATGTTGTCATTAGTAGCAGTTTTTTACAATGTGTTCGAAATACGGTTTTTGAGAACTCCAACTGGAAGGAAGATCTGTCGGATCTTCAAACTGTGTTGACTTATATTCACTCCATGAACAATACCGATGGCAACAATATTGCTTTAATGGGCCATAGCGCCGGATGCCAAACTGGATATGCTGCTGTAATAGGTCTTTCTTCTCCTTATAAATGTTTCGTGGGTCTAGACCCTACGTGGGATGGTAAATCTTATGAAAAATTGTACGATGACTGGGGAATGCCTAATATGCTGAGTTACATTCACAGCAACCGAGATCATATGGTAACTCCAATACTCCATATCGCTTCGTTTAGAAAGAATACGGGGATTCCAACGGACAGTGCCAAAGCGATGAATCAGGACTATCAAATGCAATTTCCAATTACAGATTTGTTTGTTCATGCAGAACGAACCATGATTACGACCCATCCTGATCATATTCATGATGCCTTTATTTCACAAGGTGGCTACGATTGTATTCGAATGAAGTCGAAAGTGATCGATCCTGAAGATTTAGATGAAATTGACAGACAGATAAACCTTTACCGATTTGTGTGTAAAATGGTTCTGGTCTATTTGGATGAAAAACTAAAACCATCCGATAAAAACAGCGAGATAATGGCTAATTTCATAGATTCTGTCTCTGACGATGAAGATATTGTGAAAATTGGCATTACACAGCCTAAGCCTATTCCCACCCTCGAGGATGAATGGCCAGAAATAATTAAAAATATTGGCTTAAATGATTTAACGGCTATACTGAATAAAGAAAAAGAAGAATCAGGTTACCACCAATTTTCGCATGAATATCTGGCACAATATTTCTTCCATAAAAACCGTGAACTAGCAAAACAAATCATCGATAACTATACTATCATGTACCCAGATAGTTGGAAAGCCCTATACCTGAAAGGACTTTTCGCATTCAATTCAGGTCAGAAAGAAGAAGGAAAGAAGTTCTACGAGGATGCACTTAAAAAGTCACCTCCAAATAATATGATTGACTTTTTAAAGAAACAGTCCTATTATATTTGGCGGTAATTGACACATTGCAACGCGAAACTCTTTAGCAGAAAACTCTATACAAATCTAATTATTAAATACTTAGTAACAGTTGAGTTTAAAAACTAGAATTAGAGAAACAAGTTTGGAATAATCATTATTGTTAACAGAAATATGAAAATATTATTAATTGTCATGCTGTCAGTTTTAGGATTTAATGCCTACACTCAAATTGACACATTAAACTCGTATCCGGTCGACCTAATAATTGAAAAGGATAGCATCAACACCGACGTTTTTCATATTCAACTATTCGATTCCACTTTATCGACATTTGATATTGGAAATAATACACTTTTTGGGAGAGGAATATTTCGGTTTTCGATATTCAAAGACAGCACCCGAATGGAATATTTAAGCTATCCTGTTTCTGGATATGTAACCGCTGATCCAAGAAGAACAAATTTGTTCTCACAAGCTATTATAGAATTTGAGTTGACGGGTCTTCAAGTCAACCTACTCTTAGACCTTACGAATCAACTTGGAGAGAAATACAAATACGTTTTAAGTGGAGAAATGATTGATGTGAATAATAATAGACTAACTAATTTCAATCCAAGTTCATGTAATGAAATAATGCGATGTCGCTGGAATAGAACATACAAACTTAAAGTCTGTGTACAGAATGGACAATTAATTGTAAAAGAAGATTCTTACGTTTTCATTAAACCAAAAAGTGAATAGTACCACTAACAGGTCCACTAAGCAATCCGAGTTTTTCCTCAAATGGATCATTTCTGGATTGACAAATCTATTCTTAACTTCGAAAACAACCTCGATAGAAAGCCACACTATTCATAGTCAAATCACCCATAACCAACTATAGAACTGCAGGTTACTATTGACCACACTTATTAGTCAAAAATTTTTCTTTTGCTGATTCAGATGGGGTATAAAATTCAGGGTCCAGATCATAAAACGCTTGTCTCCATCTTTTACAAGCTAATTCTGCATTGTTAAGCTCATAATGAGCATCACCGCACATTTCATATTGTTTGGACGAATATATACCTATCCCAAAATGAATAAAACACTTTTCAAAGTCTTCTATAGCTCCCTTAAAGTCACCTAATAGAAACTTCACTTCTGCCCTTTCAGAGGTAGCAATCCATTCGATTCCTTCGTCGTGTCGTTCAATTGATAGGTCGTAATATTCGAGCGCTTCCATCAGTTGTCCTTCGCTCCTTTTAAATTGCCCTTGACTCATTAGGTTTCTTGCTGATTCGGGATTTAATTCAATTGCTTTTTTCTCATATTCACTTGCTTTCCCTTCATTACCAACAAAAGAATAACATGAGGCCGCTCGTTGATAGGCTTCTTCATACAGCGGATCTAATTCAATCGCTTTGAGGAAGTCCTCTAGACCTTTAGTAGGATTACTTATGGAGGCAGCAAACCCTCTCAAATAATAAGCCTTGGCCGACTTAGGTTGCAATTCAACCGCTCTGGTGAGAAGTTCTAGAGCTTCTTCAGTTTCCCAGTCTAAAGCCTTTTCTTCTCCCTGTATCAATAATTCTTCAAAAGTTTGAGACAATGTACTTGATGAGATAAGAATCAGTAAAGAAAAAACAAGAGTGTGAAGACTGAACATATAGCTTAAGATTTGAAATGCCAAGGTACAAAATTAGCATGGCTATTACGCAGGCTACACCCAAGTGCAGATTTATTGATTCGAGCTATCGTTCAAACTGAACAAATCTATTCTTATCCTCGAGAAACAAATTTTAGATAAGAGCCGCACGTTACGTAGCTTAGGAACTTTACGTACAATAGAAGATGTGGATACGCCATTCCTGAGAGATGTCCCGCACATGATTCTATTGCCTATGTTTCTGATCAAGAAGTAGACAAGTCCTTTAAATATGTATTGTTTGATTAGAAGGAATAAAAAAGAGCGCGATGCGTTCCTTATTGTACTATAAATCTTTTAATTTCTTCTGTATCTCCATTTGATTTCTTAATAATATACTGACCCGAATTTAAGGAAGACACATTAATACTGGCCTCACTGCTTTCAATAAGTAGTCGTCCAAATAAATCATAAACTTTGTACCTAACAGCATTTGAGTTTTCAATGTTTTCAATAATCAAAATGTCGCTAGCGGGATTAGGATAAACCTTCCAAGAGACGTCATTCTCCAGTTCAAATAAATCAATCGTGATTATAGAAACATGCTGAGTATCAATTTGCATACATCCATTTTTATACGTAAAAAGTGTGACGCTAAAACTCCCAACTGAGTTGAAAATATGAGCAGGACTTATTTCAGATGATGAATTTCCATCGCCGAAATCCCAATGGACGCTATCAATGTTTTGTGAAAGATTATTGAAATAAGCAGTATTTGAATTCATCACATAATCAAAATCAGTACTTTGATTATACGTGTTTATTCGCCATTCCGGAAAATAATTTAGAACTATGCTATCACATAAAAGTTGAATGCTTTCTGCTTCAGAAACTGATAATGTGGATTGTTCTGAAGTACCGTATGATGACTTTTGAAAAATAGATGAGTAAAAAGTACACGCAGCAATGTAAGAGCCTTTATTATTGGGATGAATATCTCCATATCCTCCCCATAAAATGTCATTAACATCACTATTCCATTTAGCTCTAAAAACGTCTCCTACAGGTGCAAAAAACAATTCTGTAGAATCAGAAAGAAACTCAATATTGCCTTTTATCACTGACATACTGTTATTATAATTTACCGAGTCCACCGAAGAGACGCCAAATACACCATTTGAAATTTCATAATACAATACCTTTACACAAGGGTTATATTTGTAAATGGAGTCAACTAAAACATTTGCTCGTTCTAAGGTTTGACCGATAGGGTAAGTACTGCCATATGATTCTCCTGAACCAGGTTGAAGAACAATAAAATCCCAATCTCCTTCTCGAAAATGATTGTAAACATTAGGGTTGACTACATGGTCAACAAAACCTGTTCCTCCTGGTGCATACATTGTAACTTCAGTTGTATCTCCAAGTGAGTTTGCAATAGCTTCAAATGTTTGAGGCATGCTATTAAAATAGGTTATACTATTCCCTACAAATAGAACTTTGGTTGTATCCTGTGCCTGTGAGAACAAAGCATTGCTCACGATGAACAAGAAAATAATATTTTTCATATCAATATATCTTCTATTGTTTTTCGAACTTTCTTGTAATATACACTCCTGTTTCATCTTGGAGACGAATCATATAATATCCACTCTCTAATTCACTAGTATCAACGGAGACTTTGGTTATTCCAAGGGCTACATTCTGGTTTTCTTGTAGAATTACTTTTCCTTGTAAATCATAAAGCGTTGTTATTATTACTCCATTGATTTCACTTTCAATATTGATATTTAAATTGTTTCCCACTGGATTCGGATAAAGGACTACTGAAAAAGGGCTTTCTACGGGAGTCAATTCTACCACACCAACATTCGCACATTGATCATACTTTGCAATGTATTGTTTACATCCATTTCCTCCAGTCCTGCAATCTGTCCACAAGCTATAGATGCTACAATACGATCTTGCAGAGGAAGAGTAATCTCCAATAAAAGGGGCAATTCCAAGCGTCCCAAAGTCAGTAATGCCACTGCTTACTGTAACTGGCACAGCGTAATTGCCTCCCATATCATTACTCAATGCTATCGCGTAAGATGAACTATCATTGGCATTCAAAACATTCCCTCCAATTGATACTCGATTTGCTTTAGCAGAAACAACAGGCATGAATACTTTATTTCCAAATATTGTCTCCAAATCTTCAGGAGTTGACCATGTTATTCCACCATCTATAGATTTGGAATAAAATGAAACCGGTTGATTCTGACCCAAAGGAAAATCACCCCATACCAAATGAAGATTGTTATCACCGTCTATAGCTAAAGAAGGTGCTGAATTCTCACGCCCATTAATCTTGTGGTTAGACATTGGGAACAAATTCTGACCTTGATAAATAAGATGGTTTGTAGAAAAAGTTTGCCCCCCGTCAGCAGATGAAACATGATAAATATTATTGTTGCCTAAATCCGCAAATGTATAATGTAAATCCCCATTTGCATCCGTTGCAATATTTGTTAGTTGACCACTTCCAGAAAACGCAGTCTGCACGGGGGAGAAACTATTCTGACCTTCCTGTTTGGTTCGCACTTTCAAGCCCGTTTGCGACATATTTGGTGGGTAATGAATGAATCCGACATAAAGATTATTTTCATTTGGTCCATTGGATAAATCAACGGCCATCCATTGACGATCTGCAATTCCATCTTTATAATTATGAATCGTAAGCGCTCCATTTACATTAATTTTTCCTTCAGCGAAATATTGATCGCCACCTGATTCCATAATGAAATTCATTCCATTGTCATTGGAGTAAGCCCAACTCGCTAACCATAGACATGAATCCAAAGGAGATGGTAAACTCATATCTGCCCATAGTGTAATCCAAGAACAATATAGTTTTCCCGTATTGTCATAAGCAAAAACTATATCTCCACCTCCAATAAGGTCATAATTAGGAACCTGCTGTCCTACTGCTGCAACGGGATCAAATAAGGAAGATTGCCAAGTATCTCCCCCATCTTGTGAAGTATGGATATTAAAACCAATTGCTGCTGTCATTGGTAATTCCATATACCCCATAACCAATTCATTTGAATCAATTGGGTTCATAGCAATATGTGCTTCACCCTCATCATTGGCTGAATTTGTCGAGCTTGAAATTTGATCATCTAACTGTGCATTAACATTGGTGCTAGCAAACACTATTAGTGCAAAGAATATCATTGTAATCTTTTCCATTTTACTTTTATTTTTTAGTTTTTTTGTGCTTTTTCCTTAATTTTTCATTAACAGATCGCTCGAGGCCTTGCTGGTACATTAAACTGTCTTTCGCACTTAGTTCTGGAGTGTCCAATAAGAGTTCTTGAGTATTTTGGTTCTTTTTTACTGCGCAACTCGAAAGTATTAATACAAGAATTACAGAAATGTTAAAAGTCCAGTTTCGAAGTGTGTATTTCATGAGTTTTGTTTGACATAAACAAATCTACTATGGTATAAACGACAAGAGCGTTAAAGAAATCCCACATATAGTTAAAGTTAAGTTAAAATTCAAACTTTCATTTGTAAGCCTTCCAACTAAAACTCACACTATTTTAAGGCACAAAACCTATTGGGAAATGGTACAGTCTACGAACAAGTACCGTTTGGAAGGATAATTTATCTTAGGAAAAGCGCTGTATAAACAAGTACATAACATCGCCAACACTTCATGCCGAAAAAGGTTATATTCGAGAGATCGGCTCAAAAACATTGCTGCAGACCATTATATACAATTAAGTTAAGAGTAAAATGAATACACGATTTGCAAATAGTTCCCGCTATTCATTCGAAGAAGTAATGGAGGCCAAAACAACTGGAGGTAGGTTTGTAACATATCAATGGTTTCTTCCTTTGCCCCTGTTCTCTCCTGTTCGCAGACTATCAAAAATATATTTCATCCCATCTGAAAAAAGCGCCTCTGCACATGCAAGGAGATTTAACCTCGTTTCCCTAATTATTGGATGGTGGGGACTTCCATGGGGACCAATTTATGTGTTCAGATCTCTTAAATTAAATAATTCGGGAGGAGTTGATGTTACCGAGGATGTTTATCTGAATATAGATAAACGGAATTATGAAGCCGGGAAGATTCAAATCACCTCCACAACAACTACTTATACCCATCCATCACCATCAGAAATCAAAGAGTTTAAGAAGGTATTTAAAAAGTTATTGAAAGATGGAGTAATTCAGAATCCCCCATTAATTGGTATCGATATGAATACTGAAGATAATGAAAAGCCATTTTTTCTAATTGGATTCGATCAATCCATCGACGAAATCAAACAAACAATTACGGCAGCAATTTACCAGCGATTTTATAAGCATACGCGATTTGAGCTTATTGAATTGAATGATGACTTTGAAACGAGGGATATATTCATCTCGCAAGCAGTAAGAATTGAATGTGAATGACACCAGTCATGAATTGTAAGCCATTTTTGATATTTCCATTATTGCTGCTACTGCTAATCAGTTGTAACGACATAGATTTTAATTCAGAGCAATGGAAAAACTGGGAAGAAAAAGAGTCAAATATGCACATGAGGTGGGACATGGTAGATGATTTAATGAACAACTATGACCTGGTTGGAAAATCCATATTGGAAACTGAACAACTGCTAGGTTCTACTGAAGAAAAATGTGACGATGGTAACTGTCGTATTTATTATACTCTAGGTCCATGTAGGAGTGGTATTGATTATGGGAGTCTCATGATTCAATTTAAAAAAGGTAAGCTTACTCATATAGAAAGGCACTGTAATTAGGGACGCTCATTACGGCAGCGACAAGCCATGCCGATTTATCCTTCCACAGAACAATCTTAGTTGAAAACAATTCCTAACTTTAAAAAAGTAAACCTTTTATTGCCCTTATGTTGGGTAGCTTCAAACCATTCCGAGCAATCTAAAAAGTGCTTCGTCCTGAAATAATATGACAAAGAAACAAACAAAACGAATACTCAGAATAACACTCATTATAGC
>NVVG01000112.1 GCA_002402125.1 Moraxellaceae bacterium
CAGCCTCTGCGACACTGATGTGATCGGTATTGGGCGGGGGAGGTGGCTCTGTGGTGTTTAGTGTGGGCATTGGTGAAGGGGGGGCCAGGGTGAAGGCACTGGTGTCGATGTCGGCCTGGGTAACGGGTTGTCTCTCGGCATCCGTGAGCACGTCACTACCTACGGGGGCTATATCCCATGAACCATCTTGTTCAGATACTGGTTCTTGAGGTTGTGTCGGGGCCTTGTTTGATGAGGGGTTTGAAGATGGGCTTGAAGAGGGCACTGCAGCGGGGGCCGAAGCCGAGGCGGTAGCAAGTGCGGCTTTTTCCCGTAAGATAACTTTGGCGCCAGCATTCTCCATAGCAGCTTGGTACTTAAGCGCTGTATCTTTCTCTAGATCCTTCTTTAGCACGATGGCTCTACCGCTGAACATGGCGGTGATTTTTGCATCATCGGCCTTAAAAAGCCGTGCTAGGTTAGCCTTAACGGTATCCATGTCTTGGCCTGGAGCAATCCCGCCGCGAAAGTAAATATCGTAAAGGGAATTATCCATACCGAATACCTCAATATTATTAATATACATCAATCAAAATAGCATATCGCATGTGATAACATCAATAAAAGGACACTAATTCAACCCTGTAATGTTATCGATCATACCTAATAGCACTAATGCTAAATATAGGACAAATATGATGAAGAGTGACACTATACCTGTAAAACCACTATCCATAGAATCACCCTATAGCTTTAAGACCCAAGCATTAACCAAACGTTATGTGACTGGGGCGGCGGTTGTTGATGCTCTTAGAGGTATCGATATCGAAATCCCCAATGGCGAGTTGGTGGTGATGCTTGGGCCATCCGGTAGCGGTAAATCGACATTCCTCAATATCATTGGTGGCTTAGACCACGCAACCTCTGGCCATGTCTATTTTCGCGGTATCGATCTATCTGGTCGTAGTGATCGTGAGCTAACGCTATTTAGAAGAGAAAGTGTCGGTTTTGTGTTCCAAGCCTATAATCTGGTACCCAGTCTCACCGCACTGGAGAATGTCGCGCTAGTTACAGAAATATCATCTAACCCGATGGATCCTATGCAGGCACTGGCTGCAGTTGAGCTATCCAATCGCGCTAATCATTTTCCGTCACAATTGTCCGGTGGTGAGCAACAACGAGTCGCCATTGCACGCGCTTTGGCAAAACGACCAGAAGTGATGTTATGTGATGAGCCTACTGGCGCACTCGATAGTGAAACGGGCATTGTTGTACTAAAAGCCTTAATGGAGGTGAATGAAAATTATGGCACCACCTGCATCATTATCACCCACAACGCATCCATCGCTCAACTAGCTCATCGTGTAGTGCATTTTACCGACGGTATAGTGAGTTCGGTTGATGTCAATGTTGAGCGTAAAAAACCCGACGATATAACCTGGTAGATTGAAAATGATTATTGGCGTTCTCAATCAGAAATTATTCAGAGATATCTGGCATATCAAAGGCCAGCTGGCTGCCATAGTGATGGTGATGGCAGCAGGCATTGCTGTTTTTGTTATTATGTTTGGGGTATTGGATAGTCTAAAACTTACTAGAGATACTTATTACGATCGGTATCAGTTTGCTGATGTATTTTCATCACTTAAACGCGCGCCGGAATCGGTAACGGAGCGTGTACGTGAATTACCTGGGGTGTCGGTATTAGAAAGCCGTGTTGTTTTTGGTGTGACGTTACAGATGGAGAATATGCCAGAACCTGTCAGTGGTAAAATAATTTCAATCCCTGACGGTCGGCAAGCATTGTTAAATAATCTTTATCTTCGATCTGGGCGCATGTTGTATCCCAACGAAGAGAATGCCATTTTAGTCGATGAAGGTTTCTTTAATGCGCACCACTTGGTTGTTGGTAACAAGATATCGGTGATCATGAATGGTCACAAGAGAAGCCTGAAAATTGTTGGAGTGGTACTTTCTCCTGAATATGTTTATAGCATTGCGCCGGGTGCATTAATGCCTGATAACCGTCGTTATGGGGTGTTCTGGATGAGCCGTAGAGCACTTGAGGCCGCGGTGAATATGAAAGGAGCATTTAACGATCTATCTATTCGGATTGACAGGAATGCTAATAGCAGAAAAATAATGGAAACTATCGATGCCATACTAAAACCCTATGGTGGTCTTATCGCTTATGGCAGAGATGAACAAATTTCCAACTTTTTTGTGGAGAACGAATTAAACCAATTGAATTCCTTGGGCATGATGGCACCGGTGGTTTTTCTCAGTGTTGCGGCATTTTTAATTAATGTGGTAATGACCCGGCAGATTGCCACCCAACGGGAACAAATTGGCATGTTAAAGGCGGTGGGTTATCGAGATAGTGAAATATCATGGCATTATCTAAAGATGGTTTTAGTTATTGCAGGCCTGGGATCTATTATTGGCTTGTCGTTGGGTGCATGGATGGGAGCCGGCATGACAAAAATGTACACAGAGTTTTTTCATTTCCCYATCTTGAAATATAGYTTTTCGYTAGAAGTGATGATTGTTGCGGTACTATTCTGCACCGTTTCTGCGGTACTTGGCACCTTGTTTGCTATCCGTGGTGCCGCATCACTGCCGCCTGCAGAAGCCATGCGACCAGAAAGYCCTGCAGAATTTAAGGCATCATTATTAGAGCGCCTGGGTGTGCATGGTCAACTGTCGTTTTTGAGTCGAATAGTGTTGAGGCAATTGGAACGGCGTCCTATTAGAGCGTTGCTCTCATCGTTGGGAATGGCGTTAGCATTGTGCATCCTAATCTTTAGCTTTTTCATGGAAGATTCGATGACCTATTTGATGGACGTGCAATATGACATGACACAGCGTGAAGACGTCAGCCTATCCTTTGTTGAAGCAAGGCCTTATCAGGCTTTAGAAGATATAAGGGCATTGCCRGGRGTGATGGCGGTTGAACCCATCAGAAGAGTACCGGTTAATTTAAAATTCAAACATTATAACAAACGCAGTTCGGTGCAAGGGCTTGTCACTTATCCTGATTTACAYCGGGTGATCGACGATAAATTGCGTCCAGTATCTATGCCCGATCGGGGGCTAGTGRTGAATCGAAARCTCGCGCAGATATTACATCTYAGSATCGGTGATGTGGTAGARGTTGAGGTATTAGAAGAGAAACGACYCACATTACATATTCCGGTGACWGCGATAACYCGAGAGTTTATTGGTTTGGGAGCATTTATGAAWATCGACGAGCTRAATAGAATGTTAGATGATAGCCCGAAGATTAGCGGTGTCTCTATTATGGTAGATAAACTATATGGTGCAACACTGTATAAAAAACTCAAAGAAATTCCATCAATTATCGGTCTCAATATTGTCTCGGTGTTGCGGAAAATATTTGAAGACATAATGGCAGAAAATCTATTAAAAATGGTAAGCACCAATATTCTTTTCGCCAGTTTTATTAGCTTTGGGGTGATTTACAATACCGCAAGAATAGCTCTGTCAGAAAGAAGCAGAGAACTTGCTATATTACGGGTGTTGGGTCTAACGCGAAAGGAAGTGGCATACATTTTATTTGGCGAGTTGGGTTGTATTACGGTGCTATCGATTCCTCTGGGTATTCTATTGGGCACTGTGCTTGCTGAAGCCATGGTTGCATCAATGGACACGGAATTGTTCCGTATCCCTTTTCATATCAATAACGATACCTATGGTTATGCCGTCGCCATTGTGCTGCTAAGTACAATGATCTCGTTTTATCTGGTGTGGAGACAGGTCGACAAGATCGACCTGGTCAGCGCACAAAAGGGAGTAGAATAATGCCAGCAAAAAAAATCAAACTGGGACTAAAGATTGTCATCGGGTCGCTGGCCTTGGGATTGCTTGTTTTTGCTTTTGTGCCAGAACCGGTGAAGGTGGATATAGAAATTATTAAAAAAGGCAATTTGCTGATTAGCTTAGAGGGTGAAGGAAAAACCAAAATTCACGATATCTATACGGTGTCTACACCCATTGAGGGGCGTATTACCCGCATTGATAGTGAGCCCGGCGATATTGTTGTCGCAGGAAAAACCATACTTGCCAACATGTACCCGGCGAATCCGCGATTTTTAGATCGGCGATCCGAGACTCAAGCAAAGGCCGATGTCGCAGGCGCCAAAGCAGCGTTGGCATTAGCGAATGCAAGAGTAAAACAAGCTACCGCCCAGCTCGATTACGACCTGGTAGATTTTAACCGCACCAAAGAGTTATTTAATAAGAAAAGCGTTTCAAGAGTTCAATTAGAACGATCCGAACTACGACTCAAGACACTAAGAGCAGAATTGGAAACCACCGAGTCCAATCGGCAAGTTATGTTATCTCGACTAGCAGCCGCCAAAGCACAGTTATTACAACCGGAGGTTAACAACAATAACGCGAGTGTACTCAATGACGACTGCCATATTTGTATTCATTCCCCGGTTGATGGCCGGGTATTACGCATATTACATAAAAGTGAAAGCACCGTACCGGTAGGCACCGCATTAATGCAAATCGGTGATCCCGCCGATCTGGAAGTCAATATTGAAATGTTATCCAGCAATGCCGTGCAAGTATCGGTAGGTGATACCGCATTGATAAAACGCTGGGGCGGCGATGATATCAATGCCCAGGTAAAAGTTATTGAACCCTCAGGTTTCACCAAAATATCGGCGCTGGGGGTAGAAGAGCAGCGAGTGAATGTCATTCTCAGCTTTACTGATCCAATAGAGAAATGGCAGTCACTAGGGGATGCTTTTCGAGTCGAAGCGGCGATCATTATTGACCGTGCCGATGACGTGATAATAGTCCCGCTGTCCGCGTTATTCCGTCAAGACGAAATATGGTCGGTTTTTAAGGTGGTTGATGATGTTGTTGAGCTACAACAGGTCGCTGTCGGGCGCAGAAATGATCGGTTTGCTGAAATTAAGCGAGGGCTGAAGGTAGGGGAGCGTATTATAACCCACCCAGGAAATGAGGTTGCGGCAGGGGTGAGGGTGGAAGCAAGAAAGTAAGGAAAAGTTACAAGAAAAGGTAGTAAGAAAAAGTCGCAAGAACAGGTAGCAAAAAAAGTAATTATCGATCCAACAATGCAGAACTAGACTATTCTAAAAGATCGATCACTAATTTTTAAGGAAGGTAGATGGAATCAGGTTTTGGCTTAGCGATGGTTGCCGGCCTTGTGCTAGGTGGCTCGGCAACCTTCTTGTTTTGGGGCATAGGCCGCATGGCCAGTATTAGCGAAATCGTTTGGCAGGCGGTCTCTAATAAACAAAGTTGGCAGCTTACTGGTGAAGCATGGCAGGGGTATTTTATTCTTGGTTTGATTATGGGCCCTTTAATATCGCATTATGCATTTGATATAGCCTTGCCAGCAACCAATGAAAGCGGCCCGCTAATAATGGCAGTGGGTGGATTGTTGGTCGGGTTTGGAACACGCTTGAGTGGTGGTTGTACCATTAGTCATGTTGTATGTGGTTTAGGACGTCTATCAATGCGCTCTCTGGTTGCGACTCTGTGTTTCGTGGGGGCTGGCATGGTGACGGTCTTTGTAACTCGGCATCTGTTGCAAATGACCTAGGAGATAACAATGAAATCTGTAAAATTGATTGTTGGCTTGGCGGCGGGAAATGGCTTTGGGATAGGGCTTGCCGGTTCGGGCATGAACGAACCGCAAAAAGTGTTGGGATTGCTTGATGTTTATGGAGATTGGGATGCAACCGTACTGATTGCCCTGGCTACGGCGTTAATTCTTGTCATGCTGATGTTCTATTTGGCACAGTATCTCTCTGAACCTGTGTTTGCCGCCGAATTTGAACCTGTTGAAAAGCAGGACCTGGATAAAAGACTAGTCATTGGAGCCCTATTATTTGGCATCGGCTGGGGTTTAGTGGGTTTGTGCCCAGGGCCCGCATTATCATCAATTTTCTACTTCGAACCAAACATATTTATCTTTATTGTGATGATGGTCGCTGGTATGTTTTTGGCGGGTAAGGTCGCAAAATAGCCATATATCCAGCGCGTGCCTAATGCGAATCGGTTGAAATGTGTGCCGTTTTGCGAGATAATGCGTTAATTCGCTCACAAAACAGCGTTAAAGCTTGTTGTGCGACCCCGCCCCTGAGCGAGAGGGGTAGACTTTCTATGATGGGTTGTCTAATATTTTTCACCAACGGAACGATCTTTTTGGCTACAAATGTATATTATCTGTCAGCAATTGCCCTTCTGCAATAATCGTTCTTTGCTTAATATCCCAAGAATGGGACGGTTTGTGTCCTAACTAAGGTGAATCGGACCAGGGGGAAATTGCTATGTCGGACCAAAATGTCATGATACAGAAAGAAGAATTTTCACAGCTGGGGCCTATATATGGTGCCCATATTAAACGTATTGGTTGGATAAGAACCAATGCCGGTGGCATTTGCATGTATACCTGTGTTCCACCGCTCATTATTGCGTTTCTCTCAATTTCAACATTATTCTACCAAGCGTTTGTTAGACCGATTTTTGGAACCCCCAAAATGCGTTGGGCAGATTATGTCGTTGTTGATCGTCACCGTATCGAAGCACTTACCTGGTTTGATAAAATGAATTGTATGTTCTGTGGTTTTGCGAGTGGCATGTGTACCATGGTCAATAAAGAATTGGACCATATTGCAGAGATAAAACCAGAAGATATAGGGTTTGTGAGATCTCTTGGGTTAACGGTTATGTTGCTCATCATTTTGCCAGTGACATTGTTTATGGGGGCGAGTTACCAAGTAATTTACAATGTTCTGGTTGCTACACCTTTGGGTTTGCATCGAATTTCCATTAGAGAAGCAGGACAAGTTTTAAAAGAGGGTGGTTATGCCGAAAGTTTTCCGGCGGTACCTAAATTTTTTCTTAAACTAAACAAAAATATCATATTCCGTTTTGCCATGGCGCTTGAGCAAATAGAATCATCTTGGTGTCCATTGGCGCATTTTGAAAGACGTGAAGGCATTGTATACCCTGATCACCAAAAGAATTTTTTTGGTCCTGATCAGCTCCATGAGATGCATGAAATCCTAGCAACTGAAGGATCGGTTTCTGATCGTAAGCCGAAGTATTAAAAAGTATTAAAAAGAATTTTAGTGCTCTTATTATTAGCGCGTTATTAGAACGGTTGTTACAATTCTGCGGCTAAGTTTGCACACTGCCTCTTTGGCCTCTTTGGCCTCTTTGGCCGCTTGGTATCTAACCAATACAAACCAATCTTTTTGTTTAATCCGTAAACATATTATATTTTTTGCATTTATGTGCAGGCTAAAAAGTAAGCTATAACATGGCTTTCCCAATAATAGTAAAAACACAATTATTCCAAACGCGCCATCTAAACTAAAATATGGCCTTTTTAAACAATGCTTGTCTAGCGGAATTCTAATAGCATGTTATGGTTATCTGGATTAAAGAGGTGGCGTAAGATCACACTTAATTCCCAACTCTAAAATATGGGCACACATCTAGAGTTAGATACAAATAAGACATAAGACATAAAGATAGAACATAGAAATAAAACATAGAAATCAGAGGAACTAGACCGATGGCTATAAGGTTTAAGTGGAAAGGAATACTCTTGCCTGCTGTTTTAAGTATGGGGATCGTCAGCATCCCTGCAACTTCTGCCAATACAGAAGGATCGGGCAAATTATACGGGGGCATTTCACAATGGCTTGCTGAAGCCTGGTTGTCTCTGCCACCGATCGCTCAATTTAGGGACTGGCAATTAATTATATGGATATTTTGGTTCCTCAAGCAAAATTTCATGCAGTTACCACCTACCGTGACCGCTCTGTACCTATCAATAATGAAAGTGAATAGGATCGGGGAGGAACGGGTATGTCGGACCAAAATGTGACGATACAGAAAGAAGGATTTTCACAGCTGGGGCCTATATATGGAGCCCATATCAAACGTATTGGTTGGATTAGGACCAATGCAGGTGGCGTTTGTATGTATACCTGTGTTCCACCACTTATCATTGCGTTTCTTACATTATCAACATTGTTCTACCAAGCGTTTATTAGACCGATTTTTGGAACACCAAAAATGCGTTGGGCGGATTATGTCATTGTTGATCGTCACCGTATCGAAGCACTTACCTGGTTTGATAAATTAAATTGTATGTTCTGTGGTTATGCGAACGGTATATGTATCATGCTAAATAAAGAATTGGACCATATTGCAGCGATAAAGCCAGAAGATATAGGGTTTGTGAAGTCTCTTGGGTTAACAGTTATGTTGCTTGTTATTTTACCAGTGACATTGTTTATGGGCGGGAGTTACCAAATAATTTACAATGTTTTGGTTGCTACTCCTTTGGGTATGCATAGAGTTTCCATTAGAAAAGCAGGACAAGTTTTAAAAGAAGGTGGTTATGCCAAAAATTTTCCAGCGGTACCTAAATTCTTTCTTAAACTAAACAAAAATATACTATTCCGTTTTGCCTTGGCGCTTGAGCAAATAGAATCATCTTGGTGTCCGTTGACGCATTTTGAAAGGCGTGAAGGCATTGTATATCCTGATCATCAAAAGAAATTTTTTGGCCCTGATCAATTGAATGAAATGCATGAGGTCCTATCCACGGATGGGTCGGTTTCTGAGCGTAAGCCGAAGTATTAAAAAAGCCCCCATCCAATGAATGGGGGCTTTTTTAGGTTTGCACTTATAATTAAAGCGTAATTAAAGCGTAATWARAGCGYAATTARAWCRTTATYAGAACGGTTGTTACAATTCTGCGGCAAGGAYTGCACCCTGTCTAAWTGCCCGCTTGGCATCTAATRCCCTCGTCGAWAATGTTCCGCCAATRGCGTGGGTTTTTACGCCGCTYTCTTTTAAGCTCTGYAAYAARYCCTTGTTGGATTTTTGACCCGCRCAAATGATRATGGTRTCTGCTGGAAATAGTTTAGGYATATTRTTGACTTTGGTRTGCAATCCYTCGTCATCAATGCGTAGRTATTCYACGGCATTTATCATTTKAACKKCGCGGYGTTTTAAGGTTTCTTTATGGATCCAACCSGTGGTYTTGCCTAGTGCGTGGCCTACTYTAGATTTTTTCCGTTGTAACATGGTGACWKWTCTGTCYTGGCCKGTRATRTTGGGTTCRCTAGCAAYGCCTCCWRTWGATTYGAGTGATTTGTCGATRCCCCATTTATGTAAAAAGGTATCAATATTAACATCACTGTCATCGGCTGGGTCGTGGGTTATAAATTCCGCTATATCAAAACCAATTCCATTAGCGCCAATAATAACTACTTGTTTGCCAACAGGTTTGCCAGTTAATACGTCGAGATAACTTAGCACCTTAGGGTGGTTGATGCCTTCCAGCTCCGGAGTGTTGGGCACTACGCCGGTAGCAACCACTACTTCATCAAAACCATCGGCCATTAACATCTCGGCGGTGGCTTTTTCGTTAAGCTTAAGGGTTACCCCATTGCGCTCTAATTCATTGCCGAAATAGCGTATGGTTTCTTTGTATTCAATTTTACCGGGGATTTTAATCGCTAGATTAAACTGACCGCCAATGCGGTCTGACGCTTCGAATAACGTTACCTCGTGACCACGTTCTGCCGCAATGTTGGCGCAGATAAGACCAGAGGGCCCCGCACCAACCACAGCAATCTTTTTCTTTTCTGTCACCGGCAGATAATTGAGTTCGGTTTCGTAACAGGCGCGAGGGTTAACCATGCAGCTAACAAGGGTTACATTAAAAACATGGTCCATACAGGCCTGATTGCAACCGATACAGGTATTAATATTTTCACTTCTACCTTCTTTGGCTTTTAGGATGAATTCTGGGTCGGCCAAAAATGGACGTGCAATAGAGACCATGTCAGCCACACCAGAAGCGAGTATATCTTCAGCGACCTCGGGGGTATTGATACGGTTACAAGCAATCAAAGGAAGTTCTATGTGTTCGCGGAATTTTTCCGTTACCCAGGCATATCCCCCTCTAGGTACCATATGTGCCATAGAAGGTATACGTGATTCATGCCAACCTATGCCAGAGTTAATGACGTCTACCCCGGCTTTTTTTGCCTCTTTTGCTAACAGAATAATCTCTTCGATGGTAGACCCTTCTTTAATGAGATCAATCAGTGATAAGCGAAAGATGATTAGAAAATCAGGGCCGACAGATTTTCTAATCATCTTAAGTATGGAGGTGACAAACTTAATGCGTTGTTTATATTCACCACCCCAAGAGTCGGTACGTTTGTTAGTGTGGGCAGAAATAAATTCATTCAGTAAGTAGCCTTCTGATGCCATTACTTCAACACCATCGTAACCCGCTTCTTTGGCTAATACGGCACAACGAACAAAATCAAAAATTTGTTTTTTGACTTCGGCACCCGTTAGTTCGTGAGGCTCGAAATTATTGATAGGGGCGGTAATAGCGGAGGGCGCTACTAGATGACCACCAAACCCATAACGTCCAGAATGTAATAACTGAAGGCATATACGGCCGCCAGCTTCATGTACCGCGTCAGTGACCGGTTTATGCAGGCGCATGTGTTTCTTGCTGGTGAGTATAGTGCCGCCTTCAACATTGGGCGCAGATATATTAGGGCCAACGCCGCCAGAAATAATGAGTCCAACGCCGCCTTTTACGCGTTCTACATAGTATGCAGCTAAACGCTCCCAGCCATTCTCGGTCTCTTCCAAGTGTGTATGCATGGGGCCCATAATGATGCGATTTTCTAGTTCAAGTTGTCCAAGTTTGATGGGTTCAAACAGGTGTGGAAATGCATTAGCCATTTAATTCCTCTTTTCGAAAACAATGTTGAGCAATTGGCAAGCTCTGTATCTTAGACGGATTAGCCGAGAGACTATAACTCTACATAAAAAATGCAGCTTATGTACACTGTTTCGATGCTGATAGATATTACGAATTGATTGTTATTCTTTTTAAGGAAGACTACCAAGACAGCGATGCCAGTGTCAAATAACACAATGTTATGGAAATGGCCTATAATTTGTCCATTTGCTATAACCCTCCTTAAGGCAAGCCGAATTGGTTAAGGGGATTCAGGAATTGAGGAGTTTGAATGGCCAAATTACATATATTTGTATCGGCAGATAAGTTTCATAGTGCGTTTGCGCTTAATGATTATCTGCAGCCGTCGTACAATGCTGCTGGTGAGGTAGTTGCGTCCAAGTTTATGAAAGAAATCGGGTTGTTAGGTTTTGAGCCAATGGCGATTGAGGCCAGTTTTAAGGAAAAAGTCGAATCAGTTCGCAAACTTATCGCAGGTTTTCCCTTTGAAGAGGCTTGGAGTGGTTTAATTGAGGAGTCTTTAACGGCCAATATTGCCATTGCAGTCTACGAGCCTAATATTGTAAGCTCACCGGAAAACGCAGGGATACAATATCTGGGCTGTTACAATTATGACGATAGGGTCAGAGAAAATAGCTAGGGTGAATGTCGTTGCAAAAAATGTGGGAGAAGAATTTAACGGATTAAGGAAATTTAATAATGAGTACAAAAGAAGAAAGAGATATAGAAAAAGAGTATTCCACAGCGGAGTTTGTTGCCAAACTACGGCGTTTGGCGGATTCATTAGAAAGTGGTGAAAAGTTCGAGATACAGATCGCTGGAGAGCGAGTGTATGTGCCGGTGCGTGCGTCATTTAGTGTTGAGCATGAGCGCGAAGGATCCGAGGAAGAAATTGAATTCCAAATAAAATGGTCTAACTCCTAGTTACTACTTTAAGTTACTATTCTAAATGACTAGATTAAGTTGCAATATAACTAGTTAAATTGGTCGTGCTGCATGATTAGTGAATAGGCGTGCTTAGTGAGATCGGGTTTGTTTTTAAGGTATTGGTCGACTTGAGTGATCTCGATGCCTTCGGTTTTTCGATTTCTAAAGCTGGTGCGAAACGTGCTGGGGGCCACGCCGGTCCATTTTTTAAATGTTTTACAGAAGGAAGATAGATCGGGAAATTCTAAGGAATAGGAGATGTCCGTTATTTTTTTATCGGATCGTTTTAACTGTAACATGGCTTGTTCTTTTTTTATTTGCTCGATGATTTCACTGGAACAGGTGCCAATTTCTGCTAGTCGTCGTCTTAAGGTGCGGCCACTCATGCCTAATTCTTTTCCTATGTGACCAATGTTAATATGGGGGATGCTGGCCATCTTGCTCTTGACGAGATTCTTTATTCTGCTGAGCAGCAGCGCGCTTGTGATGCTAGGCGTTAAACAATAAAACTGCTTTTCTATTAGTTTAGCGGTGTCGATGTCAGCCAGATCCAGGGGAAAACTTGCTAGCTCTCGAGGAATTAGGAACTCCGTATGACTGGCATAGAATTCGACGTCACATTTGAAGTACTGGCGGTAGATGCTGGCGTACTGCGGAGCCTCATAATTGAACTTTAAACTGTGCAAATTGCCCTTTTTGTTAGTGAGGGTGCATAGGTTTTCATAGAAACTGGAAAAGATGACTTCGGCAACGGTGGCGCTGAAATCATTGAGCGCGAAATTCTCCTCTAGTCTTATGCCGACCATGTCTTCATATTCCACCCAGGTAATAGCGATGGCAGGCATCATCATTTCCCCAAAGCGTGCACTGGCTTTTAAACAATCACCTATGGTCTGTTGAGTAATGGCGGCCATGCCTGCCATGCCATAGGTGGCGGCATTGTAATTTGACCCTATCACTAGCCCTATAAACGGAATGTCTACCAACTCCTGGCCTTTCTTTAGTGCTCTGAAAAGTTGTTCCAAGGTAATCAGCTCTTGCTGAATATGCTGCCCTTCAAAGCCTACGTTGCTTAGGAATGCTTCGATATCGATGCCGTACTGGTCCATTAAGGGCAAGATATGGTTAACCAGCGTGGACGGAACAGTTGGCTTTTGATTGCTATTCATAGAGGCGTCTGGGCTATTTATCGGATTGTTTGGATGTTCTTGGTGGCTAGTTAACCTGTTGATATATGGTGTGTATACGGCGTGTTCGGGGCAAGTCCCCGAGTTTATTGGGGTCGAAGGCAAATATAAGGGCGGTTTTGCTCCTGTTCTGTTGGCCGTATCACAGACCAATAGGAGGATACCAGGTACGATATAGCTCGATTTATAGTAGGCCCTGGGTTTTTGGTATGGATTATATGGCCATATCATTATTGAATTTAGGCCATCATATACAGATTTGTCAACTTGAATCTATGCTATATTAAATTCTGAGCAATAATTTGTTGTGTGTTTAGTAAGCATTGGTAATAAGAATAGGCAGCACATAGATAGTGACTGCTAACTAATAATTATAATAAATAGTAAAGATGTCTTCATCGGCAGGTTCAATCTGCCGGAGATCTGCTGACGTCTTTTTTCAGACTCTCATTTTATGGTTACTCTTTGAGTGAATCATTGTATTTGAAATCTAGGGCGCGCCGAGGGCGGGGCTATCTAGCTTTCGAATGAAACGTCTGAATTTTGGAGGGTTTTGAAATAACAATGTCTAACCAGTTAGAAAGTAGCAAAGAAGATCAATATAAAAAGGCGATTCAAAAATCGCTCATAGAAATAAGGAATCTTCGAGAGAAGCTCAAAGGCTTTGAAGAGCCTATTGCTATTGTTGGTATGGCCTGCCGTTTTCCTGGCGGGATTCGTAACACCAAAGATTACTGGAAGTTTTTGAGTGAAGGCAAAAATGCCATCTCCGACTTAACCGACACCGATCGGTGGGATTTTGCTTCTTTATACAGTGAAGATAGAGAATTGCCCGGTAAGATTTGTAGCAAGTCCATGGGGCTTGTTTATGACATTGATCAGTTCGATGCCAACTTTTTTGGATTATCCGCCGAAGAAGTTATTCCCATGGATCCTCAGCACCGGCTGTTACTGACGGTTACTCAAGAATGTATTGAAGATGCAGGTTACACAACAAAGGCATTGGCTGGTCGAGATGTCGGCGTTTATGTTGGTATCTGTACCCAAGACTATTCCCATAGCAAACAAGCTAATGCCAAGCAACCGGCAACATCCCCCTATGACGGTGTTGGCAATGCGTTTAGCGCCGCCGCTGGCCGAATTTCTTATATTTTTGATTTTAATGGGCCCTGTGCAGCCATTGAAACGGCTTGTTCATCATCATTGGTTGCGTTACATCAGGCGATTAGCAGTCTTCGACTGAAAGAATCTGAAATGGCCGTAGTGGGTGGTGTTAATGCACTGTTAGAGCCGGAGTTATCGTCCATTTTTTCCATTGCGGGCATGTTGTCCCCCGATGGTCGTTGCAAGACCTTTGATGAGTCGGCTAATGGGTATGTGCGGGCGGAAGGTTGTGGCATGGTCATGCTGAAACGCCTTTCTGACGCTGAAAAAGATAAAGATCAGGTATACGCGGTGATTAAAGGCAGTGCCACCAATCAAGATGGTCGATCCCTCGCGTTAACTTCTCCTAGTGAGCAACAACAAATTAATGTGATTGAGAAGGCGCTGCGTGATGCCAATGCCACGGCGGATCAAATTAGTTATATCGAAGCCCATGGTACAGGTACTTGGTTGGGTG
>NVVG01000113.1 GCA_002402125.1 Moraxellaceae bacterium
GGTTATGAGCTCCATGTAGTGTGACAGGTGGCGGGCGAAATGTGCCCGCCGTTGTTGTTTGTTTTGGCAAATGCTAAGTAAATGTAATCTCGGAGACTAGGTCAAATGTCTAAAGAAAAATTTGAACGAAATAAACCCCATGTAAACGTGGGAACAATCGGTCACGTTGACCATGGTAAAACTACGCTAACGGCTGCGCTAACTAAAGTATGCGCTGAAGTTTGGGGTGGGGACGTACGAGATTTTGGTGAGATCGATAATGCACCGGAAGAGCGTGAGCGTGGCATTACCATTTCTACCTCTCACGTGGAATATGAGTCTGACAAGCGCCACTATGCGCACGTTGATTGTCCAGGACACGCCGACTATGTAAAAAACATGATTACCGGTGCTGCTCAAATGGATGGCGCGATTTTAGTATGTTCAGCCGCCGATGGCCCGATGCCTCAGACTCGTGAGCACATTCTTCTTTCACGTCAGGTTGGCGTTCCATATATCGTGGTTTTCTTAAACAAAGCCGACATGGTTGATGATGATGAGCTTGTTGAATTAGTGGAAATGGAAGTGCGTGAACTTCTCGACCTCTATGAATTCCCGGGTGACGATACACCTATCATCGTTGGTTCTGCCCTTAAGGCGCTTGAAGGTGATACCTCTGATATCGGTGTGCCTTCAGTGAAGAAGCTGGTTGAGACGCTGGATGAATACATTCCTCAGCCAGAGCGTATGATAGATCAGCCGTTCTTGATGCCTATCGAAGATGTGTTCTCAATCTCGGGTCGTGGCACCGTAGTAACCGGTCGTATCGAGCGTGGAATTGTAAACGTTGGTGACGAGATCGAAATCGTAGGTATTCGTGAAACTGCACTTACCACCTGTACTGGCGTAGAGATGTTCCGTAAGTTGTTGGACGAAGGTCGGGCGGGTGACAATGTCGGTGTTCTATTGCGTGGTACTAAGCGTGAAGAGATCGAGCGTGGTCAAGTTCTAGCAGTTAAAGGTTCCATTACTCCTCATACTCAGTTTGAGGCAGAAGTGTATATCCTAAGCAAAGATGAAGGCGGTCGTCATACACCATTCTTCAAAGGTTATCGTCCACAGTTCTACTTCCGTACAACTGACGTGACCGGTGCTGTTGAGTTGCCTGAAGGTGTTGAAATGGTTATGCCTGGAGACAATATCCAGATGGTCGTGACCTTGATTCACCCAATCGCGATGGATGACGGTTTACGTTTTGCTATCCGTGAAGGTGGTCGAACAGTTGGTGCTGGTGTTGTTGCCAAAATTATTGCGTAATAACTAGCACAGTAAAAGCAGCCGAGACCTAGTCTCGGCTGTGTCATGTTAAGCCCGAGATAGGCCAGTAGCTCAATTGGCAGAGCAGCGGTTTCCAAAACCGCAGGTTGGGGGTTCGATTCCCTCCTGGCCTGCCAGCTTTAATGTTGGAAGGTCGTATCTAAACAGGGCATAGAGTAATATTTATTATGAGCACGAAAACAGAAACAGAAGCATCTTCTGGCGTAGATATTTTTAAATGGCTTGTTGCTGCAATTTTAATTGCTTTAGCCGTTGTTGGTAATTCCTTTTATGGGGATCAGCCGTTTTTCTATCGCTTAKTTGGSGTGCTGGTAATCGCATTGGTGGCTGCACTGGTTGCGGCACAGACCATCAAAGGTAAAGCGTTTATAACACTGCTGGGTGATGCTCGAGCWGAAGTTAAGCGAGTTGTTTGGCCAACCAAGCAAGAAACCATGCAAACAACCTTAATCGTTGTTGTTGTGGTAGCGATAATGGCCATCATTTTGTGGTTGATGGATATGGGTCTTGGCGCTCTTATAAAAATGATTATTGGTTAACAGCTAGAGGATACTAAATGTCGAAGCGCTGGTATGTCATACACGCCTATTCCGGCTTTGAAAAGCAGGTAATGCGATCGCTTAATGAAAGAATTACGCGAGCAGAGATGGAAGACCGATTTGGTGAGGTTTTGGTACCCACTGAAGAAGTTGTGGAAATGCGCGACGGGCAAAAACGAAAAAGCGAACGTAAGTTCTTTCCTGGATATGTTCTTATTCAAATGGAAATGGATGATGCTACGTGGCATTTGGTCAAAGATTGTCCGAAAGTGATGGGTTTTATTGGTGGCACAGCGGATAGGCCTGCACCTATTACTACTAAAGAAGCAGAGCTGATTCTTCAGCGAGTGGAAGATGGTGTGGAGAAACCACGGCCGAAAACGTTGTTTGAGCCAGGAGAAGTTGTGCGCGTTATTGATGGGCCATTCGCAGACTTCAATGGTGTAGTAGAAGAAGTGAATTATGCTAAGAGTCGTATCCAGGTAGCGGTATTGATTTTTGGGCGCTCTACTCCGGTTGAACTAGAATTTGGCCAAGTAGAAAAAAGTTAAATTTTAGACCCCATACGAACTTTCGTGTGGGGATTTTTGTCTGGAGAGGGGAGCTTAATGCCTTAGTACCTATGTTTTAGGTGCAGAGGCGAGCGTTTGAACCCGGAGAGTATGTAATGGCTAAGAAAGTAGAAGCTTATATTAAGCTGCAGGTTGCTGCAGGCTCAGCAAATCCCAGTCCACCTGTTGGCCCTGCGCTGGGTCAGCACGGTGTGAATATCATGGAATTCTGTAAAGCATTTAACGCACAAACTCAGAAAATGGAAAAGGGTCTACCTATTCCTGTTGTTATTTCTGTGTATAGCGATCGCAGTTTTACCTTTATTATGAAAACCCCGCCGGCTGCGGTGTTGCTTATTAAAGCAGCAGGTATCCCAAAGGGTAGTGGTGAACCAAACACCAAGAAAGTGGGCAAGGTTACTCGTGCTCAATTGGAAGAAATAGCAACAACCAAAATGGCAGACTTAACCGCTGCAGATATGGATGCAGCTGTTCGTACTATCGCAGGAACTGCGGTTAGTATGGGTCTAGAAGTGGAGGGTGTGTAAGATGGCGTTAACAAAGCGTAAAAAGCTAATAGCAGAAAAAGTTGAAATTGGTAAGGCCTATGCGGTTGAAGAAGCCATTGGTCTTGTTAATGAGCTATCAACTGTAAAATTCAAAGAATCTATCGATGTTGCGATCAACCTTGGTGTTGATCCTCGCAAATCTGATCAAGTTGTTCGTGGTGCCAGCGTACTTCCGCACGGAACAGGAAAAACTGTTCGTGTTGCAGTATTCACCCAAGGCGCAAATGCAGACGCTGCAAAAGCAGCTGGTGCTGACATTGTTGGAATGGACGATCTTGCAGCAGAAGTTCAGAAAGGTAATATGGATTTTGACGTAGTTATTGCATCACCAGACGCTATGCGTGTAGTGGGCAAGTTGGGTCAAATCTTAGGGCCTCGTGGTTTGATGCCTAACCCTAAAGTAGGCACGGTGACTCCTGATGTGGCTGGTGCCGTTAAGAATGCCAAGTCCGGTCAGGTGCGTTACAGAACCGATAAGGCTGGAATCATTCACTGTTCAATTGGGCAGGTTGGATTCACCGAAACAGCAATTAAAGAGAACATCGAATTCTTGTTAGTAGATCTTAAAAAGGCTAAGCCTGCTTCTGCTAAGGGTGTTTATATTGCAAAAATAACCTTGTCCTCAACGATGGGCCCAGGGTTAACTGTAGATACTGCAAGCTTAAGTTTCTAACTTTTGCTTGCTAACCATCTTTGAGCATCTGTCGTAAGACAGGTCGCGTCAAAGACCGTGGGTGCGATAGAAGTATTGCTTAATTCTTCCCACGCAGACGCGGTGTTCAGATTCAGCTTGCTGGGTCAGGTCGCCGCAAACGGGCTGTTAAAAGCCCATAATAACTACCTAGAAATTAGGAGGTAATCAGTGGCATTACGACTGGAAGATAAAAAAGCAATTGTTGCTTCGGTAAACGAAGCCGCTTCCGGTGCATTGTCTGCTGTGATTGCTGACTATTGCGGGCTTACCGTTTCCGAAATGACGGGACTGAGAAAGCAAGCACGTGAACAGGGTGTCTTCTTAAAGGTTGTGCGTAACACGCTTGCGCGTCGCGCTGTAGAAGGTACTGAGTTTGAGTGTTTAAAAGAAGCATTAGTTGGACCAACTATCATCGCACTTTCTCTTGAAGATCCAGGCGCTGGCGCCCGGTTACTTAAGGACTTTGCGAAAGAAAACGACAAGCTTGAAGTTAAAGCGTTTGCCGTTGGTGGTGAACTTTACGGTGCAGATGAACTGGATCGTTTAGCGAAACTACCAACTATGGATCAAGCCCGCGGTATGCTGGCTGGTGTTCTACAAGCGCCTATCACTAAGTTCGTTCGCACTATTAATGAAGTGCCAAGCGGAATTGCTCGTGTTCTTGCAGCGGTCAAAGACCAAAAAGCAGCATAATTATTTGTATTTACATTTGATTTTGCAGAATTTGAACTACATTAAGACAGGAAAATGAATCATGTCTCTATCTAACGAAGATATTTTAAACTCGATTTCTGAAATGAGCGTTATGGATTTAGTTGATCTAGTATCCGCTATCGAAGATAAGTTTGGCGTAACTGCTGCTGCACCTGTAGCGGTCGCTGCTGTTGCTGCTGAAGGCGGCGCTGCTGCTGAAGAGCAGACAGAATTTAACGTTATTCTTACTAACTTTGGTCAAAACAAGGTTTCAGTAATCAAGGCTGTTCGTAGCGCAACAGGTCTAGGCCTGAAAGAAGCCAAAGGGCTTGTTGAAACTGCTAACGCAACGGTTAAAGAAGCTGTTAGTAAAGAAGAAGCAGAAGAGCTTAAGAAAACGCTTGAAGAAGCGGGTGCTGCCGTCGAGATCAAGTAAGATTTTGATGCGAGCAAGTTGTTTAGTTTAAGCTATTCAGCTATGGGCTGGTGGTATTTACCACCGGCCTTTTGCCGTTTAAATAGTATGCTCTTAGCAAAGTGGTTGGCTAAGTAGTTGTTAAGGTATTTGAAACGGCAATAAAAAAACTTCTGGCAATGAAAATGCCGGAAGGGTTAGGAATGATTTGGACGTTTTTCTATAGCGTGTTAACACACATAGATTTTTATCTATGGTAGAAAAATCCCAACGGACAGAAGCAAGATTTTAAAATTTTGCACTATTGTGAAGAGCTGAGGAACTTAGATGGCATATTCTTTCACTGAAAAGAAACGGATCAGGAAAAGCTTCGCTGACCTAACGGACGCAATGGAGGTACCTTACCTTCTAGCTATCCAAATGGAGTCATATCGAAAGTTTTTACAAGAAGATTCAAAGGCGTCAAGTCGTATTGACGATGGTTTGCAAGCAGCGTTTAAGTCTGTTTTCCCTATTGCGAGTTATTCCGGGAATGCGGCGCTAGAGTACGTCGAGTATAATCTAGGCAAGCCAGCGTTTAATGTAAAAGAGTGCCAACTACGCGGAGCAACTTACTCAGCTCCTTTGCGAGTAAAAATTCGACTTATTATTTACGATAAAGAATCGTCCAATAAGGCGATTAAAGATATCAAAGAACAAGAAGTCTATATGGGTGAGATGCCCTTGATGACGGATAACGGTACATTCGTTATCAATGGTACAGAGCGGGTTATCGTTTCTCAGTTACACCGTTCGCCTGGCGTGTTCTTTGATCATGATAAAGGTAAATCCCATTCATCAGGCAAGTTGTTGTATTCTGCCCGGGTAATTCCTTACCGTGGCTCATGGTTGGATTTTGAATTTGATGCTAAAGATCTAGTATTTGTCCGTATAGATCGACGCAGAAAATTGCCCGCCACTATTCTTCTTCGGGCACTCGGTTACGACTCCGAAGAAATGTTAGACATGTTCTTCGAGACTAACAATGTCACTATTGACGATGGCGTGTTTAAGCTCGAGTTGATCCCTGAGCGTCTTCGTGGTGATGTTGCATTATTTGATATAAAAGCCGGCGATGAAGTTATTGTTGAAGTCGGTCGCCGAGTAACTGCTCGCCATATCAAAAAAATGGAAAAGGTCGAACTTAAATATCTAGAAGTGCCTAGAGAATATTTGATCGACAAAGTGATTGCCAAGAATGTTATCGATACGGCTACTGGTGAAATCTTAGTTGACTGTAATACCCTGATTAGCGAAGAAGTCTTAGATAAATTAGTTGATGGTGGAGTTGCCGCTATCGAAACGCTATACACCAATGAGCTGGATCGTGGTTCGTTTATTTCAGATACGTTGCGTTCCGATTCTGCAAAAACCCCACTTGAAGCGCTGGTAGAAATTTACCGCATGATGCGCCCTGGTGAGCCGCCAACTAAAGACGCTGCAGAAAACTTATTCAAAAACCTGTTTTTTGCTCCAGAGCGTTATGATTTGTCTGCAGTAGGTCGGATGAAATTCAATCGGCGTATTGGTAGAGAAGAAATTATTGGTGAAGGCACGCTAAATAAAGACGATATCGTTTTAGTGCTTCAGCACTTGATCGATATTCGTGACGGTAAAGGTATCGTTGATGATATCGATCACCTTGGTAATCGCCGAGTGCGATCTGTTGGTGAAATGGCTGAGAACCAATTCCGCGTCGGTCTGGTTCGTGTTGAGCGCGCGGTTAAAGAGCGCTTGAGCTTGGCTGAAAGTGAAGGCTTGATGCCACAGGATTTGATAAATGCCAAGCCGGTTGCGGCTGCAGTTAAGGAGTTTTTTGGATCCAGTCAGTTATCTCAGTTTATGGATCAAAACAATCCGCTATCTGAGGTGACGCATAAGCGTCGTGTATCAGCCTTAGGGCCCGGTGGTTTGACTCGAGAGCGTGCAGGATTCGAGGTGCGTGATGTACATCCAACGCACTACGGTCGTGTATGTCCGATCGAAACCCCTGAAGGACCAAACATTGGTTTGATTAACTCGCTGGCATCTTTTGCGCGTACTAACTCTTACGGTTTTCTTGAAAGTCCTTATCGAAAAGTAAAAGACGGTAAAGTTCTCGATGACGTCGTCTATCTTTCTGCGATTGAAGAAAGCGATTACGTGATTGCTCAGGCCAACGCCGAGCAAGATGAAAACGGTAATCTCACAGAAGATTTAGTCGCAGTACGTCATAAAAATGAATTTACCGTTACAACAGCAGACAATGTGACCTTTATGGATGTATCGCCGCGCCAGGTTGTTTCTGTGGCGGCCTCGATGATTCCTTTCCTAGAGCACGATGATGCTAACCGGGCTTTGATGGGATCTAACATGCAGCGTCAAGCCGTGCCTACACTAATAGCGGACAAGCCGCTTGTTGGTACTGGCATGGAAGCCGTTGTGGCCCGTGACTCTGGCGTGTGTCAGGTAGCTAGACGTGGCGGCATTGTTGATCGGGTTGATGCGGCACGTATTGTATTGCGTGCACATGATGATGAAATCGGTGAAGCCGATGCAGGGGTTGATATCTATAATTTGACCAAATATACCCGGTCAAACCAAAACACCTGTATTAACCAGCGACCTCTTGTCAGTGTTGGTGATGTGATTGCTCGGGGTGACGTGTTGGCTGATGGCCCATCAATAGATATGGGTGAGCTAGCGCTAGGCCAAAATATGCGTGTGGCCTTCATGACTTGGAATGGCTACAACTTCGAAGATTCTATCATGATCTCGGAGCGAGTTATTCAGGAGGATCGTTTTACTACGATTCATATTCAAGAGCTTACCTGTGTTGCTCGAGATACCAAGCTTGGGTCTGAAGAAATTACCGCTGATATTCCAAACGTTGGTGAGGCTGCTTTAGCCAAGCTTGACGAGTCCGGCATAGTGCATGTTGGAGCAGAGGTTGGACCTGGGGATATTCTTGTTGGCAAGGTTACACCAAAAGGTGAGACGCAATTAACCCCAGAAGAAAAACTGCTAAGAGCGATCTTTGGTGAAAAAGCATCAGATGTTAAGGATACCTCATTACGTATACCAACCAGTGTAAAGGGTACGGTAATCGACGTTCAGGTATTTACTCGTGATGGTGTCGAGAAAGATCCGCGTGCTGTCGATATCGAAAATACCCAGATCGATGATTTCCGGAAAGATTTGAATGACGAATTCCGTATCATTCAAAGTGCGACTTTGTCTCGTCTTGCTAAGGCTATCGTTGGCCAAAAGATATCTGGTGGAGCGGACCTGGTAAAAGGTGATCTGTTAACCCAGGACATGTTGGATGCCCTTGATCCAGTGCAGTGGTTTGATATTCGTTTAGATGACGATGCTGCGGCTGAACAAATAGCGTTAGCACAACAGCATCTTGCCACTGTACGAGATGAGCAAGAAGAAAAACTTAACGACAAAAAACGTAAAATAGTCTGCGGTGATGATCTCGCTCACGGTGTACTTAAAATCGTTAAAGTCTATCTAGCGATTCGGCGCCGGGTTCAACCTGGTGATAAGATGGCCGGTCGTCACGGAAACAAAGGTGTAATTTCCGTAATTATGCCAGTCGAAGATATGCCTCATAATGCGGATGGCGTACCGGTTGATGTGGTTCTTAATCCTCTCGGTGTTCCCTCTCGAATGAACGTAGGTCAGATCCTTGAAACTCACCTAGGTCTCGCAGCCCACGGGTTGGGAGAACGAATCAACGACATGCTAAAGGAAAAGCGTGAAGTTGCTGAGATTCGAGAGTTCCTTGATAAGGTTTATAACGGTGTTGGTGGTCGGACTGAAGATCTTGATAGCTTCAGTGATGAAGAGATTAAGTCCTTAGCAATCAACTTGCGTAAAGGTGTGCCAATGGCGACGCCTGCATTCGATGGGGCTAATGAATCTCAAATACGTCAGATGCTCAAGTTGGGCGGACAGCCAGAAACCGGCCAGATGACCTTGTATGATGGGCGTACTGGCGACCAATTTGATTGTCAGGTAACTGTTGGTTACATGTATATGCTTAAGCTTAACCATTTGGTTGACGATAAGATGCATGCCCGTTCAACGGGATCCTATAGTCTGGTTACCCAGCAGCCATTGGGTGGTAAAGCCCAATTTGGTGGTCAGCGTTTCGGAGAGATGGAAGTGTGGGCACTGGAAGCATATGGTGCTGCATATACTCTACAAGAAATGCTTACCGTTAAGTCTGATGACGTTAATGGTCGAACCAAAATCTACAAGAACATTGTGGATGGCGATCATCGAATGGAACCTGGTATGCCTGAATCCTTTAACGTACTCGTTAAGGAAATTCGTTCTCTCGGTATCGATATGGAACTAGAGAGCGATTAACCCAGCCGTTTAAATTTTGACAAAGTCGAGTGTAGACAACGTCGAATTTAGAGTAAGTTGAGTTCAGACAAACTTAGAATATACGGTGGGCTATTTAGCCCGCCTAACAATCTCCAACTGGAGGGTTTTCAGTGAAAGATCTACTGAATCTGTTAAAGACGCAAGGCCAAGACCAAGAATTTGAACGTATAAGAATCGGTTTAGCATCACCAGAAATGATCCGTTCCTGGTCGTTTGGTGAAGTAAAGAAACCAGAAACTATTAACTATCGTACTTTCAAGCCAGAAAGAGATGGTTTGTTTTGTGCGCGTATTTTTGGGCCCATTAAAGATTACGAATGCTTGTGTGGTAAGTACAAGCGTTTAAAGCATCGTGGAGTTATCTGCGAGAAGTGTGGTGTCGAAGTGACACTGTCTAAAGTACGACGGGACCGCATGGGTCATATTGACTTAGCAAGCCCTGTCGCACACATTTGGTTTTTAAAGTCACTTCCATCCCGTATTGGTTTGTTGCTGGATATGACCTTGCGTGATATTGAGCGAGTGTTGTATTTTGAATCGTTCGTTGTGATTGAACCTGGTACTACCTCTCTTGAGCGTGGCCAGATGCTGAATGACGAGCAGTACTACGAAGCGCTTGAAGAGTTTGGCGACGAATTCGAAGCGATGATGGGTGCAGAGGCGGTTAAGCGTTTGCTTAACGATATGGATATGCCCCGCGAAATCCAAGAGATGCGCGAAGAGCTACCTACCATTACTTCAGAGACCAAAAGCAAAAAGATCAGTAAGCGTTTGAAGTTAATGGAAGCGTTCCATGAATCAGGCAACGATCCTGAATGGATGATCTTCACCGTACTACCCGTACTACCACCTGATTTGCGTCCTTTGGTTCCTTTGGATGGCGGTCGTTTTGCGACTTCAGATCTTAACGATCTATATCGCCGGGTTATTAACCGTAACAATCGTCTTAAGCGATTGTTGGATCTTAATGCGCCGGACATCATTGTTCGTAACGAAAAACGCATGTTGCAAGAATCTGTTGATGCATTGTTAGATAATGGTCGTCGTGGACGAGCAATTACCGGTTCTAACAAGCGTCCTTTGAAATCTTTGGCAGACATGATCAAAGGTAAGCAGGGTCGTTTCCGTCAAAACCTGTTGGGTAAGCGAGTCGACTATTCTGGTCGTTCGGTTATCGTGGTGGGGCCAACACTTAAATTGCATGAGTGCGGTTTGCCGAAGAAAATGGCGTTGGAATTGTTTAAACCTTTTATTTTTAGCAAGCTTGAGTTGCGCGGCATAGCCACTACCATCAAGGCTGCTAAAAAGATGGTGGAGCGTGAAACCGCAGAAGTATGGGATATTTTGGCGGAAGTTATTCGTGAGCATCCGGTACTGTTAAACCGCGCACCAACACTTCACCGTTTAGGCATCCAAGCATTTGAACCGGTATTGATTGAAGGTAAGGCGATTCAGTTGCACCCATTAGTCTGTTCGGCGTTTAACGCCGACTTCGATGGCGATCAAATGGCGGTACATATACCGTTGACGTTGGAGGCGCAGTTAGAGTCGCGAGCGTTGATGATGTCTACCAACAATATATTGTCGCCAGCGAACGGTGAGCCGATTATAGTACCATCACAGGATGTTGTGCTGGGCTTATATTATTCCACTCGTGAACGTGTTAATGCCAAGGGTGAGGACATGGTGTTTGCTGATACTAAAGAAGTACAGCGCGCCCTGGCGAACGAGGCGGTACACATACATGCGCGTATTAAGGTTCGTATAACGCAATCAGTAAAAGAAGAAAACGGTGACGTCAACGAGTCCACCATGATTGTTGATACCACCGCGGGCCGTGTTTTGTTATGGGACATCGTACCTAAAGGTTTGCCTTTTGACGTTATCAATAAGCCGATGACGAAAAAAGCTATCTCTAGTCTAATTAATCAGTGCTATCGACGCTTAGGCCTAAAACCTTCCGTTATCTTTGCCGATCAATTGATGTACATGGGCTTTAGGCAGGCAACATCATCCGGTTCGTCCGTTGGTATTAATGATATGCGGATACCCGACGAGAAGGCACGTATCATTAGCGAGGCTGATGATGAAGTTCGCGAAATTGAAGATCAATTTGCTTCCGGTCTAGTTACTCAGGGCGAACGTTATAACAAGGTTATCGATATCTGGTCGCGTACCAATGACATGGTTGCTAAGGCCATGATGGACGGCCTCTCTACTGAAATGGTGGTGAATAAAAAAGGTGAACTAGAAGAGCAGATGTCGTTTAACTCTATCTTTATGATG
The DNA here is from genome assembly GCA_002402125.1 of Moraxellaceae bacterium. Lineage (GTDB taxonomy): Bacteria > Pseudomonadota > Gammaproteobacteria > Pseudomonadales > Ketobacteraceae > 42-54-T18. The sequence goes on from NVVG01000113.1 coordinate 11,483, forward strand.
GCCGATTCTGGCGCACGTGGATCTCAAGCCCAGATTCGTCAGTTAGCGGGTATGCGTGGTTTGATGGCTAAGCCCGATGGTTCAATCATCGAGACGCCCATTACCGCCAATTTCCGTGAAGGTCTAAGTGTACTGCAGTACTTTATTTCTACTCACGGCGCGCGTAAAGGCCTTGCCGATACCGCGTTAAAAACCGCCAACTCCGGTTATTTGACTCGTCGTTTGGTCGATGTGGCACAAGATCTTGTCGTTACCGAAGATGACTGTGGCACAACTCATGGTTTACCGATGACACCACTTATTGAAGGTGGTGATATTGTTGAGCCGTTGGGTGAGCGAGTCTTGGGTCGTACGGTTGCAGCAGATGTTATCAAGCCGGGTACCGATGGTGAAGTTGCGGTTGCTGCCGGTACGCTGATCGATGAGAAGTGGGTTCGAGATCTCGAAGCCATGGGTGTCGACGAAATATTTTGTCGCTCCCCAATTGCCTGTGATACTCGCTATGGCGTTTGCCGAGCCTGTTACGGCAGAGACCTAGCCCGTGGTCATTTGATCAACATAGGCGAGGCGGTTGGCGTTATTGCTGCACAATCTATCGGAGAGCCGGGCACACAGTTGACCATGCGTACCTTCCATATTGGTGGCGCGGCATCCAGAGCGTCGGCGGTCAGTAACGTTCAGGTTAAAAATGGCGGCAAGGTTCGTTTGCATAACCTGAAGACAGTAACTCAAGAAAATGGTGATCTGGTTGCTGTTTCTCGTTCTGGTGAATTAGCCATTGCCGATGAACGTGGTCGAGAGCGTGAGCGCTATAAATTGCCCTACGGTTCCGTTATCACCATCAATGAAGGTGATAAAATTGAGCCAGGCCAGATCATTGCAAGCTGGGACCCGCATACACACCCCATTATCACGGAAGTGGCAGGTTTTGCTAATTTTAGTGATTTTGAAGAAGGTATTACGGTTAAGAAGCAAACGGATGACCTGACCGGTTTGACTAACTATGAAGTTATAGATCCAAAAAATAGACCGGCTTCGGGTAAAGAAAGACGGCCGTTGGTGCGTTTATTAGACGCTAACAATGAAGCGATTAAGATGCCAGGTAGTGATACGCTGGCGCAATATTTCTTACCCCCCAACAGTATTATTCAGCTGGAGGATGGCGGAAAGCTGGGTGCTGGTGATGTAATAGCAAGAATACCGCAGGAAAGCTCGAAAACTCGAGATATTACCGGTGGTTTGCCACGTGTTGCCGACTTGTTTGAAGCGCGGAAGCCAAAAGAATCCTCAATCATGGCTGAGGTTTCGGGTATGGTGAGCTTCGGTAAAGAAACCAAAGGTAAGGTGCGTTTGGTTATCACCCCGGATGAGGGTGATCACTACGAAGAGCTTATTCCTAAATGGCGTCAGCTAAACGTGTTCGAAGGTGAGCGTGTAGAGAAGGGGGAAATCGTTTCTGATGGACCGCCTAACCCGCACGATATCCTGCGCTTAAAAGGAGTTCGAGCGATGGCTAACTATATCGTTAATGAAGTCCAGGACGTATATCGTCTACAGGGTGTAGGAATTAACGATAAACATATCGAAGTTATTGTGCGTCAGATGCTACGTAAAGTAGAGATAACTGAGAGTAATGACTCAGTCTTTATCCGTGGCGAGCAAGCAGAGCTTGCACGAGTGCTGGATGAGACTGAGATATTAGAAAAAGATGGCAAATTTGCTGCAAGATATGACCGCGTGTTGATGGGTATAACTAAAGCATCCCTATCGACAGAATCGTTTATTTCTGCCGCATCTTTCCAAGAAACTACCCGCGTATTGACGGAAGCAGCTGTAACCGGCAAAGCAGATGATCTTCGCGGATTGAAAGAAAACGTGGTTGTTGGACGCTTAATTCCAGCAGGTACGGGCTTCGCTTACCATGCAGAGCGTCGACGCAAGCGTGAGCTTGCGAAGAATGGCCCTGAGCAAGCGCCAGAGTTTACTGCAGATGATGCAGCTCTAGCGTTGAGTGAAGCGCTGAATTCATCGGGTGAATAACCTGGTTGGATGACCGGGGGGCATGCAGGTGCCCTCCACAGTGGTATTGACATAGGTCGAAACCATCTATAAAATCTCGCATCCCCTAAMRATAGGGGGTKGCGAGATTTTTCGCATTGWTTAAANGATACTTGGAGTAATTGCTACATGGCAACGATCAACCAATTGGTTCGGAAGCCGCGTAAGCGTCAAGTGGCAAARAGTGACGTTCCCGCGCTTCAGAGCTGTCCGCAGCGACGAGGTGTATGTACTCGCGTTTATACAACGACCCCTAAAAAGCCAAACTCTGCTCTACGTAAAGTGGCGCGTGTTCGACTTACGAATGGTTATGAAGTGACATCCTACATTGGTGGTGAAGGCCACAATTTGCAGGAACACAGCGTAATCTTGATTCGTGGTGGTCGTGTAAAAGATTTGCCTGGCGTACGTTATCATACGGTTCGCGGTACCCTAGATACGGCTGGAGTGGCCGATCGGAAACAAGGTCGTTCTAAGTACGGTACAAAAAGGCCTAAGTCGTAATACAGGTTAGAAACAACCTGCAATGCGCTATGCCCCTGCTTAATGTGGGGAATTAAGGCCAAGCTATCGTCTTGGATAAACCTGAAGAAATTAGGAATTAGTTATGCCTAGAAGAAGAGTTGTCGCAAAACGCGAAATTTTACCGGATCCCAAGCATGGGAGCCAAATCCTGGCCAAATTCATTAACCACGTAATGGTTAGTGGCAAGAAGTCAGTTGCAGAGAAAATTGTCTATGGTGCCTTGGATCAAGTTGCTGAGCGTCAAGAGAATGAGCCAGTAGAGATGTTTGAGAAGGCGCTTGAAGCATTGCGCCCTCTCGTTGAGGTTAAGTCTCGCCGTGTTGGTGGTGCTACTTACCAGGTGCCTGTTGAAGTTCGTCCTAGTCGACGTACGGCATTGGCTATGCGTTGGTTGGTTGAATCGGC
>NVVG01000114.1 GCA_002402125.1 Moraxellaceae bacterium
ACCGGTGGACTTCATTTCTGGCCCTAAGATAGGATCCACACCGGGGAATTTAGCGAAAGGAAATACTGCCTCCTTCACATTATAGAGTTTAGGAATAATTTCTTCAGTGAAAGATTGCTCTTCCAGCGAAGTGCCCGCCATACAGCGCGCGGCGATCTTAGCCAAAGACTGACCAATACATTTCGATACAAAAGGTACCGTTCGTGATGCACGAGGATTAACCTCTAACACATAAACGTCTTCACCTTTTACCGCAAACTGCACATTCATCAATCCAACCACACCCAATTCCAATGCCATTCGCTTGGCTTGGTCGCGCATGACATCTTGTAATTCTACACTTAGATTGTACGGTGGAAACGAACAAGCCGAGTCACCAGAGTGCACACCGGCCTGCTCAATATGCTGCATAATGCCACCAATGGTAACGTCCGTACCATCACAGATGGCATCAAGATCAACTTCAATAGCATCATCTAAGAAACGGTCCAATAACACCGGCGCATCGTTAGATACTTGCACCGCTTCTGTCATATAACGACGCAATTCTTTTTCGTTGTAGACAATTTCCATTGCGCGGCCACCTAACACATAGGAAGGCCTTACCACTAATGGGTAGCCAATCTCTTCAGCATAACGCACCGCCACTTCTGGATTTCTCGCGGTTCTATTGGGTGGCTGCTTTAGATTCAAACGCTCAATCATCTGCTGAAAACGCTCTCTATCTTCTGCTTTGTCGATAGATTCTGGGCTAGTACCAATAATAGGCACACCGGCAATTTCCAAATCACGGGCTAATTTTAGCGGTGTCTGCCCACCATACTGAACAATCACACCTTTCGGTTTTTCAATATCAACAATGGCCAACACATCTTCCAAGGTAACCGGCTCAAAGTACAAACGATCAGAGGTATCGTAATCAGTAGACACCGTCTCAGGATTACAGTTAACCATGATGGTCTCATAACCATCTTCACGCATGGCTAATGCCGCATGCACACAGCAATAATCAAATTCGATCCCCTGGCCGATACGGTTTGGTCCGCCACCCAATATCATGATCTTATCTCGATCACTAGGATTGGCTTCGCACTCTTCTTCATAAGTCGAATACATATAAGCAGTCGAGGTAGAGAATTCCGCAGCACAGGTATCAACACGCTTATAAGTTGGCAACACACCCAACTCTTTTCGACGCTGGCGAATGAGGTTTTCAGATACATTTAACAAATCTGCCAGACGTAAATCAGAAAATCCCTTACGCTTTATTCGCCATAATTTGTCTTTGGTAAGATCCGCAAGCGCCAGTGAACCTAACTCGTTCTCGGTTACTACCAGGTCGGCTATCTGCGCCAAAAACCAAGGATCAATGCCACTGAGTTCGTAAACTTCATCAATAGACATCTCTGCACGGAATGCATCCGCCACATACCATATTCTGTCGGGCCCAGGATTAGTAAGTTCCCTGCGCAACGTAGCATCCACGTCATCGGCACCAAGATCCAATAGAGGGTCAAAGCCATTCCTATCAACTTCCAATCCTCTTAACGCTTTTTGCATCGATTCTTGGAAGGTGCGACCAATCGCCATCACTTCACCCACTGACTTCATCTGAGTCGTCAGTACGGAATCCGCTTTTGGGAATTTTTCAAAATTAAAGCGTGGTATCTTGGTAACAACATAATCAATTGATGGCTCAAATGATGCCGGGGTTTTGCCACCGGTAATTTCATTTTGCAACTCATCAAGGGTATAACCAATTGCCAGCTTTGCAGCCACTCTGGCAATAGGGAAACCCGTCGCCTTTGATGCCAATGCCGAGGAGCGTGATACACGAGGGTTCATTTCGATAACAACAAGACGCCCAGTCTCTGGACACATACCAAACTGCACATTAGAACCACCGGTTTCAACACCGATCTCTCGCAATACCGCCAAGGAGGCATTACGCATGATTTGATATTCTTTATCCGTTAAGGTTTGCGCAGGAGCAACGGTAATTGAGTCGCCGGTATGAACACCCATGGCATCAATGTTTTCGATGGTACAAATAATGATGCAATTATCATTCTTGTCTCGTACCACCTCCATTTCATATTCTTTCCAACCAATCAATGACTTATCGATTAACAGCTCGCTGGTTGGGGATAAATCCAAACCACGATTGCAGATTTCAACAAACTCTTCGCGGTTATAGGCAATTCCACCACCACTCCCACCCATCGTAAAAGAGGGTCGTATGATGCTAGGAAAACCTAACACCTCCAGCGCCTCCAGCGCTTCTTCCAAGCTATGGGCAATAGCAGATTGCGGCGTCTCAAGACCAATTTTCTTCATCGCCTTATCAAAACGATCACGATCTTCCGCTTTATCGATTGCGTCCTTGGTTGCCCCAATCATTTCGACGCCAAACTTTTCTAACACCCCATGCTTGTCCAGGTCCAACGCACAGTTTAACGCGGTTTGCCCACCCATCGTAGGTAACAAAGCATCTGGGCGCTCGATCTCAATAACTTTAGCAACCGTTTCCCATTCAACGGGCTCAATATAGGTTGCATCGGCCATCGATGGATCAGTCATAATGGTCGCAGGGTTTGAGTTAACCAGTATCACACGATACCCCTCTTCCCTTAACGCCTTACAAGCTTGTGCACCGGAATAATCAAACTCACACGCCTGGCCAATAACAATAGGGCCAGCACCCAAGATTAGAATACTTTTTATGTCGGAACGTTTTGGCATCTTAAAAACTCGTCAACTTAATCCCGCGACAATGAATCTTGCCCGGGTAGTTTCTATTCGTTAATTTCTATTCGTTATTTTCTATAATACGCAACAGTTTCTCATCTGTAACGCTAGCAAACCACTATGGCAGCACCGCCTTTCGAAACTGTGCTTTTTCTATTATCGCCTAGCTTTTGCGCTCAGCCATTAACTCGATAAAGTGATCGAATAACGGACTCGCATCGTGAGGCCCAGGACTCGCTTCTGGGTGCCCCTGAAAACCAAACGCCGGTTTATCGGTACGATGAATACCCTGCAGCGACCCATCAAACAGAGATTTGTGTGTCACCCGCAGATTGCCCGGCATGCCATCTTCATCAACGGCAAAACCGTGGTTCTGACTCGTGATCAACACAGTATTATCATCCAAATTTTGCACTGGGTGATTTGCACCATGGTGACCAAACTTCATCTTTAGTGTGCTTGCACCACTTGCTAACGCTAGCAACTGATGGCCAAGACAGATACCAAAGGTAGGGATGTCAGTTTCCAAAATCGACTGGATAGCAGATATGGCATAGTCACAAGGCTCTGGGTCACCCGGGCCATTGGATAAAAACACACCATCAGGATTCATTGCTAAGACGTCGGCGGCAGGTGTCTGCGCTGGCACAACCGTCAGATCACAACCGCGATCGACTAACATGCGCAAGATATTTCTTTTTACCCCAAAATCGTAAGCGACAACTTTGTAGGGCTTTTCCCCAGCAAAAACCTGATGCCCCGATCGTATATCCCAGCTACCTTCTGCCCATGGATAGGCTTCCGATGTGGTGACTTCCTTCGCCAAGTCCATGCCTTTTAGGCCGGCAAATTCTTTGGCGGCGGCAATAGCACTGGCTTCATCGATATTACCGGCTTGGATGCAACCACCCAAAGCGCCTTTTTCACGTAGAATACGCGTTAGCTTACGGGTATCGATGTCGGCGATACCGACCACATCACGATCTCGCAAATACTCATCCAAGCTCGCCTGCTTACGCCAGCTACTTGCGAGCAAAGGTAGATCGCGAATAATCAGGCCTGCAGCCCAAATTTTGGAGGATTCTTCATCCTCATCATTAACACCGGTATTCCCGATATGTGGATATGTCAGAGTTACCATCTGACGGGCATAAGACGGATCAGTTAAAATCTCTTGGTAGCCGGTAAGTGCAGTATTAAAAACGACTTCGCCAACAGACTGTCCATCTGCGCCAATAGATATACCACGAAAGACGGTGCCGTCTTCCAGGGCCAAAATGGCTGGTGTATTCAAGCCAACCTCCACTGGTCATAGGAATGGGAAAGTGAATGATCATACGTAACGGTTATCTGCAAAAAAGCGAGATGAGTTATTGGCTCAATCCCGCTTCTTCATGTCACGTCACTTTTGGTCACCTGCAAATCAATGTTGGCAGGTTTTAGAGGTTTGCCAGCGACTTACCGACTATACAGCAGCCTAAATTGTACTTCCCTTGGGTTATCAAGGGCTAATACCATGTTAGTACCACCAAGCAGGTAAAATCATGCACCTCGACCATTATCTGATCGGAGCGTATTCTATAGAAATGTAGGGGTACAGTCTATGAATTTAGCTCAATCTAGGCTCATGGCCTAACATTCAACCAGAACGTCAGGTTTATTTAAGACCTAACACATCTTGCATATCAAATAAGCCGGTATTCTTATCTTTTAACCAGCCACAGGCTCGAACGGCGCCACGGGCAAAATTCATTCGACTAGTGGCGATATGGGAGATCTCAATCCGCTCGCCGTCCGCCGCAAACATGACCTTATGCTCACCCACAATGTCACCCGCACGAATGGTCTCAAAACCGATGGTCTTACGGTCTCGCTCACCGGTGTGACCCTCACGACCGTAAACGGCAACCTCTTCAAGGTTTCGGCCCAACACATCCGCCATCACCTCACCCATACGCAAAGCCGTACCGGAAGGCGCATCAACTTTATGACGATGATGGGCTTCGATTATTTCGATATCCACTTCATCACCCAACACTTTCGCCGCCATCTCAAGCAACTTAAAGCACAGGTTCACCCCCATACTCATGTTAGGCGCAAACATGATGGCGGTTTTTTCGGCACTCTCAGTCAGACCCACCTTGTGAGCATCCGTCAGTCCAGTGGTACCAATGGCCATTTTTTTGCCATTTTCAGCACAGAATTTTGCATTTTCTACCGTCGCATCGGGTGCGGTAAAGTCTATCAACACATCAAACGAATCAACCACGGCGGCCAAATTATCAACCAACACAACATCCAGTTTACCAATGCCTGCTAGCTCACCCGCGTCCGCTCCCAGCAAGGAATTACCCGGGAGATCAATAGCGGCGGTTAATTCAACACCGTCACCGGCGGTTACTGCTTCGATTAACGCTCGCCCCATTCGGCCAGCCGCCCCAATAACGGCAACACGTACATTTGTGTTATTCACGTAGGATTCCCTTATAACATTTCATCAAAGAATTTTTTAACACCATCAAACCAACCATGTTTTTTCGGCGACTGGCGGCCCGCTTCTTTTTCTAAGCTCACCTGAAATTCTCTTAAAAGTTCTTTTTGGCGTTTATTAAGATTAACTGGAGTCTCCAAGATAACACGGCACAACAGGTCTCCTGGACCGCCACCTCTTACCGGTGCTACGCCTTTGCCACGCATTCTAAATAATTTGCCAGTTTGCGATTCCGCAGGAATTTTAAGCTTCACCCGCCCATCAAGGGTCGGCACTTCCAGCTCGCCACCAATGGCCGCGTCAACAAAACTAATGGGCACTTCGGTATACAAGTCTTTACCTTCACGCTTAAAAATAGCGTGATCTTTTACTGCAACTTGCACATACAAATCACCGGAGGAGCCACCGTGAGACCCAGCCTCACCTTCACCCGCTAAGCGAATTCTATCGCCAGTGTCCACGCCTGGCGGTATCTTAACGGAGAGCTTTTTACGTTTTTCTTTACGACCTTGGCCATGACACTCGCGACAGGGGTCTTTGATTGATTTACCTTGGCCACGACAGGTTGGGCAGGTTTGCTGCACAGAAAAGAAACCTTGCTGCATACGTACCTGACCAGCCCCGCCACAGGTTTGACAAGTAACCGGCGAGGTTCCTTTCTTAGCACCAGATCCGCCACAAGGGTCGCACGTTACCAAAGTAGGCACTTGAATCTCAACCGTGGTGCCTTTAACCGCATCCTCTAAATTCAGCTCTAAGGTATAACGTAGATCCGAGCCACGGTTGCTACGGGAGCTAGCACCGCCGCGACCGCCGCCACCACCACCAAATATGTCACCAAACACATCACCAAAAATGTCGGCGAAGTTGCCGGCTCCGGCAGCATGCGCGCCAGCGTTTCCTTCAATACCCGCATGGCCATAACGATCATAAGCAGCACGCTTTTGATCATCAGACAAAATTTCATAAGCTTCGCTGATTTCCTTAAACTTTTCCTCAGCCGCTTTATCATCCGGATTTCTGTCCGGATGATATTTCATCGCCTTGCGACGATAGGATTTTTTCATTTCTTGAGGAGTTGCATCTTTTGCAACACCTAGAAGCTCATAGAAGTCTTGTTTTGCCATGCTCTCAACCAACACTCAATTATTCAAATTCCAGATATAGCAACGCGGGAGAAAGCTCCCGCGTATACTGTACTACGTTCTAAATCACGCGCTAAGCCATGAAAAGTGACGCTTATTTCTTATCGTCAACTTCTTCAAACTCAGCATCAACCACATCATCATCAGGAGCCGCAGATGCCTCTTCTGATTGTGCGCCACCCATATCAGGAGCTTCTGCACCGTCACCTGCACCCGCTTGTGCTTGCTGTTCGGCATAGAGCTTTTGCGCTAAACCAGAACTCGCTTCGGTAAGCGCCGCTGACTTGGTTTCCATGGCTTCTTTATCATCACCTTTAATCGCTTCTTCTAATTCAGCGATCGCTGCTTCGATGGCCGTTTTCTCATCTTCAGTCGCTTTATCGCCGGCTTCTTCAAGCGTTTTCTTACTAGCATGCACAAGGCCATCGGCAGTATTTCGAGCCCCGACTAACTCTTCAAACTTCTTATCTTCATCGGCATTCGCTTCGGCATCACGTACCATTTGATCAACTTCTTCATCCGACAAACCGCCAGAAGCTTTAATCACAATAGTTTGCTCTTTACCGGTGGCCTTATCTTTAGCGGATACATTAAGAATACCGTTAGCATCAAGGTCAAAAGTTACTTCGATTTGCGGCATACCACGAGGTGCTGGTGGAATTTCCGTAAGATCAAAACGACCCAATGATTTGTTACCCGAGGCTTGCTTACGCTCACCCTGTAGAGCATGAACCGTAACCGCGGCCTGGTTATCATCTGCAGTAGAGAAGACTTGTGACTTCTTCGTAGGGATGGTGGTATTTCTTTCGATCACCGGCGTCATCACACCACCCATGGTCTCAATTCCCAATGTTAATGGCGTAACATCCAACAACAATACGTCAGTTACATCACCGGCTAATACTGCGCCTTGAATAGAGGCACCCATGGCAACCGCTTCATCCGGGTTAACATCTTTACGTGGCTCTTTACCGAAGAATTTTTCTACTTCAGCTTGCACCATCGGCATACGTGTCTGACCACCAACCAAGATAACATCATCAATCTCTGATGGGCTAAGGCCCGCATCATCTAACGCCGTCTGGCAAGGTTTGATGGTTCCAACCACTAGCTCTTCAACCAATGACTCTAACTTGGCTCGAGTTAACTTAATGACCAGGTGCTTAGGACCCGCAGCATCGGCCGTGATATACGGCAGGTTCACTTCAGTTTGCTGGGTTGTAGACAATTCAATCTTGGCGTTCTCAGCACCCTCTTTAAGACGCTGCAATGCGAGAGGGTCATTGTGAAGATCAATGCCGGTATCTTTCTTAAACTCATCCGCTAGATACTCAATCAAACGTAGGTCAAAATCTTCCCCGCCCAAGTGAGTATCACCGTTAGTGGCTAGTACTTCAAACTGGTGCTCACCATCCACTTCGGCGATTTCAATGATAGATACATCAAAGGTACCACCACCCAGGTCATAAACAGCGATAGTGGTATCACCACGCTTTTTGTCCATGCCATAAGCCAGTGCTGCGGCAGTCGGCTCGTTGATGATACGCTTAACTTCTAAACCGGCGATTCGACCCGCATCTTTAGTGGCTTGACGCTGACTATCATTAAAATAAGCAGGAACAGTAATAACCGCTTCGGTTACAGCTTCACCGAGGTAGTCTTCTGCGGTTTTCTTCATTTTCTTGAGTACTTCAGCAGAGATCTGAGGTGGCGCAGTTTTTTCGCCATTAATCTCAACCCATGCATCACCGTTATCCGCTTTCACGATAGCAAATGGTGCACGTTTAATATCTTTTTGAACTTCTTTATCGGTAAAGTTACGGCCGATTAACCGTTTAATCGCATACAAGGTATTGGTAGGGTTCGTTACCGCTTGACGCTTAGCCGACTGACCAACCAATGTTTCTCCGTCACTGCTAAAAGCGATGATAGAAGGAGTAGTACGATCGCCTTCACTGTTCTCAATAACCTTTGGTTTATCACCCTCAAGAATCGCCACACAAGAGTTGGTAGTGCCTAAATCGATGCCAATAATCTTACCCATTTTCATTTACCTCTATTTTAAAGCCCTGACAGACTTTGTTCGACGTTACGCCAGTGTCTGCCAGACAGGTCACCGGTTCTTAGTTAATTGTAAAATAATTAATTAATTCATTAAAACTTCTTGCGCTTGACTCTATCTATGGGGGCTGCCTTATACATTTCAACCCTAATTTGCAGATGAAAACCACACAAAATCAAGCGTTATTGTCGGCTATGCCTGAGACACAATCACCATCGCAGGCCTTACCAAACGGCCACCCAAGGAATACCCTTTCTGCAACACGGCCATGACAGTATTAGGCTCCATGTCGGGATTCGGTTGCATTGACATGGCCTGATGCATTTCCGGATCAAACGGCTCACCCGTTGGGTCCAACTGCTCGACACCGTGTTTCTTTAGCGTGTCCGTCAGCATCTTTAAGGTTAATTCAACACCTTCGCGGGTGGTCTCATCGCTTTCGGCGGCGGACTGTAACGCTCTCTCAAGGGTATCAACCACTGGCAACAGGTCAGAGGCAAACTTATCTAAGGCAAATTTATGCGCATTGGTCACGTCACGCTCGGCACGACGACGTACATTCTGCATTTCCGCTTGAGCACGCAACACCGAATCTTGCTGGTCTTGAACCTTCGCTTGAGATGCAGCCAATTGGCTTTCTAAATCAGATATCGAGACATTTGCCTCCTCAGCATCCTCAACATCCTCAGCTGCCTGATCTTCTGCTGCGGCCTCAACGTCCGCTACATCGGCCTCTGCTCCATCAACCACCTGCGCATCAACATCCGATACTTCTACTTCTGCAACAACAGGCTCTTCTTGCTCTGTGCTGGCTACGTCATCATTAGACATAGATAAACTCCACTCTCACTCTCAAATTCACTACGAAATAGTGATAATAAACAATAATCACTATTCATTAAAACGACTCAGCGACAAACTTAATTAGGTTGTCGCTGCATTAAATTAATCATTGATGGCTATATGGGGGTCAGTCCGCAGGATTCAAGGCCGCGCTCAAGATTTTTGCTGTCATATCAACCATCGGGATAACCTGTTGATAGGGCATCCTTTTTGGACCAATCACCGCCAGCACGCCTAATATGTTCTGGTCGCTATCGGTATAGGGTGCAGCTACCATACTGCATTCATCAAACACCTGAAAACCAGATTCCTGGCCAATAAATACCTGAATACCATCCGCTCTTGCACAATGATCCATCAAATGCAGCAGGTCTTTCTTTTGCTGGAATGACTCAAATAACGTCTGCAGCTGGTCCGCACCGCCTTCTCCCGCCATCTGAATAAGGTTCGACTGGCCACTCACGACACATTCTGGCTGATGAACATCATCGTCAAAAGTCTTGGCCGCCATATCAACAACCATCTGCATCATACGACTCATTTCCACCTTATCCGCCCGCATGCTATTAAGTACCTGATCCTTGATGGCATGCAGACCCTCGCCAGCAAAGCGTTGATTTAGGTAATTGGCTATTTGCTGAAGTTCTTGCTCGCTATATTCTCGATCCGGGCAGATAACACGGTTCTGCACGTCTTTCTCATTCAACACCAAAATAACCAGCACCCGCTTGCCTGCCAATGGCAAAAACTCCACCTGCCGTAAACAAGACATATCCTGCTTTGGTGCAACCACAACACCCGCCAACGAGGTCATATCGGATAATGCTTTCGAGGCTCGCTCCACCAACTCATGAGGGGTCTGATCCGGCGCCAATTGACTCTGAAGATGACTAACACTAGAGGAAGTAAGCGGCGACATGGTCATTAATTTGTCTACAAAAAACCGATAACCCTGCTCAGTAGGAACCCGTCCCGCCGAAGTATGGGGCGACGCCAGCAAGCCTTTTTCCTCCAGCAACACCATATCATTACGCACCGTGGCAGAACTTACCGGGTTAGCAAGGTCTTGCAGCAGGCGCTTTGAGCCTACCGGCATCCCGTCATGGATATAGCGTTCAACCAATGCTTTTAATACCAGGGATGGACGATCGTCGATTGAACTCATGGATTTTCTACACCTTTACACAATACGTACTCAATAACGCTGCAATGATTCATACAGATTTTGCCTACCATTCTAATTGCATGGGGGCATTTTTTCACATTCCAAGCTACCGGATAAATGAATTCCCGAACGAATATACCCTAGCGAATAGTCAACGGTTGGCATATGATCATAGCAATGTTACAGCAACCGAAACCCTATCTATGCTTTCTCATATTAACATTTCAAATTTTGCCATCGTTGAGTCGCTAGACTTAGACATCCCCAATAAACTCTGTGTCATCACCGGCGAAACCGGCGCCGGTAAATCAATCATGATTGACGCCCTCGGATTGGCGCTAGGCAACCGATCAGATGCTGGCTGCGTCAGACATGGCGCAGCCAAGGCCGACATCCTGGCAAGCTTTGATATTGAGCACAATCAGCTGGCAAACGCCTGGTTACAACAACATGACCTAGATGAAGATGGCGAATGCATCCTACGCCGAGTGATCAATAAAGATGGCCGGTCACGCTCATACATCAACGGTCGCCCTACCCCCGTGTCTTCATTAAAAAATCTTGGGGAATTACTGGTATCTATTCACGGCCAACATGAACACACCGCACTACTAAAAAGGGAAACCCACCGCCAATTACTAGACCAATTCGGTGGCCTTAACCGTCTCGCCAAAGAAGTTTTCGACGCCTTCGGTGAATGGCAAGACAAACAGTCTGCTTACCAACAGCTGCGCACCAACGCCAAAGAACTCAACGACAGAACAGACTTACTACGCTTTCAACTATCCGAATTAGAAACCCTAGACCTGCAACCTAACGAGTTTTCCGCGCTAGAGAAGGAACATAAAAAACTCGCAAACTCAGAGACCCTTATTMATCAAGGTCATCAGGCATTGCAACGATTATCAGACAGTGACAGYACATTACTAAGCAACATATCCTCCGTAGTACAGATCATCACCGAGATGAAACAACAAGATGAYGGGCTGAGCGAAACCTTGGAACTCGTCACCAGCGCAGACATTCAACTGCAAGAAGCCGCCGACAGCCTTCAACATTACGTCTCAACTCTAGATATCGATCCCGAACGTTATCAAGCGGTCGATCAACGCATCGCCAGCGCCCACCAGCTTGCACGCAAACATCGCTTAACACCCAATGAATTACCCGCACTGCATCAATCGCTCGCCGATGAATTGGCATCCATCGATGGCAGTGATGACAAAATTGAAGCACTACTCGCATTAGCAACAGCGTGCCAACAAAAGTTCTTAGCTAAAGCGCAATCACTGAGTAAAAAGCGCCAACAACAGGCCAAGAAACTCAGCAAGATTATCAGTGAACAAATACAACACCTTGGCATGCCAGGCGCCAACGTATCGATTGTTTTAGCGCCTCTACCTGAGCAACAACCAAACGCCAATGGTTTAGAATCCGTTGAATTTCATGTGCAAACCAAYGCCGGGCAACCCAGYAAACCSTTAAACAAAGTCGCCTCYGGGGGAGAACTCTCKCGCATCAGCCTKTCTATCCAAGTCGCTTGTGCRGCAAAGAGCAATGTCGCCACACTGATCTTTGATGAAGTCGATGTCGGCATTGGCGGCGGGGTCGCGCAGGTGGTCGGCGAATTATTACGCCAATTGGGTACCGAAAATCAAGTTATCTGTGTCACCCACCTACCTCAGGTGGCAGCCCAGGGACACAATCATTTGCACGTCAATAAACAAACCAACAAAAATGCCACTTTTACGGACATCAGCCCGCTCTCACAGGATGAAAAAGTCACGGAAATTGCGCGCATGCTGGGCGGGCTATCGATTACCGAGCAAACGTTAGCTCACGCCACAGAGCTCATACACACATCACAGAGGTAAATCATCAGGGATGATTCCGCAATATTACAGATTAGCGACGAGGCAGATTAGGTTATTGCTCTACTTTTTCTAAACTCCATTTTTTCTAATCTCTACTTTTTCTTAACGTACAGCACCAAGCTATGATCTACCAATTCATAACCGTGCTCTTCCACTAGGACTTTTTGCAGTCGCTCGATTTCACTGTCATGAAACTCTATTACTTCACCAGTGCCCATAACCACCATGTGATCATGATGCTCTTCTGAGGCTAGTTCGAATACCGAATGGCCACCATCAAAATTATGTCGAATCACCAAACCGGCAGTTTCAAACTGAGTTAACACCCGATAAACCGTTGCCAAACCCACATCGTCATTTTGATCGAGCAGCGCCTTGTAAACATCTTCGGCGCTCATATGCTTAGTGCCCGAAGTCTCTAAGATTTGAAGGATTTTTACACGGGGCAAGGTTACTTTTAACCCTACATTACGAAGTTCTTGGTTATCCATAAAATAAAAAACCTGCAGCCAATTGATACTATCGAATTGTGTTGTGATCACCAGATCAAGTATGATGCTGGTTGACCGGAACATTAGAGGAATCTTACACCAGATGCAAAAATTGATACAACTTTGTTTAGTACTAAGCTTATTTACGCTCACTGCGTCACTTACCGCATGCAGTAGCTTACGTTTCCCTGGCGTATTCCGTATCGACATTGGTCAAGGAAACATCATCACCGAAGGCTCGCGAGAAAAACTAAAGCTCGGTATGACACCCAATCAAGTGGAATACGTTCTAGGCAGCCCTGCCATTCAAGACCCTATGAATCCCGGGCGCTGGGACTATGTCTATAGCTACCAAAGCGGTAAAGGTGGGTATGTRGAGAACCGTTTGACCTTATATTTTGACCAAGGTGGATTACGGAAAATTGACGATTCTGAGTTTAGAAACCCTAAAGAAGTCACCGAAGACCTAGTACAACAAATCGCCAAGTCTAACGGCTTAACCAACATCACCACCGCAGCCGAAAAATCGACCGATGCAACCGGCGAAAGCAAACACACAAAACCCAGGAGACGCAGCCCTAAGGCTCGATAACCCCTAAAAAGCGGCTTTATAAGAGCCTAACTATTATCCCTCTTGGCTATCCCTCTTGGCTTTTGCCTCGGCCGCCCGACGTTTTCTGACCTCTTTTGGATCGGCAATCAACGGGCGGTAGATTTCAACCCGCTCCCCCTCTTCCAACACCCTCTCCTTAGGTTTGCGCTCAGCTTTACCAAAGATACCCATTGGCGTACTCTCTAGATCGATATCCAGGTCAGGAAACTTAGCCACTATGTTGGATTGCACAGCAGCATCGAACATAGTAGTGCCTTTCTGCACACTAATTGCGATAAGTGCTTGTTTATCCGCCAAGGCATACGCCACCTCAACTTGAATCATCTCTTCTGACATCAATAGCTACCGCCCACAATATAAAACTACGTCTGCGCCCAAACTCGCGCACTGAACCCGCACTGAAACCTGTACTGAACCCGCACCAAACCCGCACTAAAATAGCGCAGTCCTAAATCACTGATTGATAAAAACCCACCATTCTTCCATCGAATTATACATAACCCACCCAATGGCAAGCGGCGCGATAATCCGAATGGTCATAATCCATATATTAAACAAGGCGAAGTTTTTCATCCTCATCTCCTTAACCACATGACTGCGTCGCATTATCCAGCCGGCAAAAATCGCAATCAACAACCCGCCTAAGGGCAACATGAAATTTGTCGTCAGCTTATCCAAGAAATCCAATATATCAGACCCCAAGATAGTCACGTCCGACCAAATATTCTGCGACAACGCGCAAACAATACCTAGTAACCAGACAGGAATACCCACCACCAACGCTGCTTTAACACGAGACAAGTTAGCCGTCTCTACCATCCAAGCAACGGCTGGCTCCGCCAATGAAATAGCCGAGGTCCAGGCCGCAAAAGTGACGAGCACAAAAAATATGCCGCCTAAGATGATGCCACCAGGCATTTGACTAAAGGCTACTGGCAAGGTTTTAAACATCAACGAGGGTCCGGCGGCA
>NVVG01000115.1 GCA_002402125.1 Moraxellaceae bacterium
CTTTACCGGTACATGAAGTAGTGACAACGGAAAAAAGGGTTGGCTCAGAGACATCTTCGGAACAAGGGCCAACAACACTTAAACCAGTAGCATCTTTACTTGCGTCGTCTTGATAACTTAATGTCCCAGAAAGAGTAAGAGCATTTGAGTCATCTTGATTTGGCAAAACAGTGTCTGCAAAGGTCACCTCGTCACTGTGAACATCTACGTCATTGCACGCATCAGGTAAAGTCAGGTCTGGATTACATAAGAGTTCATATGAATACACTTCGTTAGTTCCTGAAACGTCAACTGTCACCACAAACGTAACAGACAATAACGCGTTATCAAGGGTCAAAACCTTTAAGTTTTTTGTGATCAGATCATCACTAGACGTTGATTCCCACTCTATACCGACTCCACCAAAAGCACCGCCACCCTCACCCACAGCAGTGGCAAACTCGTCACCAAACACCGATGTATCATCGCCAACTAGCGTAAGCTCCCTAACTTCATCGTCATCATCGTTCCCATCACCTGACTGAATTAACCCACAAGCTGTTATCAGAGAAGCCAAGAAAAAAACACACAGTAGTTTTACAATGAACTCACTCATCCCTATCACTCCTGATTGTTTTAAAAAACTTTACCTCATGCTGTAAATAAGGAGTAAATACCTTTCTACCATTCGCTAACATTGGATATATAGCGACGGTACCTACTTAAGCATACACCGTTAGATAAAGCGGTAGCATCCTTCTCAGTGTAGAAGCGATATTAAAGTAAGTTAATTAAATTTACTTAATTAACTTACTGCCGATCAATAAAACACCAAACAAAAACGCCCCAGGATTCACATTAACTCAACGAGTATCATGGGAGCCCTGGGGCGTTATTAAGCGTTAATGGTTTACGCTAACTTTGAATGACAGGTTGTATTGTGAAAAATAATAGCGCTTTAGTCTTCGGAGGTATCGATAACTAACGAGCCCGATGACAGTATAAGGTTGTTTATAGTGACAAAATGCTCCAACTCCAGGCCAGCAAATGTCATCATATAAACACTATCCTCCTTTAATACTTCCACATCATCGCATCCCGAAAAGGACTCACACACAATGGTATAAACATCATCCGCCGAGTCAGTTTCATTGTCATCGTCCCACGTTTGGAAAATCAGACCAAAGAACTTACTATCGGTTACCACTATCGATAAACTTGCCTTTAAAGTGCTTTCGGTAGCGGGCGCAGTCCATCTAAAAGCCTGCAAGTCCCCTCCGATAAGATCAAGAACTGCCTCGAGTACTTCAACATTTGCGGAATCTTCTCCAGCCTGTTCTGTAAATTCATCCATAAGATCGTCAAGCGGTACAGCCTCCTCTTCAGTTGGCAAAAATTCATCACCAATTATATCGGCATCATCACCCGCTAGCGAAAGTTGATCGACTTGCTCACTATCTATAAGGCTATCCTCACCATTCTCCCCATCACCCGACTTAACCAACCCACAAGCGGTTATCAGTGAAACCAAGAAAAAGGCACCCAGTAATTTTACAAAAAACTCATTCATCCCTAATACTCCTAATTATTTCAAAAAACCAACTTTACCCCATATTCCAAAAAAGGAGTAAATACATTTTTAATATTCGCCAAAATTGTATACAAAACGACCTGCAGTTTCAATAGAGACAACATTATGTAACACGAGACCACAACTCATTACGATTCAAAGATCCGTCTTCGGAAACCTCACGTCCACCCTAACGCTCTTAGGAGGGCCGTTAAAAGTACTTCACAACTTCAACTTGAAGATAATCATCATTACTAAAAGCGGCCATCTTCCGACGAATATCAACGTTTCCGCTCATCATATCCGCCACCGTTGGAGCATCACCTGCATTGGCAAACACAAGCATTTCAATGGTTACAAACCAACTATCGTAAAATCGCCGGCTGGCCTCCAGCGACCATAATTGTTCGCCGGTTTTACTATCAACGCTCACCACTATCAACGCTTGAGAATTGGCTGCATCGTTCAACGCCCACCGCGTTCCAACAACAATATCTCGCTCTGAAAAATGCGGAGCGTCTAGCCCGCGATCATCACTGGTTACTTCCGCAATCCAGCCTATATCGATATCGGTATCAAATACGCCTACTTGGGTGTACTCAGTGCCCCCCACTGCAGCAGTGTATTGATCACCTTGCCCGCTACGAACAATGGATTCCAGCTTCCAAATCCAATCCCCTGCAATATATTGAACCTCTAGCCCCGATTGATCGATAACCGGGTAGAATGTCAACAACTCGAGATCGGCATTAGGCACGGGTAATATTGTCGGCTCTCTCGAAGTACCACTAAAATGCGACAAGGCAATCTCCCAATCATCTATCGATACCTGCCAACGAATTGCGGCATCAATGCGATGATCTTCATCGCTAGACTCATAAGTAGCGTCCTCTTCCGTTACCACAAAGGTAGAGCGTGGACGGCCATCTTCCCCCGCAAATAATCGCTTACGGTGCCCAGGCAAAATAAAGAAATCAACAATACCCCAGTCATTCACCAAAGAAAGATTTATCATGGGTTGCCCAAGCTTATCCTCACCATCCAAACTCAATGTCATGTCTGACTGATTAATGATATCCACTAAATGTACACTTTCGGTCACTCCCCAAAAGACTTTACGTACCCCGGTTCTAAGCTCCCAATCATCCCCTACATGAATCCACGCCAATTCCTGGATATCACCATGAGTTCTTTCTTCATCCTGCTGATCCACGACATACCAGGGAACAAATTCCACACTATCGTTACCATTATTCCATGCATAGTAAAACTCTGCTTGGGTTCGGATGGATACCGTATGATTTTGTTGCTCGTAAGAAGCTCCCTCGGTAAACAAGCGCGTTTCTACCCCCACCTCCCAATCAAGTGAGTAGCCTTCAGCAAACCCGACAGTTGAAAGCGCAACCCACAAAACCAAACCGACAACCCCATACCAGGTAGATTTTTTTAACGACTTACCTAATAGTTTTTTCTTTATTAATCCCAACATCTTATTAAGAATCCCCAATAATCACTCAAACTTGATAGTCCAATTATTTTCAGACAGATGCTGGCATAATCCACCGATCACCTCAATTACACAAGATTCATTTCACGAACAGACTATTCTATTTTGGATTATTAGACTATTTGGTGATTACCGGTGTGGCTTGATAGATCGACAAATTTACTATTTATCCCACGCTATGGTTCGCTCACGATTAACTCGTTGTTATTGTATATTTTTTCAACATCCCTTAGTGACACCTCAAGGCAATAGGTGGCCTAACGCGACGCCCCTCCTTGAACACTCGGCTAGAAAACAACCAAACAATAACTAAACTCCATAAACAGTCAGTATTCTTTGTCCGCTGTTCTCTGCCATTGATTACCCATGAAATGCTTCGGAGTATAAAATGTTAACTAGAACCCTCCCAGAAATAGGTTGCTGGTACGAAAACAATGAGTCTGGAGCCATATTTGAAGTGGTTGCCATTGATGAACAGGGCGCAATTGCGACTCAGCATGTGGATGGCGAAATAGAAGAAGTTGATACAGAAATATTTATCAAAGCACCCTTGCGCCCTATCGAGCAGCCTGAGGATTGGGGAGCCCCTTTTGAAGTAGGAATTGAAGACAGAGATGAAAGTGACTTTTTCTCACGGTTAGACGATGATGATCAAGACACGGATATTGAATCTGACTATATGAGATTAATCGATTAATATTCAACGTTAAGGCCCCCTTAGAGTAAACCATTTTTGTTTCATCCCGCCTTTTTTGTAACGCCCCATATAGTTGCAATAACCCAGAAGCTGTATATACTTCCAGAACTGTATATTGAAACAGCTAATCAATCAGCATCACATGGCAACCATCTATGGAAAAGCTCACTAAACGTCAGCAAGAGATCTACAACCTCATTCGTGACCATATAATTGATACCGGAATGCCTCCAACCAGAATGGACATTGCCAATCATTTTGGCTTTCGTTCACCTAATGCGGCAGAAGATCACTTAAGAGCACTGGAAAGAAAAGGTGCTATCGAAATGCTACCGGGAACATCTCGGGGAATCCGCTTAATGGATGAGCCAGAACCAGGAATCCCAATTATTGGCGAAGTTGCTGCGGGATTTCCTGTGCTCGCCGAAGAGAACGTCCAAAGCTATTGCGATATCCCTGATAACATGTTCACTCCAAAAGCCGATTATTTTCTCAGGGTAAAAGGCTTAAGCATGATGGATGCCGGTATTTATGATGGCGACCTGCTAGCAGTTCACAAGACTACCGAGGTTCGCAAAGGACAAATCGTGGTCGCGCGAATTGGGTCAGAAGTTACCGTTAAACGATTCGACAAGAAAAGAAATAAAGTCATTCTTTTGCCAGAAAATGAAGATTTCGAGCCAATCGAAGTGGATTTGAATTCAGAAGATTTCGCTATCGAAGGTATTGGGGTTGGTATCATCAGAGATGGCGTATAAACGCCATCTTATTTCAAAATGCCTAATCTTGAATATTAGGTCTTTTAATAGGAAGTCTTAATAAAGGAATAGCTTAATAAAGGAATAGCTTAGTGAACTACTCTAGATGATTGGGTATTACCATTTTCATCAACTTCATACAGCTCATGCATTTCACCTACCACCTGCATACCTGCGCCGATCATTGCCTTACCTACTTCAAGGGTTGAGTCACCTAGGAATTCAATGGTCTCTGCAGAGAATTGGATTGTCGCCAAAGGCTCGCCTTCGCCGTCTTCACGTCGAAGAACAATTTCACCCGTAGGTAGTTGAGTAATTTCTAAAACCGAAGACATGTAAGCAATACTCCTGCGTTTTTGTCTACAACATGCGTATGTCTACAACATGCCAAAAGTGGCGCAAAGCTTACCATGTCCGATATTTAGTCACAACGAGGGATCTCCCTGAAAACAGCGATCTAAACTAATCTTTTTAATAATCTAACGCTAACCAGTTGATTCCAATAAGAGTTAGTAACCATAAAAAATTTCAATAATACGCACCTAATTTTCGATGATTAGGTGCGTATTAACGTTACTTCTTCTTGGCTGCGGACTTCTTCTTAGCGGCAGTTTTCTTGGCTGGAGCCTTCTTCTTTGCTACTTTTTTAGGGGCCAGTGTTTGCTCCCATTTACCCTCTACAAATAGCGCCTTCCAACCCGTCGCTTTGCTCTCAACCTCAGACATTACGTACTGTTGCTTGGTTTTTCGACTGTATCGTATAATCGCTTTATTACCCTCTGGGTCGGCAACAGGCGCCTCGACCAAAAATGCAAACTTTGGATCAAGCTGATCTTTCACGGTCAGCAATTCTTCAACCAAAGGGGCACGTGTTTCTCGATGGCGAGGGAACTGACTCGCTGCCAAAAACATTCCAGATGCGCCATCTCTCAATAAAAAGTGGTCATCATTCTTTTCACATAATAAATGAGGCATCGGTATTGGATCGGCTTTTGGAGGAGCAACTTCACCGCTTCTCAATAACTTACGGGTGTTTTTACAGTCTTCGTTGGTGCAACCAAAATACTTTCCGAATCGGCCACTTTTAAGCTGCATATCCGATCCGCACTTATCACAATCTACAATAGGGCCATCATAACCCTTTATTTTAAACGCACCCTTCTCAATCTCATGACCGGAACAATCTGGGTTGTTACCACACACATGTAATTTTCGTTCCTCATCAATCAGATAACTTTCCATTGCAGTGCTGCAAATAGAACAACGGTGCTTCTTCCGTAACGCATTGACTTCTACGTCTTCGCCGTCTTCGTCAACATCAACAGAGTCATCCCCAGAGATAAGATTAATCGTCTCCTTACAACGCTCTTTCGGTGGAAGGTCATAACCCGAACAACCTAAAAAGACCCCCGTAGTACCGGTTCGAATCATCATTGGCCGCGAACAGCTTGGGCAGGATATGTCTTCGGTAATGACTGGGTCATTGGCACGCATGCCGTTCTCACCACCCGCCACCTCAATTTTGTCCTTGAAATCATTAAAGAAATTATTCAGCACCGACTTCCAATCGCGTTTACCCTCAGCTATATCATCTAACTGCTCTTCCATGCTGGCGGTAAACCCAAAATCCATCAAGTTATCGAAGTTTTCATTCAAACGGTCAGTAACAATATCGCCCATCTTCTCCGCATAAAAACGACGATTTTCTACCTTCGCGTAACCTCTATCCTGGATAGTTGAAATAATAGAAGCATAGGTAGACGGCCGACCAATTCCGCGTTTCTCAAGTTCTTTAACCAGGCTCGCTTCAGTATACCGAGCGGTTGGTTTGGTGAAATGCTGGCTTGGGTCGAGGTCTTTTAGTTCAAGTACATCCCCTATCTTAGCGTCCGGCAATGTCACGTCTTCCTCGGCTTTGCCGGCACCAGGCATTCTTGCGGCCAAATGCCCTTGAAATTTAAGAATCCGTCCCCGAGTACGCAATTCAAAATCACCGCAGGTAACCGATATATTGGAGCTCAAGTATTCTGCCGGTGACATCTGGCAAGCTAAAAACCGACGCCGGATAAGGTCATACAAACGATTCGCATCCGGATCTAGGCCCGTTATCTCGTCTGCCAACACAACGACTTCAGTGGGTCGGATGGCCTCATGCGCCTCCTGAGCACCCTCTTTGCTGGAATACGCTACCGGCTGCTCCGGTAAGTATCCCTTGCCATAGGTGCTATTAATAAACTCTCGGCAGTTCTCAACGGCTTCTTTACTTA
This sequence comes from Moraxellaceae bacterium, assembly GCA_002402125.1. Lineage (GTDB taxonomy): Bacteria > Pseudomonadota > Gammaproteobacteria > Pseudomonadales > Ketobacteraceae > 42-54-T18. The sequence continues at coordinate 6,779 of NVVG01000115.1, forward strand.
GATTCGTAGAGTCTGTACGCATATAGGTGATATGACCGGCCTCATAGAGCCGCTGAGCCATCATCATGGTCTTCTTAACGCTAAAGCCTAGGCGCGTGCTAGCGGCCTGCTGTAGCGTCGAGGTAGTGAATGGAGCGGATGGCTTTGACCTAGTCGGTTTATCTTCTCGCCCCGTTATTTTAAGCGGGTTCGTCGATATAACTTCGAGAGCTTTATCTGTTTGCTCTTTATTGGTTGGCCTAAAACCTTTTCCGGCTTCTTTCGTTACCTGCAAACGCAGCAATTCTTGTGCTTGTGTTTTTGTATTGGCGAACACATCCCAATACTCTTCTGGGATAAATGCTCGAATTTCACGCTCTCGCTCTACTACCAGCTTCACCGCTACAGACTGCACACGACCAGCAGATAGTCCACGAGCTACTTTGGCCCATAATAGCGGGGATACCATGTACCCCACGACCCGATCAAGAAACCGCCTTGCTTGCTGGGCGTTAACACAATGTAGATCTAGCTTTCCGGGCTCTTCAAACGCGCCTTGAATCGCGGTTTTAGTGATCTCATTAAACACCACACGCTTAAAACGTGACTCATCGCCGCCTATGACCTCTTTTAAATGCCAGGCGATTGCCTCTCCCTCTCTATCCAAATCCGTCGCAAGAAAGATTTCATCGGCATCGTCCGCTAATCGGCGCAGCTCCGCTACCACTTTCTCTTTATTGGGCAAAATCTCGTACCGTGCTGCCCAGTCATTTTCTGGGTCAATCCCCATGGTAGCGATTAGTGCCGTTTTTGCTTTCGCTTTCTTATAGGCAGCCTTCTCCTCAGGCTCCATCTTACGCGTCTTCGCTGCTTGCGCTGCACGCGCTTTAGGATCTAATGCTTTTTTGCCTGAGCCGCTAGTAGGCAAGTCTCGAATATGCCCGACACTAGACTTCACGATATAGTTATTGCCCAGATATTTATTGATGGTTTTCGCCTTGGCTGGCGACTCCACTATGACCAGTGACTTACCCATATATACTTTCTATCGCCTCCATTGGCGCAAATACTGACTGATTCGTCAGACAAATTTTGTATTCTATGTTTTCGATATCGCCAGTTGATAGCGTTAGCTGGTAACGCAAATCAACTGCCGCGCAATAATTACCTTCAACCCTCTCCACGCAATACCGCTTCCTCAAACTTTTAGGTTAATTGGCGAAATTTATATGTGTAAGTTTAGGTTTCGTCAAGAAATACTCGCGATTCTTTTACTTTTGGCTAGAAAAAACAGGATTTAATCACAATTCACGTCGCTTTTGTATCAGATACTGAATAATAAGTTAGCCTTTTTCAGGGTACGTCTTTTAACTTTGCTTTCATAAGGTTGCAAGCACTYTACGTATTATTGTTTAAAAAATAAGCGTAATCGGCATTATTTGAGAGGCCATACTCAAACTTTGCTTATTATATCCCTTCCTTAAATTACTCATAAAAAAGCGTGATATCAGCCTTTCGCTCCTCCTAACACCTCCAACATTTCAATGATCCGCCCCACATCCTTCTCGTCACCATTTTCAGTCCAAACTACAGACACTGTTCTTGGGCCAAACTCCAACGCTAAAAATCGAACATCCTGACTATTTCTCCATGATTCGAGGTATTGTGTCACTTGCTCAGGTTCTGCCATTACCACCGGATCAGGCTCCCACAACAATTGACCATCACGATCTTTTCGCTGCGTCCATTGTCCTCGAATCGACGGYCCCACCTCTCCGTCTTTAGCTATGCGTCGATAACGCACCCATTGGAAATCGGCCACATGAAGATTTCGCTCTGCAACTCGTTGATAATACTCATTTGTTGCAATTGTGAGGGGCTCAACTTTGACGCCCCGACCCATCGCCAGTGACCGGAAGCTTGCGATCCGCTTCTCCTTTGGGCTGGGACGAATCCAAAAAATTGGTCCGATAACCATTGCCATTGCTAAAATAATAAATAGATATGCCATAATATACCTTGTACATCGATTTCATTKGGTCATTTTCAAAGCTTGATGTTACTACCCCGAACACTATTTTACTTAGTCTCTGGGGTAGAATGCAAAAGAGAATGAAACAAAACCCGTTGTTTCAAAAATGATGTACATCCAAAAGTACCGACTTCACCACACAGAGGATTCGGCTATGTCACCCTACTCTCACATACTATTGGCTACAGATTTCAGCGAAGAAACGGATGCAGTGGTTGAACGAGCCCAAGCAATGGCGCATGCCAACCAATGCTTACTTTCGCTTATCCATGTTATAGAGCCTATATCTATCGCCTATGGCGGAGAATTTCCGTTTGATCTAAGTGACTTACACAAAGAAGTGGAAAAACAAGGGAACACTCGACTAAACGAATTGGCCGAGAAACTGGACATCCCAAAAGAGCGCTGTTACTTGGAAATTGGACTGACCGAAAAAGAAATTTTACGGACAGCTAGTGAAAATTCGGCAGATCTCATTGTTGTAGGCAGCCATAGCAAGCATGGGTTATCCCTCTTACTTGGATCTACGGCAAATGCGATTTTACATCATGCCGAATGTGACGTCTTAGCAGTAAGGGTCAGAAAACCCAAGTAGTTCATGCTTGAAGTACTACAAAGGCTAAAATAGACTGCCTGCTCCGGAATCAGGCTCCTGCGGATCATCGTGTTTAAGCAATAACGGCTTGATTTGCTGAAGCTGCGTCTCCAGTGAATAACTAACGCTCGACGATAAATTAAAGAAGCTCAGCAGCGCCTTTAGATTAGTATCACTATCACAGACATCATGTACCCGCTGCCAAAATGCTTGATTGAGTATTTGTAGTTCTTGGTTAATCTTTATTAACCCCTGCATGTCCCAATCAGGCCGCCCCCCTTCCCGATAGGTAAAATATTCGCGTAACAAATATATCGCAGAAGCACGTAATATAAACTCATCTTGGGTTGCAAACGGTAAGTGACTCTGCGCATTCGGTTTTAACTGAGCAAGAATGGGACATGCACTGGTTGCCATTATCAACCCCATTAACGATCGCACACCCTCTTCTAAAGAGGTTTTCTTAAAATATTCACGGTCATCGGTAATAACGCGAATATTGGCTTGTGTCTGAGCCGGAAGTTGCTGGAAATCTTTAATCACGGGCTCCAAATCAACGGCGGCAGGACAATGCGAACAAGTTTTCGTTGTTAGCGGGCAATTACTGCATTGATTATGGGTTAACTTCGTCCACTCGGCTGAATCTTCTCTGGTTGCAGAAAAATCGAACTCCCGGTCTAAATCAACCGTAAAACTAATCTCTTTGTCATCGACGGAAAAAATATACTCAACACTCATTCGTTTATACTCTTTTCTATCTGCTCATTATTTGTTCTTTCATCGATACTGTTCTAATTCAAGCATCTGGCCTGAAACCTGCTGCAACTAAGACCTGCCGTTATACCAATGCCTTAAATAAAGCATAGCAGTTTCACACCAAATTTCGCACACATCACTAAGTTATCTTAAGCTTTATAAGGAAAATACCCACAAATTCACAACAACAAGAACCTTTGTTAACTTTTCTCAAATAAGCCTTTCTTTTCCCCAGCTTGTTCTACGCTTAACAAAACAACGGACACTACTCTATCTACTATAAACAACCGGAGAACGCTGGGTGGCTACCATAAATCCCCTACCTAACCCTGGCTCAAGTTCAACCAGTCCTGACCTTAGTTGGAGCCAAATTGGCGAAACAATTTCCTTGTTATGCCTAGCAATGGCTCAAGTAGAAACAACACTGAACGACAGTTCAAGAGACGTAAGTAAACTAACTGGGGCTTTTACCCATATAGCGTCTGATGCACAAAAACTCAACGGAATCTGCGAAAGATTAGAAAGTCCAGATGACTTCTCATCGGCAAAAAGTGAGATGACATCTATCGCGAGTTCCATCTCTCATGAAATGGGGTCGGCAATTGTAGCATTCCAGTTTTACGACCGACTAAGCCAGAAGTTAGGCCATGTTAACGACTCACTAACCCACCTTGGTGACCTTATTAACGATCCGGAAAGACTCTATAGCCCTGAGCACTGGATCATGATTCAAGAAGAAATCAAGTCAAATTACACCATGGAATGTGAACGCATTATGTTTGATTTGATAATGAAAGGGGCAACGATTAAAGAGGCGTTAGAACTGTATCGCCATGAATTTGATCAGATGGATTTGAAAAAGAGTGATGATGATGAAACAGATGATGACATCGAGCTGTTTTAATCTATCGCGGATTCAACGCTGAAGAGCATCAACATGAACAATAGAGAGAACCACTTAGCTGTAGTGATTGAATTGTGACTTAGCCCTAATTTGACGTCTATTATACCAAATACATTAATCTGCATTCCGTATAAGTCATCACTCTAGTATCTCTACAATATCACCTACGGCTACCTCACCTTCCCCTAGTGCTATCAGGTTCTGGCCAAAATACACCTCCCCATCTCTAGAGCAATATTGTGTTAACGCGTTAAAAACTTCACGTTCTTTTTTTAACGTATTCGGATTAATCGTTGGTATCGCACACCGAGCACAAGGTTTAGCAACTTTAAAATCCAAGTTCCCCACACGGATCCGCTTCCAGCTATCCTCCGCAAAAGCATCATTGCCATCCACGACAATGTTCGGCCGAAACCTGACCATATTGATAGGTTTTTTTAGGTATTGATTAAATGCGGCCAAGGAAGGCCCTGTTGTTAGCAATAGTGGAAAGCCATCGGCAAAACTTACTGTCTCGTTGTTATCCGCATACTCAGAATCCACCTTACGCTGATAACCATCATCCATAAAAACCAACTGACAACTCACACCTAACGCCTGACTCAGCCACTGATTAATCTCGCCATCTGCAACAAGCCCTTCACAGAGGTCACCCCAGACTCGAGCAGATATAGAACCATTGGTAAAATGCTGAGCCGAATTAACGAATAATTGCTGATTGTTACTCTCTATAGTTACACTCCAGCCACCCTCTGAACGTTGACAATGGGTCACCGAGAATTGTGCCATTTTTGCCACAGTTCGTTGTGTAATAAATTTATGCTTGTCATCAATTAACATCCATCGCCGGTCCATTTCGATACCAAACCGATCAACCGTTGCCCTCCCCAAGCTTTCTCGACCCATAGATTTAACAGGGTATCTATTTAGCTCAGAAACATAATATTCCACAACACTTCTCCTCAACAACCCCGAAACGACTAAATAGACTACGCGCTATAACATTAACGTCTATACTAATCCTAACTGTGCAATTATTGCTCGCCTTGCTATACGCTAAGTGTTAGGCCCTATGCAACATACATTGATAGACATGAGATCATACAATGATAAAGTCGAATAGTTCTAAAATATTTCGTTTAGCTTATGCCAAGACAATCTGCATAACCATTTTTTCCCTTACGTTAATTAATGGATGCGGTGAAAATAGATTCAGCAAGCTGAGCAACAGTGAATTGCAAGATAAATATTCTTTCTGTGAAGATACTCATGGCCTTTCCCCTGGCGGCGCAATTATCTGCGACAATGTGCGTACTGAGTGTAAAAGACGAGCTGAAGCCGCCAACACAACTGTCTGTTACTAGTGATCTAACTATCCTTATAACGCCACCGGTTAAACCGGCTGGCGAAAAACTGTCGACGCTTAATACAATTACTTTTCCATATAAGTACTAACTCCATAATTTTTAACCGGATGTCGCCTTGGTGTATAAATTGCACCTTTCTTAAGGCTTGTTTTCCTGCAAACACCTCTCTCAATTTCTGCTTATCAGACTTCAATTAGTCAATACAAAGGTGGGATTATGAAATTTTTTACACACAGAACCATATTCTTAATGCCTATTCTTTTTCTGATATTCCATGCTCCATTCGCACATGCCGAACTTAATACGGTTTCCGTGACTGCAAGCCTGAGCAATCAGGCAGGCCGAGCTATCATCAGTTCTGATCGCGGCAATCATATCGTGGTGGATTCTGTACCGCCATTAAAAGGTCCCAATGTGGCTCTTAATCCTATCGACCTAATGCTCTCCGCGTTGGCATCCTGCGGCTTATTCATGGCGGAATCATCCGCAAAAGAGCAGTTCGATTTGACAGATATACAGGTAATCGTGGAAGGTGATTTTAATCCTAGAGGTGTAAAAGAAATGGGCGCCGGCGACCCGAGCTTCAGGGCATTTAGAGTCAAGATTCAAACTACGCCGCATCTTGCTGAAATAGATTTCTCAATAATMTCCACGGCGTTCAGAACACATTGTCCTATTTACACRACATTAGATCGCGCTGCTAACATCGCTATTTTTAACGGCTTTAACGACATCGGGGGTATCGCGCCAGTGACGGCTAAAGTGCACGCTCAATTATCCAATCAACCTGGTCGCGCCATTATTAACGCTAGAGAGATATACTTTATCGTAGATTCTATCCCTCCTCTTGGTGGYCCTAATGAGGAACTAAATCCGTTAGATTTAATGTTAGGTGCTCAAGCCGCTTGCGTTACATTTGTCATGGAAGCRGTGGCGAATGAAGARCAATGGGAGCTTGCRAGTATATCCTCGAAAGTTACCGGTCACTTTGCAGCRGAAGGCGTAAAACTTGCTAGTTATGACATYAACCCTAGAATTCAACGGATGGATATAGAATTTGTAGCAGAAGGAATTGACCTGGTTGAACGGTATAAAATGATCAGCAATCTTAAAGCCAGGTGTCCCATTTACACAACCTTAAGCAATTCCATAGAGCCCATCAATATTATCGACAAATCAATGTAACGCCAGGCTGTGAGCCAGCTGTCCGTAAATAGGCTGGTAGTTACAGTGATTAACGATACCGCTTATTGCAGAACCAGCCCCGATAATTGGGTGTGACTACCTCGATGGCTAGCAATAACATCCAGCCTAAGGGGAATTTGTTCTTTTAAATCGGACACATGGGAAATAACCCCCACCATTCGCCCCGCTGCCTGTAGATCTAACAAGGTCCGAATTGCTAACTCCAATGACTCAGGGTCTAAACTGCCAAACCCTTCATCGATAAACAAAACATCCAACCGAATTCCGCCAGAATATGCTTGCACAACATCGGATAACCCAAGCGCAAGTGAAAGTGCAGCCATAAAACTTTCACCCCCAGATAACGTTGCCACCGACCTCTGGACGCCAGTATAAGCGTCATCAACCATCAGCTCTAGGCCCGAAGCTTTGTTTCCTTTGGTTTTCTCTGTCTTGCGTAACAACGCATAACGACCTTTGCTCATAACATTTAATCGATGGCTAGCTTCGACTAACACATCATCCAATAGAACTCCTAGCACAAACCGCTGCAAGCTGACTTTCTCATAAGATTGGCCATTTGCAACACTGGATAAAGTACCGTACAGCGCGAATGATGTATCGAGCTTTTGTGCTTTCTTCTGCATGCCTCCTAAGGTTTTCTGCGTCGACAGCAATAAACTGACACGTTTATCCCGGGTCAACCATTCTGTGTCAACTTGCTGCTGTCG
>NVVG01000116.1 GCA_002402125.1 Moraxellaceae bacterium
TATAAAAGCACACCCCATTGATTTGATTGAAGTTTTCAGCCATTACCTTTGTACTCCTAAGGGGTAGGCCGGACGTTCGAATCGTCTCCGGGGCACCATATTTGGTTATTGCAATGAGAATAGCTTACTTCGGTTATAACGCCTTATCATCATGTCTTGACCTCCTTGCCCACCGCGGCCATGAAATCACCTCTATCTACACTGGCGAAGCAAGCCTGCATTCAGACAACATCATCAACTCCGCACAACATCTCCAATGCCAACTTTCTTTCGATAAACCTAGCAAACAACACATGGAAGCTCTGGTAGAGTCTGGCGTTGATATGTTTTTTGCCGCTGAATATCCCTGGCGCATCCCCATCCCTAAGCAATTGAAGTATGCCATTAACGTTCACCCAACCTTGCTGCCAGAAGGTCGTGGGCCCACCCCACTACCCTCCTTAATTTTACATCAACCGCAGCATGCAGGGGTCAGTCTGCATAAGATGACCGACGACATTGATGGTGGCGACATTTTACTCCAACAAAAAATAACCATTGATAAAGACGAGTCGTTTGATACGCTCTCGGCCAAACTTTTCCTTGAAACACCATTGCTATTGGATCAATTACTAACAGGCCTCAGTAATTATTATGAAGATAGCACTCCGCAAATTGGAGGATCATATTGGCCCCAAATTACCCGCCAAGAACAAACCGTCGATTGGAACCAACCAACTCCTGTGGTACTACAGCAGATTAGGGCCTTTGGTAGCTTAGGAACCTATACTGAAATCAATGGCCACAGGTATTTAATAACCCACGCGGAAGGCGTAAAACATCAACACAACGTCAATACAGGAGATGTCCTTTCAGTGGACAACATTAAATTGGTAATTGCCACAAGTGATGGCCTAGTCAGCATAGCCAGGAGCTGCCTAATATCCCTCAAATCATAATCGCCGACTATGTCTTTAGCCTTAATCACACCGATCGGTTAGATACCGTTACGTTTATTCGCTAATGAGGACATGTCACAACGAGAACTTGCATCGATAACTCGCTGTCAGCGCCCAACATTCGTGATGTAGCGTTACCCCATAGCGATATACAATTCATTTCATTTCATTACATTGCTGTCGCCATACCCTCCCTTTTTGATTTTCTTCGAGCGCGTGAATAAATTGTCACTTACTTACAACCCCTGAAAAAAACGCTTTAATACGCTGTAATTCAACGAAAAATAGGTATGAGAAAAACAAAAAACCGATAAAGGTAATATTACCAAAAACAGATATTTTTTGAATATTTGCAGGCGCACGCACATTCAAAAACACCTGAAGTTGTCATCCCAACTTTGTTCAATTAGTATTCAACATGTTACCGCAATTCAGCAGGCCAATGAATGTCCGTACAGTATTCACAACTACGATTCCTTATTGTTGATGACTTTGATAGTTTTCGTAAAAGTCTTAATGAAATGATCCTGGGAATTGGTGCCAACAATGTGGATTTAGCGCGCGACGGCAAAGACGCGATAAAAATGTGTACGATTAAACCTTACGACATTATCCTAATGGATTTTAATCTTGGTAAAGGCAAGAATGGCCAACAAATTCTTGAAGAGCTTCACGCTTTTAAGCTTATCAAACACAGTACTGTTTTTATAATGACCACGGCAGAAGTCAATAAAGAAATGGTTCTCAGTGCTCTTGAACACCAACCCGATGCATACTTAGCAAAACCCTTCTCACTAGCAGAGTTAAAAAACAGACTTGATATTGCATTATCCAGAAATAAACAGCTGGAAGATATTTTGTCTGCATTGGATAACCAGAACCACCCAGAAGCTATAGAACTTTGTGACAAACATATCAATAGTAAGGACAGCGCTTCTTTATGGTGCTACAAAATCAAAGCCGATCTTCTCTATAAAATTGGCGATTACGAAAAGGCTAAAGCTATCTACCAACCTGCCGTAGATAACAGGCAACCAAATTGGGCGCTATTGGGATTAGGAAAAACACTGACGGCAACAAGAGAATTTTCAAAATCAACACAATATCTAATGCAGCTGATAAAGAAGAACCCTCTGAGCTTGGAGGCACATGATGCCCTTGCTGATAATTATCAAAAATGCGGAGACATTGATTTAGCTCAAGAAACCCTTAGAAGAGCACTTCAGATATCGTCAAGATCTGTTCCCAGGCAGCAGGCATACGCTAATATTTGCATACAAAACGAAGACCTAGAAGTAGCCTCAAATGCTTTACGAAAAACCATTGAGTTATCTAACAACTCCATACATCAAGGCGCAGACAACGGGCTTCGTTTCGCTCGATGTTTAACTCTCCATGCAGCTGAATTGGAGGAGAAAGAAGCCAAGGCGGTTCTATCCGAAGCACTTAGCACTCTAACCACACTCACCAAAGAGTTTGATCAGCCAATTACCAAGGTGCGATCGAAACTGGTAGAAGCCTGTGTACACTACACTATTCATAATGAGGATAAATCAAACGCAGCAATAGAAGAGGCATCAATACTGAATGACACTCTTGAGYTGGAAAATCCGGCTGCWATATTACTTGAATTTGCAGAAACATACTCCCAGATAAACAACCAAAAGAAAGCTAAAGAAATACTCTCTKTACTGCAAGAAAAATATKCYGACGATGCGGTTATTGCTGCCGCAATAGATGTATTACTGGAYAACCCTGTCAGCCAGGAAGGTAAAGACAATATCAAAGGCATTAATCAACGCGGCATTAATCATTATGAAAACAAAGAATATACCGCCGCGATTGAAGAATTCTCAATGGCATTAACACGTTACCCCAAACACGCGGGAATACAACTTAACTTAATGCAAGCAGCCTTAGCAGTCTTAGAAGAAGGCAAYAACATTAAGTATCTTAAGAAGTGTCGGGTAATCATGAAAAAGCTTAATCGCATGTCAGAAAAAAACGAACAGTATCCTCGCTTTCAGAAATTAAAGACAAAATATGAAGATATCACGTTTAACTTAAGCTTAAAAAATAGCGCATCAAACGCCGATTGATATTATGCCGAACACCAGGAAGCAAGCATGAAGAATGAATCCATAGATTTTTCTATCCTAATGGCCTCAAGTGTCCACGATATGAAAAACTCGCTAGGCATGATAGTTCAGACAATTGATACACTGACACAGCGACAATCTGGAAATACTGAAGAAGAAAGATTACTTTCAATTCTTCATTACGAATCATTACGCGTAAATAACGATCTCATTCGGTTACTGGGAATCTATCGAATGGAAGAGAATAGCCTACCGCTATGTGTTGACGAACATTTTCTACTGAGCCTGTTAGAAGAACAACTCACAAAAATCAGTCATTTGTTGCCACCTCAAAACACAACCATTCATATTGAATGCGATGAACAGTTAAGCTGGCATTTTGATTACGATCTAATTTCCAGTGTCATCAATAATATATTGGTGAATACCGTTCGCTATACAAAAGATCGCATCATGCTCAGCGCACGGGTAGAAAACAATCAATTATTGATTTCAGTAGAAGATAACGGTACAGGTTTCCCAATTGAGATGACTGTCTCACAAGAAACTCAGGCTAAGTCTATTGATTTCAACACGGGTAGCACAGGACTCGGCCTGTATTTTGCGGCCAAAATCGCTAACCTTCACCAATACAAGGGCGCCTCTGGAAGCATCCATGTAGAGAATGGGGGTTCCTTAGGCGGTGGTATTTTTAACCTTAGCATCCCTTAATAATTAGCGGGTATGTTTACACAACAAAAACATGAATCTTCTCGCTGCATATTCCTTTTTGCTTTTAGCCTATGAAATTTTGATATAAAGAATGCATAATTGTTGCTGAAGCCAGCCTAACGTTCAACTACGCTAAAAGGAGTAATTGGGCATAGGGTACTGGGTTATGACAAAATATTTTCTGTCTGTTTTGTTATGTTATTGTTTAATATTTTCTGCACATTCTGCAACCTATCGGTTTGGTGTAACCCCGTGGCAAAAAGGCCAATCTGAGGACAGCATTAACCATCACTATCGCAAGATGCTTAATTACCTAACCAAAGAAACTGGCGATCAATACATCATTGTTTCTGCACGCGATTATCAACAAATGATTGATTTTCTAGCCGACGGCAAGGTTGATTTTGCTAGTATCTCACCAGTGCCCTATGTACTTGCGAAGCAGATCAATCCCGGCATACAGCTTCTAGTGACGGAGATGAGCTGGGACAAAGCCCATGAAACCTTAACCGACTCCTACATGGGTTACTTTGTAACTAAAAAATCCAGAGATGACATTAACTCATTGGCTGATTTGAATATGAAGCGGTTTGGTTTTGTTAAAAAGGAATCCTCTAGTGGATATAAGTACCCAAATGCCCTCCTCAAAGAACAAGGCTTAGATTATGAGACCTATTTTAGCCGACACTATTTTTTAGGAAGTCACCCTCGGGTCACTGATGCGATTGCCTCTGGCAGCATCGACGCTGGCGCGACATGGGATTTCAATCTTAGTCAGGCCACAAAAAAACATGGCGATGTTTTTAAAATAATATTTACCACGCCGCCTATTCCAAATTTATGCATCGCAGCGCACTCCTCTTTGCCTGCAGAAAAAGCTGATAGAATACGCAATGCGCTAATAAGCATTGATACCGATCTTCTCGAAGGTTTACCTGCTGGAGGCTATGTGATCCGTCCAGATTCTTTCTATGATGTTGTCAGAAACGTCGCTCTTGGTAATAAAACGTGAGATTCCGGACAAAACTCCTATTACCAACGATATCAACCTCTTTATTATTGATTCTGTTTATTATTATTGTGGGTGTGCTTGTTTATCGAAATTTGGAAATCCAAAATCAAGCCAGGGATAAACTTGCTCGCGCAAGCGCAGCATTAGTACTCTCTTCTGCTATAGATTCCTTAGCCTCCACAGCAAAAATCATCGACGTAAAGAAAACCCTGGCTAACGCCCTCGATCTAGAGAATCAATTCGAGGTTCTTGATTTTGTTTCCGGTTATTCGGACAACCAGAAACTCAATTTTGTTAATGTATATGACCGTTATTTGGCCTTATTTGCGCGCTCCGACAATCCCGGAGATTTCGGCCACAATGATGAATTACACACACGCTTAATCAAATCGACAAAAAGCAAGAGTCCTAGTTACTTTGTTGCGCCCTATCAAAACGAATTGGCAATCATTCATGTGGTTCCCATTTACTCTATCAATGGTTTTAGCGGTGCGCTTGTGGTCGGGCGTTATATTAACCATTCATTCCTCAACGTAATTCAGGGAGATCATCACTTGGAAATGCAAGTGATGTATGCGGGCCTGCCTTGGGGTGATCAGCACATTGACGGCAAGCTGATGGATGTAGGTAATATCGAGCAATTGGTCGACAGTGACATATCCTTCCAGCTCAAAGTTCCAGACCAGGAAGAATATGCAGAGCTATTGTCCACGCTTGCAAACATACTGGCCATTGTTGTTTTCACAACTTGCATAATTTTGTATTTATCTTACAAATCGTTAAAACATATATCTGATCAAATAGAGTTTGTTTCTAAAGGGGTTCCGTTATTGGCCAAAGGTAACTTCCCAGAAACAACAGATCACGTAAGTGATGGTGACGATATTAGTTCGATGATTTTTGCAATACAAACCGCCAACCGGGCCATCAACAAATATACCGCAGAGTTAAACAACGCGCTAAAAGATAAAATACAAGTCAATACAGAATTGGAATATGCGAAAAACGCTGCCGTTGAAATGGCCATAGCAAAATCACAGTTTCTTTCCAATATGAGTCACGAAATTAGAACACCCATGAATGGCGTTCTSGGCCTATTAGAGCTAATCGATATTAATGCATTAAAAAGTGATGATAAAGAACTGGTTAAAACCGCAAAGCAATCTGGCARAGATCTTATTCGTATCGTTAATGATATTCTTATTTTCTCTAAACTGGATGTCGATAAAGATGAACTTGAACTGAGGACATTTTGCCTAAAAGAAGAGATGGAACGTGATGTGAGGTTATTGGCWCCGGCATTTGAAGATAATGGGATTTATTTTTCCGTACAGATGGATATTGACGAWGAGTGCAAATGGGTTCACGCCGACAGTACTCGCCTAGGCCAGGTAGTAAAAAACCTATTAGGAAACGCTATCAAATTCGGGGCAACGGGAGGCACCGTTCATTACCAAGTACGTTGTTGCACAGTCGATAAAGAAAACGCTCAACTTAGCGTGGACGTAGTTGATGAAGGCATTGGTATTGAGGCTGATCAAATCCCCTCGTTATTCGAAGGTTTTAAACAGGCCGATGGCAGTATGTCTCGRCGRTTTGGAGGTACTGGGTTAGGATTGGCCATTTGTCGAAAATTAGTCGAGCTCATGGGAGGCAATATCAGCGTAGAGTCTAAAGTAGGCCAAGGCAGTCGATTTTACTTCTCAATACCGATCAAAATAGCCAGCGCTCCAGCAATTGAAGTCACCCAAAAGCCCCCGCCCATTGTAGGAAAAAACCTCGATCTTGAAGGCAAGCGCAATTTATTATTGGTGGAAGACAATAAAGTCAATGCGATGGTGGCAAGAGGACTACTTAAAAAAATGGGGCTAAAAGCCGATTTAGCTCTGGACGGGCAAGAAGCTCTAGATGCACTGAAAAATAAAACCTACCACCTGATCCTTATGGATTGCCAAATGCCTGTAATGGATGGTTATGAGGCCACTAAACGGATTCGTGAGCAAAAGTTAGATGTCGCCATCGTTGCGATGACAGCAAACGCGATGCCTGGAGATAGAGAAAAGTGTTTATCCGTCGGCATGGACGACTATATCGCCAAGCCTCTTGGCATGGAAAAATTTGCTCAAGTGATTGAGAAATGGCTTTTTGCTACATCCTCAGAAGGAGGTGACGCACCCAAGCAGAACCAGGCCTGACCAATAAACACAACTTGTGCCCGTATAAATACACCCAAAACACGAAATACCACTTCATCGATTCAACATCTTAAAGCAAGCTAGCCCCACTACTCAGCCCCACAACCAACTCATTCGAAATGACATAAGACAGCGCCTTCTGTTTTCGTTAAAATAGCTGCCAATTACTAATATCTAACAGGACTCATTGATGGGAAAGCAGCTCTTTCAACCAGGCCAACGCTGGGCCAACACCGCAGAACCCGAACTGGGAGCAGGTATCATCACCCAGGTGGAGGGTCGCACGATTTCCTTGTTTTTCCCCAATGCGGAAGACTCACGCACCTATTCTGCAGCCAATGCCCCTCTGAGCCGTGTTGAATTCCGCGTCGGTGATATCGTAGAGAATAGCGATGGAGACGCCTTTACCGTCGAAGCGGTACACCCTATTGACGGTTTACTAATATATGCCGTACGTGATGACTCTGGTAAAACCCAGGATATTGTAGAAACCAAGATCCATGGCAGCAGCGCTCACTCGGGTCCCGTAGAGCGATTATTAATGGGGCAAACAGACCGCTACAAGGCATTTTCCTTACGCTACGAAACCTGGCAAAAACAACATGATTACGGCCAATCCCCCATCGCCGGGTTATCTGGGCCTCGCGTTGACCTAATTCCTCATCAATTCCATATTGCCAATGAAGTAGCCCAACGTGTCACCCCCCGCGTGATGCTGGCAGATGAGGTAGGACTGGGAAAAACCATTGAAGCGGGCCTGATCATGCACCGCTTACTCCTACAGGGTAGGATTCGACGCGTACTGGTGCTTGTCCCTTCTCCCTTAATCCATCAATGGTTGGTGGAGATGATGCGACGTTTTAACCTAAACTTCCGCATATTGGATGACAACCAGTGTGATGCAATTTGTAGCAGCCAAATGACCGACAACCCGTTCATGAGTGAACAGCTAGTCCTGTGTAGCCGTAGCTTTTTGATGAACTCTCCAAATTGGCAAGAAAAAGCCCTCGCCGCGGATTGGGACATGCTGGTAGTGGACGAAGCACACCACCTAGCATGGGAAGAAGGTAATCCAAGCCCGAGTTATGAGATGGTTGATCAATTCTCTCAACGCGCCAAAGGCCTGTTATTGTTGACAGCAACCCCCGAGAAAGAAGGTCACCAAAGTCACTTCGCGCAATTACGCTTATTGGACCACCACCGCTATCACGATCTCAACCACTTTATTGAGCAACAAAAATCATTTGAACCTATCGCAAACATTGCGGAAAGGCTAATGGACCACAAGACCTTAACTGAACAGGAAATTGCTCAGTTATCAGACTTGCTTAAAGACAGCTCAAGTCAAACACTCCTCAATTCTGTAAAAGAGGAAGATGAAGAGCACCAAGACGCTAAAATAACCCTGGCAAAACGCCTGCTGGACCAACAAGGTATGGGACGAGTGTTATTCCGTAACACCAGGGACAGCATAGCCAATTTCCCCAAGCGCCAATTGCATTCTCACCCCCTTGTTCTGCCAGAGCTATATGCGGACCAGCTACAGGATCCATCGGAGAAACTCACAGCCAGCCTATACCCGGAACATGACTTCGATGAAGAAACCTGGATTGATGAAGACCCTAGGGTAAATTGGCTTATTGAAAGGCTTCGAAAAAATAAACAGCAAAAGTACCTGGTGATTTGCCACCATCAGGCCACCGCCTGTGCGCTGGAAAAGTTTCTCTCCCTTAAAGGCGGTATATTATGTGCCGCTTTCCACGAACATCTGTCCATCATCGAAAGAGACCGTGCCGCGGCATGGTTTGCTGACCTAGAGGGTGGAGCGCAAGCCTTGATCTGTTCAGAAATAGGTAGCGAGGGCCGCAACTTCCAGTTCTGTAGCGAACTTGCACTATTTGACCTTCCCGTACCGGTTGACCTACTAGAACAACGAATTGGCCGACTGGATCGAATCGGTCAGAAGAATGACATCCAAATCCATGCGCCCTATTTTGAAAGCCACCCTCAAGAAAAATTGCATGATTGGTATCACCAGGGAATGAACGCCTTCGAACAAACCAATGCCGCYAGTAGCGTGRTTTTCAGCCATCGTTAYGCTGARTTCAAATCGATTTGTCATGGCTCACAAGAACTATTTGACGCCTTTGTYAAAGSCACTCGCGTCGATACCGACAAYTTACACGAACAATTYAAACACGGCCGCAATCGCTTATTAGAACTTCAATCCCGWGGCGATAAACACATAGAACCCATTTTAGAAGAAATYCGCTTAGAGGACGCTTCCGACGATTTAGAACTTTATCTAGAACGCGTCTTCAATCAATTTGGTGTAGACAGCGAAGATCTTTGCGACACAACGGTGCATATTCGCCCTGGCACCGAGCTGGACAATGATCACTTTCCTTTCCTTTCAGAAGACGGCTTCACAGCAACATATCATCGCAGTACGGCGCTTTCTCGTGAGGATAGCCACTTCTTAACCTGGGATCACCCCATGGTAAGGGGCGCTATTGATATGATCACCAGCGGTGAAAAGGGCAAAGCCAGTGTCTGCTTACTCAAGAACAAAGCGATAAAAGAAGGCAGTCTACTGGTAGAGGCGTTATTTGTGATTCACTGCTCCGCCCCGCCAAACCTACAACTAAGCCGCTATTTCCCACCAACACCGGTACGGATATTACTGGATAGCCAAGGTAGGGACTTATCGACAGCTGCATCAAATGCCGTTCTCGATAAACAATTAAAAAATGCGCGCGGAGAGTTAGTTGCCGCCATCATTAAGGAATACCGCAAAGATATTGATCGCTTGGTGAAGTCTGGCGCAGCAATTGCCCAAACACAATTCGAAACCACTAAAGCCAATGCTATCGAACAATATTCGCAACAAATGAAAGAAGAAATTGGTCGCTTAGAACACCTGCGGGAGCACAATGCCAGTATTGCCCAACAAGATATTGATACGCTCAACCAAAATTTACAGTTAGGAACACAACTATTAAACAATAATTCAGTGGTAACCCTAGATGCTGTTCGTGTCATGGTTGCGGTATCCTAAAGGAAATCCAATACAGTAATGGCAATACCCGACGAAATACTAGCCCCACCTTCCATCGATTTACCCAATTATGGGCTGGACATCCTCTATGAGGATGAGCACCTGATCGCGTTTAATAAACCCTGCTGGATGCTATCGGTACAAGGCCGCCTCCCGGAAAACCAAGATTCTATCGCCCATCGAATGGAGCTCTATTGTGGCGTAGCTCATGTGGTGCATCGAATTGATTGCGCCACATCCGGTGTATTACTTTTCACCAAAACCAAAGAAGCCCAGCGGGAAATCAACCGCCAATTTAGGGACAGAGAAACCGATAAGGAGTATGTTGCACTCGGGTATGGCCACAGCGTGTTAACAAGAGGGGAAATGCATCTACCGTTAATTAAAGACTGGCCAAATCGCCCCAAACAAAAAATTGACCTAATTGGTGGGAAAAAGTCGATTACCCAATACGAAGTGTTGGAACAATCAAACCAGCAAGTCAGGATGCGGCTAATCCCTATTACCGGCCGCAGCCATCAACTGAGATTACACATGAGGGCTTTAGGTTTACCCATTATTGGAGACCGACTGTATTCTCCAGAACATGTGGCCAAAGCTAGTGCTCGAATGCACCTGCACGCACTACACCTGTCATTCACCCACCCTATTGAGCGCACCCCTATCAGTATAAGTGCTGCTTGCCCGTTCTAGACTGACACTTTTATGCGGCCTCCTGCAAAACCTCCTGCACCATTTTTAGAACCATTTTTAGAACCACCTTTAGAACAACAGGGCGACCTATTTGCCACTCCGCAAGCGGAAACGCTAAATGTAACGGACGGGCAATTAATCCATCACAAGCAATTTATCACTCAAACCGAGAGCACACACCTGCTAACGCTTTGGCTAAAGAATATACCTTGGCAGCAAGACCATATAACGATCGCCAATAAACGCATTCCAATACCCCGTTTACAGGCATGGTTTGGCGACAAAGATAGCGTTTATAGCTATTCCGGTATAACACTCAACCCTCTACCCTGGACACCGGAGCTACTTCAAATCAAACAGAAAATTGAGGCCGCAAGCGAAACCTCATTTAACAGCCTACTCATCAATTTATACCGTAMCGARTCCGACAGTGTCAGCTGGCAYGCAGACGACGAATCAGAACTGGGAAAAGACCCGATCATAGCCTCAYTTTCGCTTGGWGAAACTCGGCCTTTTCAACTRAAACATAAAACCTTGCGCCAACGCATCACTCTTCCACTAGAGCATGGTGACCTATTAATTATGCGCGGTGCCTTGCAGCACCACTGGGCACACCAAATCCCTAAAACATCTCATCCGCTAGCACCTCGAATCAACCTTACCTTTCGCAAAATCATCCGCTAATAGGACGATACCCCTGCCGTTATATCGTTTTCTTATTAATTAATCCAAAACGCTATTTGACGAATATTTATTCACTGTCTAGGTTAAATATATAGGGCGGTATAAAAATACGTGTGCTCGACATGTATGCCAACATCCGCCTAGAGAGGTGGGCAATGGAAGAGCAGAGAAAAGAACCCAGGATGCAGTTAAATTATCACCTTCGCGTCTTTGACCGGTCGGACAATTCATTGTTTGGTCATATCGTTGACGTCTCTCCTACTGGCATGCTCATATCCTGTGATCGCGACCTTAATAGCAACCATCAATACCAGCTCTCAGTAGAAGACACCTCACTCATGGACCGCCTAGATGTCATTAGCTTCGATGCTCAATGTAAATGGCACACAGAGGGTAAATCAGACCTTATCACTGATGGCGGTTTTGAACTGCTTGCACCTTCAAAGCCCATCAAACAAATGATTGCATCCTACTGCCAAGCCGCATAATCGCATAGAACATCAACAGCCTACACGAGCGGAACAATTGCGTTGACAGCAACCGCTCCGCTCTGACGCCCCGTTTGAATAGTATCGGGGCCGCTGCGATGATTATTGCCACCTCAGAAAATCCTTTTTAATTCCTTCGTAGACTGTAAAATGCGCTACCTGTCATCAATTGGCCACGCGTTTTATGAAATTGTTCCTTGCCCCAATGGAGGGTGTACTTGACCACCCCATGCGAGAAATTTTAAGCGATTTAGGTGGCTTCGATAGCTGCGTCAGTGAATTTATTCGCGTGACCGACCAACTATTACCACCCAAAGTATTTTACCGCCTATGCCCAGAACTAAAACAAGGCGGCAAGACTCAAAACGGTATGCCGGTCATCGTACAGTTACTGGGCAGCGACCCCAACATACTTGCCGCTAACGCAGCAAGAGCCTGTGACCTAGGCGCCCTAGGGATAGACCTTAACTTTGGTTGCCCTGCAAAAACTGTCAACCGACACGGCGGCGGGGCCGCATTACTAACAAACCCAGAGGTTTTACACACGATTGTAGCTAACGTTAGAGCTGCCGTACCCACCAATATCCCCGTTACCGCCAAAATGCGCTTAGGTTTTGAGGATAAGTCTCTCGCCATTGAAAATGCCTGTGCGATTGAAGCCGCTGGGGCAGCCAATATAACCGTGCATGCTCGCACAAAAGTAGAAGGTTACGCCCCTCCCGCCCACTGGCATTGGATCGCTAAAATTAATCAGCAAGTTTCTATCCCTGTCATTGCCAACGGTGAAATCTGGAACCTCTCTGACTACCACCGTTGCCGTGAAATCAGCCAATGCCAAGATGTCATGATAGGCCGAGGTGCAATACGTACTCCAGACATTGGTTTGCAGATAAAAGCGGCCAATCAGGGCTTAACCTATAACTCTTTGCAATGGGCCGACATCTGCCAACTTGTGCTAGATTTTTATCGAAGTATCGCGCACATCCCTCCCGCCTTCGCCGGCAGTCGATTAAAACAATGGATTGGCTTACTCTCGCATGGCTACCCTGAAGCC
This sequence comes from Moraxellaceae bacterium, assembly GCA_002402125.1. GTDB lineage: Bacteria > Pseudomonadota > Gammaproteobacteria > Pseudomonadales > Ketobacteraceae > 42-54-T18. The sequence goes on from NVVG01000116.1 coordinate 12,933, forward strand.
AGATCACTATTTGACCGCATCAAACGTCTACGCGATATCGAGCAAATAGTAAATGAAGTTAACTACAATCTCGCCATTTTCAAAAAATGAACAATTAACAACCAGAAAGATCGAAAAACAATCAAGAGCTCACCTAAGTCAACCAGCCTGACGCCAAAATATTAACATTTCTTTACATTCAACGAATGCAATACATAACATGTTGTTATTCATGATGTTTTTATTATGTCGCTCAATATTCAACCGATTCGTTGACCCCCGTAAGCTACCAGGGCTACATGCCATACCACCCACGTTACCCACAGAGTTATCCACAACTTGTGTGGAAAAAATAATTTCTAGACAACACGGAATTACCTGCTAGCAACATAGGACTTTACCAACGCTCATCACTCCTATAAAGTGCCGACCATGCTGTCCCAACCACCTGTAAAATACTGCACGAGATCCACTCAATGTCACACCCTGAATCGCTAGTTCCCTATATTGGATTTAACACAACTGACGCCATGCGTGGAAAATTAACCCTATTTTTAGACGCTACCGCAGCCAATGATCCCAAAGCAGGACCTCTTTTTGTAGAATTCATCAGTGTAATGACAGATCACCTTATTGATACCTTGTTATTGGAAATAATACATATCGCTGACGTCAATAAAGTAGGACAAAAGGTAATTAAGCTCTGTGCAACCACTGCAGGCAAAATATCTACCATGCTAACGGGCAAAATTTTTAAAAAACTGTCGCCTAAACAACTCGCTCCCGTAGCGGATCTTTGGCAAAAATTTTTAATCAATACCGAAGAGAACAATCACGGTGACTGGTACCTTCTTTCCCCTATCTCCCAGGAATACAGTAACAATATGGATGCCATCTTAGAAGAAAAGGGCGACGCATCCAACTACGAGCCTAAAGACCTAAATACTGTAATGATGCAATTTGACGAGCTTGTACACATCATTATCGACTCATTTTTTCTAACGAGCACCAGAGAAGTACCCATAGGAACCCTCACCAATAAGCTTTTGACTTCCGGTGTCAACACCGTTGAAAAAGGTGTCGCTGCGGTACTTCAAAAAGTTGTCAGAAAATTTGAACCAAACCAGTTCGGCCTTTTCGTAGAACATATGCAACAGCTTTATATACGCCTGTAATCACGCATCCATATTTAGCGCAATTTACACACATTTACTCGACACTACTGGAGCCAATTGCAACAAAATGGTACCCTGTGCGCCCTTTTT
>NVVG01000117.1 GCA_002402125.1 Moraxellaceae bacterium
CCAAGGCTTAGTAACGCTGCAATTGATACCTAGAATACGTGTAGTGGCTTCTAAACAATCATAGAGCCACTACATTCCAGCACACAGCATCAACTCCTCTTCTACTCATATTTTTCTAATTTTTCTAATTTTTATCCTTTGTATATAAAGGCGTTGAAAATTAATAGTGAGAAGCCTCAGGATGTTCTGGACAGTCACTCTAGTTGACACCATTCTTATATATCTCTAAACTCGCTCCACTGTAATAATATACAGCATAAAGTTTAGGGAAGTTAAGGATGGTCCGAGCACGTAAAGAGATCCTCAGTTTAGAGGCGACCCCGTATTATCATTGTATTTCACGTTGTGTCCGTCGTGCATTTTTGCGTGGTCTCGATAAGTGGCAGGGCAGTCATATGAACATCGTCGTGAATGGAATGTAGAGCGACTGAAGCTGTTGTCTGACGTGTTTTGTATTGATATATATATGCGCTTATGCGGTGATGAGCAACCATTGGCACGTCGTATTAAACGTTGATTCCGATAAAGTTGAACAGCTATCGCAGCAGGAGGTCATTTCTCGTTGGCGAAAGCTGTATGCGGGCAATGTGTTAATGAACAGGTATCTAAAAATAGCAAGATCAGGCGTATCGTCTGGCGATACACTTGATGTTGACAGATTAAGGACATTAATGATAAAGAGTTTTAAGCATAAAGGGCTAAAGAAGCTTTTCATCAAGGGCAATGGACGGTGAGTGTTAGCAGCAATTGGCGCGTATTTTTTGTGTTTTAGAATGGAAATGCTTTCGTTGTTAATTACGATGATTATCACTAAAAGGTGTAAGTTATGATGTTCAATCCTCTGCACCCAGGCGAAACATTAAAAGAGCTATATCTTGATCCTTTAGAGCTGACCATAACGGGCACTGCAAAATCACTAAAGATGACTCGAGCTGCGTTATCTGAAATTGTTAATGGTAAACGATCTATAACACCAAACGTTGCAATCAAATTAGCGAAGGCATTTAGCGGGTCTGCAGAATCGTGGTTACAACAACAGGCGAGCTATGACCTTTGGGTGGAATCAGAAAAGTATGCAGCGGAAGATGTTGCAGTTTTGTACGGGTGATTTCAAAAAAAACCTAGGGATTTTACTTTGGCAGCTACTCTTATTCGTTCTTCTAATGGTGGTTTTATATCGGTTGTATCTGATGTTTTGATCTGCGTAGTTGACGCACTATAGGGCGCACAATACATAAGTCTAATAGTGGTAGCACTAGGAGTAATTTTTATGTATTTCTGGATGGTCATTGCTTGAAGGGAATTGCTTGTTTTTTTCATGGTCATAAAAAAAGTAACACTTAGCCAGGCCCCTGTTATTTTCGCTACAAAGAATTCCGGCTGTTGTGGTAAAGCGATCCTGTAATTAGGTTTAAGGGAAGATGTGCATAAAAATATTCAACGCTAAATATGCCAAAATACCAATGCCAAAAAGCAGTCATGTTCGTCGTGCCTTTTGGTATAGTCGTGAGTTTACGTTTCTTTTATTGACAAAAATTTTTCCGTTAATAGCAAAGACAATGGCAATCCTATCGGTGATTCTATGTTAACTGTCGGCGTAGAATGTTGAAATAACTCATTCATCAAGTCGATTAGTTGTGAAAAAACTTTGTGAGTGTTTTCCATTATTTTTGCAAGTATAAAGCGGACATATACCATGTCCATCACGGCCGAATTGTCTAATCGTGAAGTTTTAAAAGGTAAGTGGAGTACACATAAAAAAATATAATAATTATAAGCGAGGGATCAAATGAAAAATATTGTTGCTGGTATAGAAACGAGTAAAAAAAATAAAATTATTGGATGCTGCGAGGCAGTAATTTCACGTCGGCTTGTTAACGATACTAGAGCCGGCAGAAAACCTTTTATGGTGTTAATAGCTGCTGTTATATTGTCGCTGAGTGCTTGTGGCGGGGGAGATACTCTACCACTTCCGAGTGAAGACGCATTTTATATTCCTCCCATTCCTTTGCCGCCTGGATCGCCAGGCGATATTATTAAATCGCGATCTACTACGTATGGCGTCGCAGACAATTCAGCACATAATATGTGGCAGGTGATGTATCGATCAACCGATACTAGTGGCGTCCCAGTTGCAATCACCGGGTCAGTCATCGTTCCTAGCGAACCTTGGGCCGGAACTGGTTTGCGGCCTGTGGTGAGTTACGCGGTGGGTACGCGTGGTCTCGGTGATAATTGTGCTCCTTCCTATACTTTAGCGGATGGGTTCGATTACGAGCGCGGCTTTATTAACAATCTCCTGGATGAAGGCTGGGCAGTCGTTGTTACTGATTACCAGGGCCTCGGCACACCCGGAGCCCATACCTACATTGTTGGGCCTGTTATGGGGTCTGCTGTTCTCGATATGGCTAGAGCGGCAATGAACCTAGCTGAAGCTGATCTCGACTCTAATGCACCCATTGGAATTCTGGGTTATTCAGAAGGCGGTGGTGCAGCGGGTTGGGCTGCTCAGATGGCAGGAACCTATGCGCCGGAACTCAATCTAGTGGGTACGGCAGCAGGAGGCGTGCCCGGTAATCTTCAACGAGTAGGTGAATTTCTCGATGGAAAACTTGCTTTTCCCTTTCTGTTGTTTGCTGCGGTTGGGCTAGATGAAGCCTTTTCCGATCTCAACTTATTTAGTTACCTCAATTCCGATGGTAAGGAACTATTAGAAAAGGCGAAGGATCCGGATACCTGTCTTACAAGAGTAGACGGCTTAGGTTTATTCCTTGGCAACGTATTCAAATCCATGGAGGCTTACACAACAACTGATGTGCTTAATACTCCGACCTGGCTTGCTCGCCTTGAAGAAATTAAGTTAGGTAAATCTGCCCCATCGGCACCTGTCTTCCAATACCACGCTCTGTTCGATGAAATTATACCTTTAGATCAAGCGAAAGAGCTGCGTGAATCGTGGTGTAGCCTGGGCGGAGACATTTATTGGAAGACGTTGCTGGGGGAGCATGCCCTCGGTATTCTCCAGGGTGCTGGCCCAAGTAGAAAATGGCTAAAAGACCGCTTCGATGGCGTGTCTAATGAAAGTAATTGCCCGTAATACTGTCAGAATATTCAAATCACAGGCGCTGTATTTGGCAAAGTTAATTCCGATTTACAAAAGTGAGAGTTACCTTGTCAAAAGCCGCCGCTGTACAGAGCGCCTTTGACAGCCACTCTAGCCTGGAGCCACTCTAGCTATGTGAGGATGTTTTAGCCCAAGGTCGTAGCGGGCGGAGTTAGCTGCTGCAGGTCCCGCTGCCTAGTATTCTTTAACAGCAATAAAAAAGGGCCAAGATAGGCCCTTTTTTATTGCGTTGGAATCTATCTATTTTACATTGAAAGGTTTGTTCAATTTCTTCTCAACTTTTTTCAGCGTTAAGCGAGCAATCTTCGGCAAGCCATTTTCATACGGAGGGTGGGATTCACCCATGATTAATGGTTGCAAGTAAGCATGACAGGCGGCGGTGATACCAAAGCCATCTTCAGTAATGTAGCTGCGTGGCATTTTTTGTTCGATGTTAGCGACATCCGATAGTTTGGCTTCACCAATGCTCCAGCTGTAGGTATCGCCTTCACCACGTACAATAGTTGCCATTACCGCATTTTTACCGGCCATGGCAAATTCAACGGCGGCCACACCGACGGCATAGGCTTGTTCAACATCGGTCGCTGAGGCGATGTGACGAGCAGCACGTTGTAAGTAATCGGCCACCGCCCAATGGTACTTGTAACCCAGCTCGTCTTTTACCATGTTGGCAAGAAACGGCGCTACACCACCTAATTGGGTGTGACCAAAGGCATCTTTACCACCGGCATCGGCGAGGAACGTACCGTCACTGTTTTGCGCACCTTCAGAGACAACGATGACACAATAACCATGCTCCAATACGCTTTGTTTTACTTTGCGTAGGAAGGCTTCCTTATCGAAAGCGATCTCGGGGAATAGGATGATATGGGGAGGATCGCCTTCCACTTCGTGGGCAAGTCCGGCAGAGGCGGCAATCCAGCCAGCGTGGCGGCCCATGACTTCCATGATGAATACTTTGGTGGATGACTCACACATAGAGGCAACATCCAGTGCYGCYTCACGTACRGATACCGCAACGTATTTRGCAACCGAGCCAAACCCTGGGCAGTTGTCGGTGATTGGTAGGTCGTTATCAACAGTCTTGGGTACCCCGATACAGGTGATGGGGTAACCCATCTTTTCACTTATCTGGGACACCTTGTTTGCGGTATCTTGCGAATCGCCACCGCCGTTATAGAAGAAGTAACCAATGTTGTGGGCTTCAAAAACCTGGATCAGGCGTTCGTACTCGGCTTTGTTTTCTTCAACGCTTTTCAGTTTATAGCGGCAGGAGCCAAATGCGCCACCGGGGGTATGCATGAGCGCGGAGATGTTGGCTTCGCTTTCAGCTGAGGTATCAATCAAATCTTCTGTCAGTGCCCCGATAATGCCGTTGTGGCCAGCGTAAAGCTTGCCAATTTTGTCAGGGTACTTGCGAGCAGTTTCAATGACTCCGCAGGCGGATGCGTTAATGACAGCCGTTACTCCACCTGATTGCGCATAAAACGCATTCTTCTTGGTCATTCCAGACTACTCCCGGGTATTACGTTGATAACCTAAGTGAACTTTGAGTTCATTTAGATAAAGATCTGATTGGGTCAAAACGCCGCCATAATAATGGAAATCGAGAGAGTTTTCATGTGTCAATTTAATAAATGTTGCATCGCKGAGYATGATTRCKGTGATATTGAGTTTACAGGGCTGGTGATTGGCGGATAATGCTGTTATCTATAACAGCTTAAGTGCATGAAAAATCAATAAGATAGGGACAAATGAGCGCAATCATCAGACTTTATTGGCAGATTTTCCGGCTGCAGCTGGGACCCGATGCAGTACCTGCATCTCGATCGTTACTATTTGTTACGGCCCTGGTCTATAGCCTGCTAAACCTGGGTGTTTGGGTATGGATAGAACCGGGAGGGTTAATGCAAGCATCCATTAGCTTAGCCTTGGTGACGGGAGGTTGGTTGTTGGCGTTGTGGGGCATTATGTTGCTGATGGGCAAGGTGGCTCGATATCAGCAGACATTAACGGCGCTTTTAGGGGTGAACGTTATACTGGTGTTGATGAGTGTGCCGTTGCATTTTTTCGCAGGCGGGGCTCTTGTGGATGGGGGGGCGGATGAGGCGATGAATGGATCAGCGTTGACACCAGTGTTCAGACTGTTATTGCTAGGCTTGTTTGTCTGGGGAATATTTATTGAAGGTTTTATCTATCACCGCGCGTTAGATATCAGTCCCCTGCAAGGTAATTTGTTGGCCTTAGCCATGTCGATGGGCATCATTGCCTTGCTAGGGATGTAGTTAGGGATGTAGTTAGCGGTGTGGTTGGCGGCGAAAGCCAAAGCGAGATTAATGAGAGAATTATGCATTTACATATTTTAGGCATTTGTGGCACCTTTATGGGCAGTTTGGCGATTATCGCCAAAGAATTAGGGCATCGAGTGAGTGGATCTGATGCCAATGTGTATCCGCCTATGAGCACGCAGCTAGAGGCTCAGGGTATAGAGCTTATGCAAGGTTTCTCGCCACAGCACTTGGATCCAGAACCCGATTTAGTGATCATCGGCAACGCCATGTCTCGGGGTAATGAGGCGGTAGAACACGTGTTAGCTAGAGGGATTGCTTATACTTCGGGTCCACAATGGTTGCATGACCATGTGTTGCAGGGGCGTTGGGTGATCGCGTTAGCCGGTACCCACGGCAAGACCACCACTACCTCGATGGTGACCTGGATCCTGGAAGACGTTGGGTTAAATCCAGGGTATTTGATAGGCGGTGTGCCGAAAAATTTTGCGGTGTCGGCGCGCTTAGGTGGCGAGCCGTTTTTTGTGGTGGAGGCCGACGAATACGATTCGGCCTTTTTTGATAAGCGTTCTAAGTTTGTCCATTACATGCCACGCACGTTGGTATTGAATAACATGGAGTTTGATCATGCGGATATCTTCGATGATTTAGCGGCGATCCAGCGTCAGTTTCACCATCTGGTGAGAACAGTGCCAAGCAACGGTTTAATAATACATCCCAATAACGATGAAGCCATCGATGACACCTTAACCATGGGCTGTTGGACAGCCACCCAGCGCTTTGGCGTTGAGGATGGTGTTGAGGAAGCGCAGGGTTGGGGCGCACGGTTAGGTAAAGACGATGGTAGTCAGTTTGATGTGCTGTGGCAGGGCGAGGTCTGTGGCACCGTGAGCTGGACTCAGACCGGTATTCATAGTGTTAACAATGCCCTGGCTGCTATTGCGGCGGCGCATCATGCTGGGGTTAAAATCAATGATTGTATTGATGCCCTGTGCCGGTTTGAGGGGGTTAAACGCCGCATGGAATGTTTGGGAACCCAGGCAGGAGTGACGGTATATGATGATTTTGCTCACCACCCAACCGCCATTGCGACTACTTTACAGGGCTTAAGAAAGCAGGTTGGCGATGCGCGTATTATTGCCATTATTGAACCGCGCTCGAACACCATGCGGATGGGCGTGCATCAGGCGCGATTAGCCGAATCCACTACAGACGCCAGCGAAGTCATTTGGTATCAACCAGAAGGGTTAGATTGGGGGTTGGATGCGGTGGTACAGGCGGCTACCATACCCACCGTACTTGAACAGACAATCGATAATGTTATTCAGCGTGTTGTAGAAAATCGCCAAGAGGGTGATCAGGTGGTAATTATGAGTAACGGTGGTTTTGGTGGTGTGCATCAAAAATTATTGGATGCATTAGCAAACTATTAATTTGAAAATCATAAATTTTAAAAACTAAAAGACTTTGATGAGTGAAATTTGTATGAGTAAAGTTTGGAACATCTATTTATCGGGAGAAATTCATACCGATTGGCGCGAGCGGATTATTGCTGGAGCCAAAGAAGCGCAGTTGGCGGTTAGCTTTACCTCTCCTGTGACCAATCACGAAGCTAGCGATATGTGTGGAGTGAGTATATTGGGTGAAGAAGAKCAAGCGTTTTGGCAGGAYCGMAAAGCGTCAGGTATTAATCGRATTCGWACCAGTAATGCGCTTAAGGCTGCCGATATTGTCGTGGTGCGTTTTGGCCCCAAATACAAACAGTGGAACGCTGCATTTGACGCGGGTTATGCCGCTGCCTTGGGCAAGTCATTAATTATTCTGCATGATGARGAGAATGATCATGCCCTGAAGGAAGTGGATGGTGCTGCGAACGCGGTGGCAAGAACTCCGGAGCAGATCGTCGAGATACTGCGTTATACATTAACAGCCTAATATACCTAGAGGGGAAGGCATGAAACGAATACTCATAACAATAGCCTTGGCCATTATTTTGACTGGTTGTGGAAAATTGACCCTGGAGAATTATAATAAGATAAACCCCGGCATGGATTATGATCGTGTTATTGACTTGCTGGGTGAGCCAACAGGCTGTGATGGCATGTTGGGTGCAAAGAGTTGTACCTGGGGAGAAGACGGAAAACACATCAAGGTGAAGTTTATTGCTGACAATGTGGTGTTGTTTTCCCAAGCAGGGCTAAAGTAGCAAGGTCGAGATTGGTAATGGCTGAAGACGAAGATGATTTTTTCAAACAAGAGATGGCGGGTGTTAAACCTATCTTAGCCAAAGAAAAAGTCGTGCCTGTAAAACAGCACAGCAAGCCGGACGAATCTCAGTTGGCACGCCGCGCTGCAGCAGAAGGAATGTCGGTGGCGAATCCTAATATACTCACCACCGATTATGTTGAACCGGTAGAACCTCACGATATTATCTGTTTTAAGCGTGATGGCGTACAAGAAGGTGTCTATCGTAAGTTGCGCTTGGGCAAGTATGAGGTTCACGGTGTGCTTGATTTGCATCGCAAGACCTTAAAGGAAGCTCATAAGGATGTGTTTGATTTTATTGTTGAAGCGGTAGGCCATGGCTTGCGCACCGTGATGATTTTACATGGTAAAGGCGTGCAAGGTGATCCGCCGGCATTTCTAAAGAGTTATGTGAATAAATGGCTGCCACAGATGCATGAAGTGCTAGCATTTCATAGTGCCCAGAGACATCAAGGCGGTACGGGGGCGGTTTATGTGCTGTTGCGTAAAAGTGAAAAGAGCAAACTTGAAAATAAAGAGAAGCATTTGGGGCGGCGTTAATTGGCGGTGATATGTTTGACGTATTAGAAAGTGGTTTGGTGCTTTGCCTGGCCCTCAGTGTCATGTTTTCCGTTGGGCTGGATTTGGATTTTCGCAAGTTAATATTGACCATGGAATTTGGTTTGCCGTTGGCAAAAGGTTTGCTGGTCAACTTATTGTTGATACCGATATTGGTTATTGGTTGCCTTAGTTTTTTCGCTTTAGAGTCGGCCCCGAGTATTGCTATTCTTTTGTGTGCGCTTTGTGCAGGGGGGAGTACGGGACTGCTATTTAGTTTGCATGCCAAAGGCGATATGATTTTCTCCCTGTCTTTGTTTATGGTATTAAATCTATTGTCGCTGATTTTGGTGCCAATTTATCTGGTTTTTATGGTGGATTTCTATCTGCCGGATGACCGTGTCAGCGAACCGTTGACGATTTTTGGCGCGGCAGTTATGTCAATATTTTGGTTTCAGATATTGCCGTTGGCGGTGGGTATGTCGGTTCGTCGTTATTCCTTCGGCATGGCAATTAAAATCTATCCCTATAGTAAGAAAATTGCCAATATATCGTTAGTGTGCCTGTTTGTGGGTTTTGCAATAACAAAATGGCAATCGTTAGTCGCGATGCCATTACTATCGATTGTACTGTTAATGGCTATTGTTGTTGGGACGGTGCTGGTGTCTGCTGTGTTTGGGCCTCTTGGTGTTGCGGTTGGGCGATCAATGGTTTTTGTGACCGTGGTGCGAAACTTAACCTTGGCGTTATTGGTGAGCGATCGCGTGTTTGATGATGCGGAAATCACCTTGGTGATTTTAACCTATGGTTTATTTATGTATATCGCCTGTGCTTTGTTGTTGCTGATAACGAAACGTTTAAAGGTTTAAGTATTTACACGTTTAGACGCGTAAACGTCCAAGAGTTAAGGGTAATATTCATTCGCATGACAGCACGTATTCTTTATCTTTTTTTTAGCCTTAGATAAGTGCTGCCAGTCTTTTCTAACCTTATCGGTTAGCTCTATTCTCAATGATGTCATCCACCACACTAGGGTCGGCTAATGTTGAGGTGTCTCCTAATGTATCCAATTCATTAGCGGCGACTTTGCGTAAAATGCGTCGCATGATTTTCCCCGAACGGGTTTTAGGTAAGCCTGGTGCCCATTGGATAATGTCTGGTTTTGCGAAAGGACCAATTTCGGTGCTGACCATTTTTACCAGTTCAGCTTTGAGCTCATCGCTGGTTTCAATGCCTGCCATCAATGTGACATAGACGTAGATGCCTTGGCCTTTGATGTCATGGGGATAACCGACGACGGCTGCTTCCGCAACGGATTTGTGTAAAACCAATGCGCTTTCTATCTCGGCGGTACCTAAGCGGTGGCCCGATACATTTAATACATCATCGACACGTCCCGTTATCCAGTAATAACCGTCGGCGTCTCGACGCGCACCATCACCGGTAAAATAGTTACCCTTGTAGTCTGAGTAATAGGTATCGATGCAGCGCTGATGGTCCCCGTATACCGAACGGATTTGGCTGGGCCAGGAATGCGTAATGATTAAGTTGCCTTCCGCCTCACCTTCTAATACATTGCCATCACCATCCACGATGGCCGGCTGTACCCCAAAGAAAGGGAAAGACGCTGCGCCAGGTTTAAGATCATGGACTCCTGCCAGCGGTGCAATCATGATTGAGCCGGTTTCGGTCTGCCACCAGGTATCAACAATAGGGCAGCGTCCATCACCTACCACGTTGTAATACCATTCCCAGGCCTCGGGATTGATCGGTTCGCCAACGGTGCCGAGTAATCGTAAGGACGCACGGCTGTGTTGTTTAACAGGGTCATTCCCTAAACGCATCAATGCGCGTAACGCCGTCGGCGCAGTGTAAAAGGTGGTGACTTGATGCTTGTCGACCACTTGCCAGCAGCGGGATGCGTCGGGGTAAGTGGGTATGCCTTCAAACATCAAAGTAGTCGCGCCATTTGCCAAGGGACCGTACACAATATAGGAATGGCCGGTGATCCAGCCAACGTCTGCAGTACACCAATAAATATCGCCCTCGCGATAGTCCAGAACATATTTGTGGGTCATCGCGGCGCACAGTAAATATCCAGCGGTAGTGTGCAATACCCCTTTTGGATTCCCTGTGGAGCCTGAGGTGTAAAGAATAAACAGTGGATCTTCAGAATCCATTGATTCCGGTTCGCACTGCTCCGCCATGGGTTCGACCAAATCGTGATACCACACGTCCCGGCTATCGTCCCACTGGATGTCGCCACCGGTGCGCTGCACCACTAAACAGGTATGAACATCGGGGCAGGAGGCTAGGGCTTTATCGGCATTGGCTTTTAGCGGCACGGTTTTGCCACCACGGACACCTTCATCAGCGGTGATTAATGTCTGGCAATCAGAATTTAGGATTCTATCCTTGAGTGCCTCTGGCGAGAAACCACCAAACACGACAGAATGTACTGCACCAATGCGAGCGCAGGCCAGCATGGCGTAGGTTGCTTCCAAAATCATTGGCATGTAGATGCAGACACGATCGCCTTTTTTAACCCCGCGTTCACGCAGTGCGTTGGCGAGTTTGCAGACGTGTTTATGCAATTCGTTATAGGTGACAGTTGCGTCATCATCGGGATCATCACCTTCCCAGATAATAGCGACCTGTTCGCCGCGAGTCTCTAAGTGGCGATCAATACAATTATAAGCAATGTTTAATTTGCCACCGTCAAACCAGCTGGCTTCGCCTTTGGTGAAATCGGCGCGGTGAGTTTGGCTGAAGGGTTGATCCCAGTGGAGGAATTCTTTCGCTCGTTTTGCCCAAAAGGTATCGGGGTCATTGATGGATTCTTGATACCAACGGTCATATTGTTCTTTGGTAATATTGGCCCCTGCCGCATAGTCAGGTTTTACTGGATAGACGTGGCTTTCACTCATGCTGTAACTCCCCCTCATAGTATTTATTTTAGGCCGTCTAAGGACGCCAGATGATAGCTAGTCTACACAAGTTTTTGTTGGGTATTAGGTTTTTTTGTCGGGCTGATTGATGGAGGATGGGATTAGCAGGTGATAGGTGTGGTTGAATCCAGTTCAACAGAAATTAAAAGTTGTGCGTTGACATGTATCTGGCTGTGAAAAGGGCTGTTAGTTGTGCTGTTAGTTGTGCTATGAGTGGGTAGCGATGCGATGAGCTGTTGTTTGTTGGCGGTTTCCAATGTGCACAAATAATGTCCGCCACGAAAGCTTTTATTGATGAGTCTGACGGAGATTGTTGGTTTGTCGGGTGTATTATTGGCAGCGTTAGGATCTATCAGGGTTAGTTGGTCCGGTCGAATCAATAGCTTTGCGGCCTGGCCATTAAAATCTGCCGGCAGTGTCACCTTGCCCAGTTCAGTGTGCAGCATTTGTTGTCCGCTGACATCGGTTTTTATCTCACCCGATATGAGTGAGCCGTGGCCAATAAATTCGGCAGAAAATATACTGTTGGGCTGGTTGTATAGTTCGTTTGCCGTACCCCACTGAATTAACTTGCCGGCGTTTAACAGGCCAATTTTATCGGCGGTGGCAAAGGCTTCCTGTTGGTCGTGGGTAACCAAAATGGCCGTCACCTGTTCGGCTTTGATTTGTTGGCGCACATCGTGGGCGAGATGTTCTCTTAATTCTACATCGAGATTAGAAAACGGTTCGTCCAATAAGAGAATGTCGGGTTTGGGGGCTAATGCCCGTGCCAGTGCGATGCGTTGTTGTTGCCCGCCAGAGAGTTGATGAGGGTAGCGTTTTTTTGTGTCTATTAGCCCAATAAAATCTAACAGTGCATCTACGCGTTGCTGTTGTTGCTGGCTGCCGAGCTGGTGTAAGCCAAAAGCAATATTCTGTTCAATGGTTAAATGCGGGAACAAGGCGAAATCTTGAAACACCATGCCAACCCGGCGTTGTTCTGGTGGTATAGAAAAAGACGGGCTTGCGACTTGATTGTTGCGCAAGGTAATTACGCCGTGGACGGGGCGTTCAAAACCAGCGATGGTGCGCAGTAGTGTGGTTTTACCGCAACCGGATGGCCCTAACAAGCAACCAATTTCGCCTTCTGCCAATTCAAAACTTATGTTTTCTACAATAGTTTTTCTGGCGTAGCGGATGGCGATATCCTGTAGTGATAGGTGCGCACTCATTGGGACGATCCAATAGTTGACTGGTTAATGGAGCGGTTTAATAAAATGACCGGGATTAAACCGGTTAACACAATGGTGATGGCCGCGGGGGCGGCACTGGCCAGCTGTTCATCGCTGGCGAGTTCATAGGCCCTGACCGCTAGGGTATTAAAATTAAATGGGCGCAATATTAATGTTGCCGGTAGCTCTTTTAATACATCGACAAATACTAACAGAAGCGCGGTAAATAAGCTTGGGCGGATAATGGGTAGGTGGACTTTACGTAGTACCTGTAGCGGTGATAATCCCAGTGAACGCGCGGAATCATCCATTGAGGGTTTTACGGTTTGTAAGCCCGATTCAACACTGCCTAAAGCCACAGCCAGAAACCGCACTAGATAGGCGAACAGTAAGATAAATATTGAGCCGGAGAATATAAGGCCAGTGCTAACATCAAATGCTGCGATGGCCCAAGCATCAATTTTATTATCAATCCATGCCAATGGAATAATGATGCCAACGGCGATGACGGTACCCGGGACAGCATAACCTAGGGTCGCTACTCGAACACCGGCTTGCACACTCTTAGTTGGAAACAAGCGTTGCCCATAACCCAATATAATCGCCAGCGTGAGTGCCAATAAGGCGGCGGAAAACGCTAGGCTAAGGCTGTTCCAGGCTAATAGAAAAAAAGCTTTGTCGATGCTTTGTCCTAATGCCCACTGACTTAATAATAAAAATGGAATTAAAAAGCCTAGGACGATTGGCATAAGACTTAACAGGGACATGATCCAGCCGGTTAAACCTGTCACCGTTTGCCGCTGGTGGGGTTTTTGGCGTGAGCCCTGTTGGTGGTATTTGGCTTGTTTACGGGAATAGCGCTCTAGCAAAATAAGCAATAATACAAAACCAAGTAACATCGCGGCAAGTTGGGCGGCTGCGCCTTGATCGCCAAGTCCAAACCAGGTACGAAATATGCCGGTGGTAAAGGTGGAAACACCAAAATATTGCACGGTGCCGTAATCTGCAAGGGTTTCCATCAGTGCCAGTGATGCTCCCGCAACGATGGCTGGGCGGGCCATCGGCAATGCGACGTGAAAAAAACGTTTCCAAGGACCCGCCCCCAAGGTGCGCGCCGCTTCAATGGTAACGGTTGATTGTTCCAAAAATGAAGAACGAGCCAATAAATATACGTAGGGATAAAGCACAAAAGACAGCATACAAACGGCGCCAAATAATGAGCGTATTTCTGGAAACCAATAATCACCATACTGCCACCCAAAACTCTCTCGCAGAAAGGTTTGGACTGGGCCGGCAAAATCCAGCAGGCCGGTATAGGTATAAGCAATAATATAAGCCGGCATGGCCAGGGGCAATAACAAGGCCCACTCGATGGCTTTTCTGCCGGGAAAATCATACATGGAGGTGAACCATGCGGTGGTGATGCCCATCGATAATGTGCCAACGGCAACCCCCAGTAATAGCAGTAGGCTATTGGTGAGGTAATCGCTGAGTACCGTATTTACCAAGTGGTTCCACACCGCACCGGCGGGTTCGAAGATAAAGCTGAAAACGGTCAGGACTGGAAGGGACAGGGTGCCAATGGTGAGAAATAAAAAGGCAATAAAAAGGCGGGAAGAGGTTTTTTTTACCTGAAAGCGCGCAGCGGTAGCTATACCGTCGCGCGGTTTTGCGAGAAAATTGTCAGGCTTTATTTGCGCCATATAAACGTTGCACCGACTTTTCAACAAGCGGCGCTCCTAGGTACTGCTGCCTGTTCCTAAGCAATTAATTGCTTA
>NVVG01000118.1 GCA_002402125.1 Moraxellaceae bacterium
TCCCGAGTGATAATCTTTTATTTTCTTGCTTATAGTTAACACCTGACCAAAACGACTAAAGAAAACTTGCAGGTTAGGGACTCGCCGATGATCAATGTTTTTGTCGGTTTTGCTTAACCGCCATATTCTCTTTGAGGGATAAAGAGAAAAATTTACCAACATATCTTCATGAACAAGTTTTTGAAGATCACTGCCTAATGAACGATAAGAGCGAATAATAAGATCTGTGCAAACCCCAATATTGTCCGGGACATCGCCATTTGGATATTGAATTGAAATATATCGACCGTCATAATTAACCTGATGAGTGGTTCTTTCATGAGCCGCATTAGTTAAATCATTTTCAAAAGTCGAAGCACCTACAAACTGAAAAGAAAATATTAAAGCCAATGGTAAAACTTTTTTCATATTTTAAAATTTAGGGGGTTTTTGTTTCATGTTTCACAACGTTTTGGTTACGGGTAGTACGGGATTAAAAAGTAATTAATTTTCAGTTTATCGCGTAGCCAAATTTACAGTTTTTCGTTTTAAGGTGTTTCTTTTAAACCCTCAAACTGTAAATTTGGCGGTCTATTCAAATAAGCTCGACCCTTTCGATTTAGCACTTACTAGCTATGTTTTATTCACCTTGTTGTATGCAGTATCTAATACTGTTTAAGCACTTGAAACTCGTCATACGTTAAAAGCCATTTACCATCTATACGTTCCCATTTTTCTTGGTATATTTTTCCTTCGCCAATATTCATGCTCCATTGGGATGATAAAGTCACACTTTTAGTTGTTATCGCTTCAAATGTAGGATTATGATAGGTCAGGTTTTTAGCGCCATCATTAATTAATTTCACCCAAAAACCATCAATGCCTTCCCTTCCTTGAATAGATGCAAATGGAACTGCATTCATAAACGCATTTTCAGAATATCCATTTCCGCAAACTTTACCATTTCCTGAGTTAAATGAACTGATCCACTTAATTGAGACCTTAATAACTTCTTCCAAATCTAAATGACTTGCAATAGAATTTGTATCATTTTCCTTAGGCGTTTCAAACTTCTCTAAAACCTCAAAATCATCATAAGTTAATACCCACTTCCCTTCTTTCTTCTCCCATTTTTCTTGGTAAATAACGCCTCTTCCAACATTCATACTCCAGTTTGCCGATAAAAACGCAGTAGTTTCATTGACAATTTCAATCCTTAAAGCTGTATAAATTAAATTGGTGGCACCAGAAGCGATAAAAGTCGTCCAAAATTCAGAAATTTCTGCCTTCCCATTTTTCACTCCAAATGGTATAGCGTTCATCGTTGCTTTTGCAGCATATCCTTTTGCACAAGCTTCAGCATTTCCTTTGTTAAAATTCGCAATCCAGTTTTTGCTAGCACTTAATACTTCTAAGGCTACTTCGTGATGTAATGTAGGTGTATGTTGGACAAAAGATTGTTTAGTTTGAATTGTTCCAGTATCCGATTTTTGTCCACAAGAAGTTATACTGATCATTAATACTATAGCCGTAATTACTGTTTTAATACTCTTCATTTCTTTATATTTTAATTTAATACAAAGAAAAAGAGACCATGGAACAAATACCTGTGACTTTTAGCACAACAGCCAAAACTTATTTTAAAATTTGAATCTCTTTTTGCCCTAGGTTTAGTTTTCCATTCGATTCTAATTTTTTTAACAACCTAGAAATAACTTCTCTAGTTGTTCCTAATTCCTTTGCTAATTGCTGATGCGATTTATTTATRATCGTATCMTTTGCTTTGGAAATYAAATAATCCAACAATCTATCTTTAAGTGGTTGAAATGCTAAATTCGAATATTGATTAATAAGGTGATTATAACTTTTYCTATAAGTATTTGTGGTAAAAGTATTCCAAGATTTGTATTTGAAATTCCAATCTCTAACAAACCTTACAGGTATATTAAGAATCGTACAGTCTTCTTCTACGACTGCATTTACAGTACTCTTACAATCTTCAAAGCAAGCTGAAAGCGACAAAGTACAAGTTTCCAAAGCATCTAAATAATAAATAAGAATTTCACGTTCTTCATTTTCTTGATATACTCTTACTTTCCCTTTTAATACAATTTTTAATACTTTAATGTATTCGTTGTTCTTGATTATATGGACACCTTTTTCATGTACTGTTATGAATGATTTCTCTCGAAGTTCCTCTTGAAGTTCTTCTTCTGTAATTCGAAGTTGATTTATGAAATTATTTAACATTGTCTAAGTGATTCAAATTGCTTACAACGTTCTGTGTATACTACATTTCAATGCACTACACCCCCAGTTGTCCATTGCTTTTTTTCAATAAACTAATTGATACCGTAGCAATGTCAGAGCCCGGGAATTTTCTAAACTTGCTCATATCTGGAGTCAAACCAGCTTCTTGAATTAGGTTCAGAAATTCGTCTATCTCGAGAATATATTGATCCGAATATCCGTGTGTTAGATCGTATGCGGTGACCGCTGTTTTCCCGATATTTTGTGCAGCCAGTTCTGGTTTTATCGTGTGTAATTCAATCAGTAGCAAGCCAAATTTCCCAACATAAGGTGTCCATTTTTTAATATGTTGTTTAAGAGATACCGCAACCATATTGTTGTCGATTTTGTTGCCTTGGTAGGCATATGCACCGGTTGATGAACTAATTCTTGATGAAGTACCGTTGGGGGCTTCCCAAATTCTATTGTGATCCAAAAAGGTTCTTGCGTTAAGCAAATCTTCCAATTCAATGTCATACTTCTCTTTCAAGTCTTGGGCCAGAAGTTCCGGATTTCCAATATCTCCCCAGATAATTTTCGCCCAAATATCTGCTTGAATGAGATTTGCTCGAGAAACCTTTAATGCTGCCTCATTATAATCTACTCCAATTACTTTCAACGGGTATTCATCTAACACGGTACCTCGATAGGTTTGACTTTCAATAACCGAGAACAAATGCTGTAGAAATGCCCCATTGCCACATCCCATATCAAGTATGCCCTTGGGTTGCTCCTCTATTGGTTTATTGAAAAGATCGATGATGATTTCATCCACCACCTTAAAGTATGAGCTGTGGGCACCGCCACTTCCCCAAATATTCATTTCTCTATCGACATGTGCCTCCTTAGATTCAGTGGCCGTATTTTTAAGGACTAATGGGTTCCCAAATATTAGCTCGTCTAATTTCCTAAGTGTCGGAATATATGACACTGTAACTCCATATGCGCTCGCTCTTTTCGCGAAAAACAATCCAAACTCGTTAAATTCGTAGAAGCCATTTTTCACATTAAACCATCCTAGTTCTGCCAAAATATTAAGCAACTTGTCAAACTCTCGATGGTTTTCGTGGAATTCTTCTGGACTGAATTTCGATTCCATAAAATATTTATGAAACATCCCCGTAATCCCTAATTGTACAATTGTTGGACCTACAATGATTCCTTCAATATGAGTCAAAATTTGCTCCTCAATTTTTCTTCGAGACCCGTTTTCGGACAACTCAATTCCAAAGTTGGTTTTGTACTTTTTATAAATACTCTCCAACTTTAAAAAGGGTTCGGTTTCAAATTTTCTCTGATGGTAATGTTCAGACATTTGTAATAAGTCTACGACATCTTCATAGAGATGAAAATAGTTGAACGCTATTTCTGATGCTTCATTGGTTTCATAGCTAACAGAATTGTTTTGGTTGTCAACATGTTGAATAAGCCACCCTTGAGAGCAGAGTCCCCTTAGAGCAACGTTCAAATAACCTTCATTCGCATTGAATTTTGCAGCAAGATCCTTTAACGCTACTTTTTTGTTTTGGAGTAAATAATCTGTTACTCCATGCTTTTTTAAAGTGTAAGCAGTAGGCGAGATAACAATGCCGTCAAGATGGCGAAATAGTTTACTTCTTAGGATTTTATTTTGATCTGAACTCATACGGTTTAAATAATGTATAATGGTTTGAAGCTAAAAGTTGTGAGGCTCTTAACTAAAAATTGTATTTCGAAGATAGTTATTGTTTTTAACTAAGATCAATATTACGAAACATGAAAGCTGTATAGATTTTAGCGTACGTTGTGCACAGCATATCGTCTATTTTTCAACTCCAATTTTACCGAAGGGCTCAGAACTCAATTGATTAAAAAGGTCTTCTTTTGTTTTTCCCCAAGTCGTATCATTCGAACCCCCTAAAGTCGACCACCCTCCACTATATTCAAACACAAAGTGTTCTATCTCATTAAGACTCTTGTAGTCATACACGTTGTAGTTTTTGTAGCGCAGGTTTTGTACCAAAAGAATTTTTCGCTGTTGTTTTTTGTACTGGACAACGCCTTTATAAAATGCATAACCAAAACAATCTGATGCTAGTTCATATGACTTTTTCGCTTGTGTTTCTGAGTTTGAAAGGTCTAAATGAACGTAATATCCCGAGGCTTGTGCAATTCCCCAATTTTGTTCGGCCGCGACATCAATGCGTAAGGCATCATTATCATCGATTGAATAGTAATCCGTCATGAATACTGCGGTGAGAATTTTCAGTCCAACCAAAGACAAAATTATTACAATAAATATGATTTTTAACTGCTTCAATATTGTGTACAACGATTGGTATAAAAAGCGTAATCATCCCTAAGGTTGACTCTGATTTCCATACAGTGTTCTATGCTGTTTTCTAGTATTCAAAAATATGAATTTCAAAATTGACATGTAAACTCCGTTCTTATCTTAAGTCAAGGGATTTTTAGTTCTCTAGTTGGATATTTGCATTCTAAATATAAAATATCACACATGAAAAATTTAATTAAAGTACTATTGGTTGTCTCAGGTCTAACTGGAATTATAATTGGATCAGGCTTACTATTTGCTCCCGTAAGTTTTGAAGCTTCGGCCGGAATTGATCTTGGAACGAACATCAATCTGTTAAGTGAGGTAAGGGCTCCTGGAGGAGCATTATTAGTCGCAGGAGTCTTAATTCTACTAGGAGCCTTCATTACTAAATTAGCCTATACATCTGTTCTGTTATCCTCTCTGTTTTATCTTTCTTATGGATTCTCTCGTCTTTTCAGTATGATTGTTGACGGAGTTCCTAGTGAGTCACTTGTTACAGCTACAATTGTTGAAATAGTCGTAGGAGGATTGAGTTTTTTAGTACTTGTCAATTTTCTAAAAAATCAATCTCAAAGCGATTCAGCACTGAAAATAACGAGATAATCAATTATGTTGATTTCTCTTTTTTCAAAATCCTTTTTCTAATCCTGCTGAAGGATTCTGGAGTTACTCCGATATAACTGGCAATTTGATGAAGAGGAACTCTGTTTAGGAGCTCAGCTTGGGTTTCCATCAAAATAAGATATCTCTCTTCAGGATTGTAATTGTTTAGCAATGAAATTCGCTCTTGAGCTTTGGCGTAATCTTGCGGCATTAAGGTATGAACGAGGTACTCAAGTTTTGGATACTTTTTATGTAATTCCTTCTCTTGCTCTCGGGTTCCTGTTGTAAGAATGCAATCCTCAACACAGGAAAGATAGTACTTAGAGGGACTATTCTCTAAATAACTTGAATACAAAACAGCTGCCTGTCCTTCTATAAAAAAGGCAGTTGTTTTTTCCTCTCCATTTACTAGTTGAAATTGTCTCACACATCCTTTTAAAACAAAATAACACTTGTTACAGATATTGCCTTCTTTTAAAATTAACGCCCCTTTTTTGAAAGATTCAATTTGTGTATTTTCGACAATAGCCGCTATCTCATTTTCATCAAACTTCTTAAACTTTGAGATAAAGTCTGTTAATATCCTTTTCATTAGCTTGATTTTACTGCCCTAAAGCGGTTTGTGTAAGGATAGTAAGAGGTTTTGAATACTTACTATTTAATTTAGTACTTCGTAAAATGCACAGAATTTTAATTTATGCACTAAACCCTTTATCATTTTACACTTTGTTTGGCGTATGTGATTTTGTTCAGTTGCTTAAGGCTATCATTAATGTGAAGATGGTTAGAATTATCGTAATCGGTGTAAATAATCTTTGTTCAACTTTGTTTTTTGAAACTATGTTTCCAAATGTGTTGAATGCGAACAAAACTGCCATACTGCACAAGATGAACGTCATCATTTTTCTTGGAAAGTTAATTGTCAAAAAATCTGATTGTACCAAAATGATGAAAAGGAAAAATAGGTTTGCTATGATTGATACAACTTCAAATCGATACATTTCAGAGTCAGACTTTAACCTTCCACCCCAAATATTTTTGTAAGGGACAAATTTTAATAAAACACAAATGTGCACTATTAACAGAAGTGATAAAATTATTAAAAGTCCGTTTTGAGCAAAGTCTATCATGTTTAATACCAATTAAATCCAACGATAAACATATTAGAGAGACCTTCTCTTTGCCCATTATTAGGAAGATTTGATTTACCAAGAAATATTCGGTATTGCAAATCTAAGGCAAAACGTCCTTTGTGCCACACTTCATAACCTGTTGTAAAGGTAAAGGCAGGTAAACCCGTATAAAAATTCGCGGTTTTTGGATCCTTGACAGTGTAAAATGCAGGCGCGTCAAATGTTAAACCTGCTCCTCCCAACAACCACCAATTATCTATTAACCAGTATTGTCCTGCGATAATTAGGCCTTCAAATCCTCTATCTTTACCTTGGTATTTATAATTTGCTCCTGGTAACAATGCAAGTAGAGCAAATCGCTCATTAAGCATATACCCCACTTTTATGTTTGGTAATGTTGTAGAAAAAGTCACATTAGTGGTGTTATTTGTATTTAGTGTTAATACTCCTGCACCAAGGCCAAGACCAATAACAAAGCCTTTTCGTTCTATTTGTTTGTGCTCTAAATTTGTTTGTGCAAAAGTGTAATTTGCAATAAGTGTCAAAGTAAGAATTAAAATTTTACGCATCTTTTCTATTATTAAATTATCGAGATGCAAAGGTTAGAATTGTCGAATTGAGAATAATTACCAAATGGTAAAAAATCAATTTGCGGTATTTCTTATTCTACTCAAACTTTGTGGTGTAATACCAAGGTAAGATGCAATGTGTTTTTGTGCAATTCTTTGATGAATATCAGGGAATTTCCTTTGTAGGATTTCATATCTTTCTTTGGATGATTTTGTTAAAAGCTCAATTTGTTGTTTTTGTTTTTCAATAAAAGAGTCTTCAGCAGATATTTTCATAATAATTTGTCCAATCGATTTTTTACCTAACTCATAAAAATTCTCTCTCGAAATTTTAACCATTTCAGATTTCTCAAGAGCAACGACCTCTAATTCTGTAGGCTCTTTTGTAAGTAAAGACATATAATCACAACAAGCACTATTCTCAAATGCAAAGTCAAGGCAAACAAAATTATTTTCTTTCCATAAAAAAATCCCTGCACTTCCTTTAATGATGAAATAGAAATATTTTTCAGTCGTATTTTGTGATTTAATTATTTCATCTTTCTCAAATGAAATTGGTTCGCATAATTCAGAAAATTCTTCCCACGCTTCAATAGGTGCATTGAAGTATTTGTCAAACGATTTTTTTAAAAATTCTGCAAGCATTTTGTGTCAAATTATGATTTCTGTAGGTGTTTTTAATCGGTTCGTGCATTACGCCTCTACTCCACCGTAACTTCCAACTTTCCCATTGTGTATCACGGTCTGCAAATATGCTCGGGCGCGCTGCTACCACATGTATTAGTTATTAAACTTCTTGATACAAGATTCTAGAAAATCAACGAAATCATTTATACTGTTTGTTTGGTAATCGGCAGTTTCTAGTATTTGATTTCCTGAATTCAAACAAACAAAATAAGGCTGGCTCGATACTTGAAAATTAGATATTAGATAATCCAAATTCTTACTACCAACAGTAGTTATGAACTCCTGATTAAAATCAGACATATATTGTTCTTCTTCGGGTAGCTCCATTCTGCTATCTATGTAGAGTGATGCAAAAATGAAATCTTCCAATAAACTGGTGTAAATGATTCGTTCACTGAGCGTGTTCCTCTCTAACTTCATGCAATTCACACAATTGTAACCCGTGAAATACAGAAGAATTGGTTTGTTCTTTTCTAAGGATAATGCTTTTAATGAATCAATATCGATAGCACCTTGGAACTCAAACAAAAAAGCTGTTGCAGCTGTTTTTTTAGCTTGCTTTTCTTTCTCGTATGCTTCAAGTAGCTCACTGTATGTCATTTGGATGTCAGAATGTTCTTGTACATATAAACGAATACTTTCCAGCTCTTTGTCTGGTATGTTGAGAGCCAAAAACAACTCTTTATCGGTGTTCCAATTAGAATAGTCAGCAGAAGTACTTGCTAATTTCTTAGTGATTTCATGATTTGTTCGACAAGGCAAATACAATGACGTTTGTTTAAACTTAATGTATTCATTGCATAAATTTTGATAAGTCAATTTGTCTTCTTGAGCTAACTCAACAATTATAGTCCCAAAAATTGGGCCTGATAATAACATTTCAATGTCCGTCGAATCCAGACCTTGCTCCTGAAATGTATTGATATTAGCAATGATTTCTAAAAAATCGGTACTATCTGCTAATCCGAAGTCGATTACAGAATCTTTTATTTCCTCGAAAGAATTCTGAGCAAGTACAACAGACCCGAATGGAAGAAGAAGGAATAGAATGTTTAAGAGTATCTTTTTTTTCATATTCATGTGTGGTAACCTTGAGTGTAAAATGCATTTTCACACAGTGTTGTAGTACGTTTAGTCTTATTCAATTTTAATTCCAATTACACAAACATCATCAACCTGCTCCAAACTTCCTCTCCACGTTTCAAAAGCATTATCAATGATTGCCTTTTGTTCTTGCATGGAATTGTTCTGTATTGATACTAGTAATGCTCGAAAAGCATTGGCTTTAAACTTTTTCCCTTTTGCTCCACCAAATTGATCTACAAATCCATCGGAAAAGATATAAATGGAGTCTCCTTTATTTAGTTCAATTGTGTGCGTCGTAAATGGCTTTTCTATTGCGTATTTACCGATGGGTTGTTTGTCCGCTTTGTACTCAATAATGTCCTCTATTTCTTTCGCGGCCTTTGGTATAATCCAAAGCGGATTATTTGCTCCGGCATATTTAAGGGTTGTATCTTCCAATGAACACAAGGCTATATCCATTCCATCCTTAACTTCTTCTTCACTTTTTTCAAATTCACTTATCACGATCTCTCTGGCCTTGTCAAGTATTTGAGCGGGATCTGTTAAACCATACTCTCTTACGGAACGGTTTAATCCATTCGTACATATTACACTTACCATAGCTCCAGGAACACCGTGTCCTGTACAGTCGGCAGCTGCAAATAACATCCCCCTTTTTCCCTTCTCAAGAGTAGATTCAAAAGGTTCGATCCAGTAAAAATCTCCAGCGACAATGTCTTTTGGCTTGAAAAGAATGAATGATTCTTGTAGGTACTCGTTCACCAATTTTGCTGAAGGTAATATGGCTGATTGGATTCTTTTTGCATAGTTAATGGAATCCATAATTTCTTGATTCTTCTCGCCTAATACGTCGTGTGCTTTTTCTACAACAACTTTTTGTTTTTCTACTTCAGCCTTTTGTTCAGTAATAAGTGCATTATCTTTTTTCTTTCGTTGATAACCTCTAAAGCTTATTCCTCCTATTAAGAACAGAAACCCTAGGCCTCCGTACAAAACATAACGTTGGCTTGCTTCTTTGTCCAATTCTGCTCGATGTGAAACCTCATTTACTTGTTGCTCTTGAACAAATGCCAAACTATCTGCTAAGCTTTGTTTTTCGTAGTTGTACTGAAATCCTTGACGAATAACTTTTCGTTGATTCTCATCGGAATTCATACTGTCCTTAGTTGAAATGTACAGCTCATACATTTTAAGAGCATCTTTATGTTGGCCCAGTTGCTTATAGCTTTTCCATAATAACTCTGCTGCATCCTTTGTCTCTATGGCCTTACCAATCTCCTGGGCCACGCTAAGGGACCGCTGATTATAGTTAATGGCACTGGCGTAGTTTCCTTGTTCATAATAAATGGCTCCAAGGCTATTCAGGGAGCTCGCAATTCCCTCTTTGTACCCGATCTCTTCTCTAATTTTTAGACTTTGCGTATTGTATTCAAGACTATTAACATAATCGCCTTGAGCAAAATAATCGATTCCAATGTTATTGAGGGAGTTAGCAATTCCTTCTTTGTTCCCGATTTGTTCTTGAATTTTCAGGCTTTTAGTATAATATTCAATGCTCTTGGCGTAGTCCTTTTGTTCTGAATAAACGAGTCCAATGTTATTAACGGAAATAGCAATCCCTCTCTTATCCTCGATTTCTTCTCTGATCTTCAGGCTTTGGGTGTAATACTTAATGGCCTTGACGAAGTCTTCTAGAGTAAAATAAATAATTCCAATGTTATCAAGCGAATTAGCGATTCCTTGTTTGTTCCCAATCTCTTCTTGAATCTTTAGGCTTTTAGTGTAATATTCAATGCTCTTGGCGTAGTCCCCTTGTTTTGAATAAATGAGTCCAATGTTATTAATAGAATTAGCGATTCCTTGTTTGTCCCCAATTTCTTCCTTGATTTTTAAGCTTTTGGTGTAACACTCAACGGCCTTAGCATATTTTCCCTGTCTAGAATAATTGAGACCAAAGTTATTAAGGGAGCTAGCGATTCCTTGTTTGTCTCCGATTTCCTCCTTGATTTTTAGGCTTTTGGTGTAACACTCAACGGCCTTGGCATAGTTCCCTTTCTTAGAATAAATGAGACCTAAATTGTTAAGCACCCAACCTTTAGCCTCCTGAAAGAATTTCTTTTCTTTTTTAGATAATTTCTTTTCTAAGTTCTTGTTGCACAACGCTTCAACATTTTGATTAAGCTCAAAGTCTAGTTCGGGGTTGGAAACATAGATCATGTTGTCCCAGATCTTCCAAGCCTTGATAATAATTGTATCGTGTTTGGCTGTACTAATAAGCTGTTTAAGGGAATCGATCTTCGTTTCTTGTTCGGTAGTAGACTGAGCGAAACCTGCCTGCCAAATTAGAAGAAGGACTGATATTAGGAATAGTTTTTTCAAGTGTTTTAGTTAAGGGCTACAACGCTTTTTAGCGATTGTTGTGGTGCGTATTTTTATATTCATCTCTCGTTAACAAGCAACGGTTAACATTTTGCTCAAAATTCATGGAACCAGGAATGGTTAAATACTCCTTTTCAAATTGGAAACCGACTTTCTCCAACGTCCTTTTTGGTGCTATGTTTAAAGCATATGGTTCACTAATTAATCTTTCTAGATTTAAGCTGTCAAAGAAATAAGGAAGTGATTTTTTTACTAATTCAACTCCTATTCCTTTTCTTCTATTATTAGCATCCCAGATATGGAGGTGCATATAGGCTTGTTTACCAAATTCAATGTTATTAACGTTACAATGACCAATAGGACTATTGTCCAATAACCATATTAGAGCATACGATTGTTTATTTTCAAAAGGAGTATTTATTTGTGAATTTAGCATTCTTTCAACATCTACCCTACTCGGTAATTTGTTAAGGTCTACACCTAGGCTAACCATATAATCGGGATCTGAATCAACCCAATAGTCAGCCACCAATGGGATGTCCTCTTTTTGAATCTCTCTTACAGATAATAATTTGTTCAATACCATACTTTTTTAATTCACCACAACAAGCGGATATGCGTACTAGAACATATATCCACCTTATACTTGTTTATTAAAACTTATGCCTCAACCGTCATCCCCTCAGCCAAAAAAGGCATCTACCTAATTCAACTAATCGATCAAAATCACACCAGACAAACGTTTACAAGTGACAAGCAGCGCTTAGGCAAGCCACAAAATACATATTTCCCTTCTCCCTCTAAAATCCTGCAGCTTCCAAAAACTCGGGAACCGAATAATCAACACCTGGTAATTTGTTCCAAGATGGTTCTTCCGGGGAAGTGGAATACATAAAGGCCCAGTGAGAATAAATATCCGTAGTGCCAGAAGCCATTTGCATTTCAAAGGTCCAGGCATCATTTAATTTCACCATTTTCCCCCATCCTGAAACGCTCATAGCTATTCCTGATTCGTTAATCAACATAAAGGAGATTTGAACCTTCCCGTCTGGTGTCACGCTTCCAATCATTCTCTTACCACTTGGCTCACCAGGAGTTTCTCCTTCAGGGTAAAATAATGCGGCACAATTACCCCAGAAATAGCCATTACTGGCGCCCGTAATTTGCCAAACCGTTTGATCTATACTCATGATTGGTTCTGTGTCATTTCCTCCCATTTGAGTTGCAGGTAAATACTGCTCAGGCACATACCAATAAGTACCGGTTAAAAAATCCCATTTGTTATTCATACGATTCAGGTTTAAGTGGTTAGTAAGTTTTACATGATTAGCACGATGTACAGTGTGGTTCTTCACGTGGTTACTTGCTTGAAGATAAGAAAAAGCGATTAAGCTTTTGAATATAGATTTGTTAATCCAAAAATGTTCCATTCATAGCAAGAAAACCGCATTGGGCGTAGTGTGTGTGTTATACACATCAAAATCCGTATTTATCAAATAAAGTTCTCAATTTTTCAAAAGCAATATCCGGTAGAAAGCCAATATCTGGAATTTCAAGGGTTACCATCGATCGATCGCATTCAAAACAAATTTCAACATATCCAATTTTAACATCTGACGTATCGTACAACAATATTCCGTGTCTAGGCGAATAGCATACTGCCAAATAGTTCACGCTCTCGGTTTTGAGGAGTATTTGAAGAACGGAGTCAACATCATTCGGAGATATGATCTTATTGTCAAGTAAACGAGAATAATTAACCTCGCAGGATGGTTCTTCATCTATTAGAACACATTCTAGTACGGATTCCGCATGACATACGTTTACTTTTTTCTTCCATCGGCGATTGTCAATATGCCTGCGTTGAATCGTGCAAATGGGGTCAATTTTAACAAATTCTATTCTTGCAACTCTTTTAATAAATTGGTCGACATCAGATATGGTCGTGTCCATAATCTGCGTACTATCAGATTGACTCATCACATTTAGAGACAATAGACATAATATCACGATTTGGTAAATTTTGAGCATAATTGTGAATAATGTTTTTGGCTACGCTTTCGTGCCGACGCTCGAATATAATACTTTCGGTATTGTTAGTAGCAGATTCAGTAATGTGATATCACTCTATGTAATGTATCGATAATCCTTCCATCTCTACGTATTATTAAGTCATACGATTCACTTTTTTTAATTATTCGGTCACCAATTTGAATTTTCTTGATATCTATTTGATTGTATAATTCAGTTAACTGAATACTAAGAGTTGTCGTTTCTTCAGGGATTTTGGAAATAGATAATTTAAGTTTTTCATTTTCTATCTCTAATACTTCAATGGCATTTCCTTCTAGCAAATAAAACGGATCATTGTCCTTTTTCGTATTGCAACCTACTAGCAAAGCGAAACTGATTATTGCTAATACCGATTTGATTATCATCATATGATGTACTCTAATTTTCAATTGCTACTAAGGCCTCGGCTAAACTGCGTTTCAATGCAGTTTAGGTTTTGTTGAATCCTGTTTTTATCCATCGATTGATACTTTCAATGCAACAAAATCATTCATTGTGACAGTGAATTGATGATTTAAATCGTGATCCGATTCAAAAGCAATTTCCCAAGTCACCAATTTGTTTGCACAACTAGGTAAGAACATGTACACAGGTTTAAATTCCTTTTTGAAATCTATAATTTTAAAATCCTCTTTCCAATTTTTGAATTCATCCTCAATTATTGGAGTAATTGATGCTGTGATTTTATCATAATTCTTTTCAATCGATGAAAAGAATTCTTTTTGGATTTGAATCGGTCCATTTTCATTTCCCTCAATACCTAATTCAATTTCAGTTGTAATTGGTTGAAAAGATATATTACATTCATAATAGTTCTTCGACTTATCTTTAAAAGTCATGTGTATCATGCTCCCAAAGAAATCATCATCGATTCTGTGCTTTTTGCCAAATAAGAAGTCAAATATTCCCATTTAATGTAATTGTTACTAACGCTTTAGCTAAAACCAGTTTCAATGGGTTTTAGCTTTTGTTGTAGTAGTTTTTATATTTTAAATATGAAAACTTAATTTTAAATT
>NVVG01000119.1 GCA_002402125.1 Moraxellaceae bacterium
CAATGATTCTCTTTATAATACACCTGAATATCAAAGAATACGGGAGAATAAAGCGAGAATAGCCCGTGCTGAAGGAGGCTCCAAAGGTGATGGGACGACGTATGACTCTTTCAAAGTTGTGAATAATTCCGGCGAAACGGTACATATTGGAACCAGCGCACATGATCAAATTAGTGCAGGTAGTTCTAAAAACTTCAATTGTGATCATGACGTTTACTATTATACTTTGGAGGGTAACACATGGAAACGTGGAGCACTCTTTGCAAAAGGTAGCGACGTCTGTGACAGCGTGATATCAATAGACTAATCGTATCATACTCAATCCATAAACATAAAACAGACTCCCATGAAAAAAATACTATCCTTTTTATTGGCTGGAATTGTCAGCTTGTCAGCTACTTCCCAAATTGTAAACATTCCTGATCTAAATTTTAAAGCATATTTAGTTGGAAACACAGCTATAAACACAAATTTAGATACTGAAATTCAAGTAAGTGAAGCGAACGCTTATACTGGATCTATAAGTTGCAACAGTATGAGTATCTCTGATCTAACCGGTATAGAAGCTTTTACACAAATAACATACCTGTCGTGTTACGACAACACATTAACGGCACTAAATGTTTCTCAGAACACCCTTTTGACGTCCCTGTTGTGTAACGCTAATTATAGCATTGCGACCCTTGACCTTTCAGCGAATACAGCATTAACGCATTTAGAATGTAATCACAATGCTCTCACATCCCTCGACCTATCTAACAATCCTGCCTTATCCTGGGTCTTTTGTTACACGAATCCACTAACCGTATTAAATTTGGCGAATGGAAACAACACGAATATTACCTTATTCAATGCAGCCAACAACCCCAGCCTTACCTGCATTCAAGTTGATAATGTTGCTTGGAGCACATCCAATTGGACAAGCCCAACCAGTATTGATGCTACAGCGAGTTTTAGTACGAACTGTAATTATCCATGTACTGTAAATATTCCAGATGCTAACTTCAAAACTTACCTAGTTGGAAACTCTGCGATCAATACAAATTTAGATACAGAAATTCAATGCTCGGAAGCAAGTGCTTTTGCAGGAACAATAGATTGTAATTCACTCTCTATTTCTGATTTAACAGGTATAGAAGCATTTACAGCATTAACAGACCTGCAGTGTAATGACAATGATCTAATAACATTGGATGTAACTCAAAATACCGCCTTAACAATTCTTGTATGCCACAACAACGTTGGTTTGACAGTATTAGATGTAAGTCAAAATACTGCACTGACAGAGCTTAAATGTGATTACAATAACATGACAGCACTGGATGTAACCCAGAATACTGCGCTGATAAATTTGAAATGCAGTTACCAGTTGATTACGACACTGGACCTGACTCAAAATACTGCGTTGGAAGTGCTTTCCTGTCGCTACAATAGTTTAACGACATTAAACCTATCTCAAAACACGGCACTCGTACAATTAATCTGCAATAACAATACTCTGAGCGCATTAGACTTAACTCAAACCACTTCATTATCATATCTGTCATGCTATAGCAATGATTTATCCATGCTAGATGTCTCGAATGGTAACAACTCGAGTATGGCAACTACCTCTTTCAATGCCACAGCTAATCCGAACTTGACTTGTATTCAAGTAGATGACGCAGTTTATAGTACCACAAATTGGACGAATATTGATGCAGGAGCTAGTTTTAGCGAAAATTGTTCAAGTGCAGGAATAGACGAATTATCCAATCAGGAAATTCAACTATTTCCAAATCCAGCATCGTCTCATATCACCATTAGTACAGTATTCGAGCTAGAGGAAATCCTGATTTTTAACCTTTTTGGATCTTTAATTCAAGTGGAAAATGCTAAGACAATCTCAGTTGAAAACCTACCTAGTGGAATTTACATCATGCAAGTAAAAACTACAAAGGGACTAATTCGAAAACGTTTTGTGAAGGAATAAAGCAGGTACTATTTTCATACAGAAATCGGTTCATCCTTAACATAGGGTGAGCCGATTTGTTGTTTATCAGAGTCCGTTATCTAGTAAAAAGAGCTAACATGGCACAAAATATAGACTCAATTAACACGTAGTTTAGACAAAGCGTTATGGCTACATAAATAATTACCATTTTAATTATGGAATTTTCATAATCAAGCATCTTGATAAAGATAACTATCAAATCAATATTTTATGCCTAAGTATATCTGTCGAATAACTTTACTTCTATTCTTATCAACCAGCACATTGCATTGCCAAGTATTAATTGGAACGGTAACAGACTCGGATTATCACCCTATTAGTTTATCAAATGTTTTGGACACTATCACAAAAACCACAATTACATGTAATGGTTCAGGTGAGTTTATATTGACAATAACAGAACATAGCGTCTTGAAAATATCCCATTCCGACTACGAACACGACATTTTTTCCGCTTTCACCAGACAAAATTCTGACACCATATACTTGAACTTTGTTTTAACTAAAAAAGTTCAATTGGTTCAAGAAGTAATTGTCACATCCCAAAGGCTGAAGACAGTAGTTGATCAAAGGAATGTTAACATAATCGATTACCTTCCTTTTCGCGATTTCATCATGACCATTAAATCTTCAAAATCAGAAAGAATCTTGAGTCTCGAAGGAATTGATACCACTTTCCATGAATTCAATTTGGGAAAGATTAGAGCAAAGTCCCTGTTCGAAGATTGTTTTGGAAATGTACATCTCCTCACAAAAGACAGTTCATATCAAATTTGGATTGATTCGAATCTTCATATCCTATCTTCTTCCTCAAGAAAAAAATTCGATGAGCTTGTAAAGCCCTGTTTAGCAGATTTTTCCGATAACAATATTTTTTTCAACTTTAGCAAACGAAACAGGAAATACACGTTAACTTCAATCAATAAAGAAACAAAACAAAAGAACTTCTTTTTCCACCTACATGATGAAATTGGAGAAAGCGTTGCAACAAGCCACTATTGGTCAATAATTAGTTATTACTATCAACATATTCCAGAGCATGCCAATATGATTGCGCTAGGCGTTTGGGACGGTAATTTATTAACCCTGAATTTGTATGACCCGGAGTTTGATAGAATGATCGTATGGTACTTAAAAATCAGAGCAGTCGAGTTAAATATTCAAAGCTTTCATGCGAAAAATGAACTGATTGTTTTTGACCAATTCAGTGATTCAGTTCATGTATTTAATGAAGCAAACGACCAAACAAAAACCTTACCTTATTCCTTTGCTCATGGAAGTATCGTATTTGATGTAATTCATGATCGCTATACTGATACATTTTACGATTTATCCATCTCAAACGGGATATACACATTGGAGTCAATAAACCCTGTATTTAACACCACTGCTGAATTGCTGAAAATTACAATCGCTGAAATACCATTCGCTAAAAACATTAAGGTATTTAATGATTGGGTATATTTTGTCGTTGAAGAGAACAGTTTTTACGGATTACATAGGATAAAGATGCCTATAGTACAAACGATACGGTAATCCAGGGCTTATACTTCTAGAAATCAACTATGTGTTAACAATACTTATTCCTATCTTCGAAAAAAATTAAGTACTGATGCCGTACTACGTATAGCTTAGAACTGTTATACGCAAGCAAAAAATAAAGATGAATAGAATACAGCACATAGAGAGTGAAATTTCTGAATTAAGAAAGCAATTACAGAATCACACACTTTACGAAAACCTAAAGAGTGTAGATGACATTAAACTATTTATGGCAAATCACGTATTTGCCGTTTGGGATTTCATGTCTCTTTTGAAAAGCCTTCAAATAAATTTGACAAACGTTCAAACACCTTGGACACCTTCAAAGAATCCAATGCTTTCGAGATTCATCAATGAAATTGTTCATGCAGAAGAAAGTGATCTCAATGAATTAGGGGAACCTAAAAGTCATTTTGAAATGTATTTGGACGCAATGACACAAGCACAAGCAAGTACAACTGAGATTAATAACTTTATAGAACTCATAAAGTCAGGGAATAACGTTGACTATTCATTGAACGAAATAGAAATTGACAAAAGAGTAGCTGATTTCGTGAAATTTTCATTTTCAATCATTGAAACAAATAAACCGCATCTTGTTGCTTCTGCTTTTACATTCGGACGAGAAGATCTTATTCCAGATATGTTTATTGAAATCCTAAAGAATTCTGACTCTGAGAACAAACAGTACAACAAACTGACATATTATCTTGAGCGTCATATTGAATTAGATGGTGACGAACATGGACCTTTATCACTTAAAATGATTTCGGAACTTTGTGGTGATGACGTCCAAAAATGGGCAGAGACATTAACCGTGGCAAAGCAGTCATTAGAGAAAAGAATCTCGCTTTGGGATGCTATCAGTGATTTAATTCAAAAAGAAAGAACAGCACAAAGCACGGTATATAGTAAATAAGGAATATTCTATTTCTGTCACACATTCGAACATTTTGTATCTAATCTTTGAATATATTTAAAGTAGATATGAAAAATCCATTAGTAACATCGTATGATGAAGCGAACGACTTGATTTTAATCAACAAGGCTCTCGACGGCAATAGAAAAGCGCTGAATGAACTTATTATTGCTCACGAGCCGTTTATATACAATGTTGCTTGGAAGTATACCAATGATCAAAATAACGCAAATGACCTAACTCAAGAGGTCCTAATAAAAGTCATCACCAAGCTGTCTTCGTTCAAAGGAAAGAGTTCTTTTCGAACATGGCTTTATCGGATTGTTTTCAATGAATTTATGCAAACCAAAAGAAAACCAATGGAAGATCGTTGGGAGAATTTTGATGACTTTGCAAATCAACTGAATGCTATTCCGAATCCCGAATTATCCGTCGAAGAAGAACTTGAACAAGAATTTCGTACGAAAACAGCAAGGGTAAGATGTATGTCTGGTATGCTAATGTGTCTAACCAGAGAGCAACGGTTGATTTATCTGCTGGGAGATGTTTTTAAAATCGATCACAGTCTTGGAGCTGAAATATTCGATATTAGCAAGGATAATTATCGAACGAAACTATCCCGAACAAGGAAGGAGTTTCATGCGTTTATGAATAAACAATGTGGATTGGTCAATTTGAGTAATCCATGTAGATGTTCAAAAAAAGCAAAAGCAATGGAAGCCGCTGGAAAAATGCAAACCGACAAGAAACTATTTGATCCAAAATACAGCGCAACAATCGCGGCATACGCAGGTTCTGTTGCCGATGAGGTGGCTGATACAGTTGACAAAAAATACATAGAGTTCTTTCATCAACATCCGACTAAAAAAGATTTTGACAAAGAAACGATTATCAATGAACTCGTCAATGACGCTAACTACAACAAATATTTCGACGAAAACAACCTAGGTTCCTAGAGGTTTTTTTGCCTTTTTTCGATTATTCTGTCACACATCGAACACCTTGGTATCTAACTAATGAAACTTTAAAATTAGTTAGTATGAGCACAAGTGTAAAAACAACCGTTGAAATTGAAAAGAACATCGCCGAAGTGTGGGATGTTATAGGGAATCAATTTGGTCATGTCCATTTGTGGTCAAGCAATTTTCTAGAATCAAAGCCAGGAGGTGCTCAAAAATTCCCAGGACTTGATTATTCAAATCGTATCACTACAACAGAGAGAGGAAAAACAATTCAAGAGCTCGATACCTTCGATTCTGCAAATCATTCATTGAGTTACCATATTACAACTGGACTGCCCGAAGTTGCGAAAAATGCCACAGCTGTATGGTCGTTAGATGAAATTGATCAGAACAAGACCGTTGCAACGTTTAACTTCTCCATGGAAGTTAAGGATTTTGTTCCCGCAGAAATGATTACAAAAATTCAAATGGGTCTGACCAAATCCGCCATAGAATTTGGAAAAGAGTTGAAAGCTTATGTCGAAACAGGGAAGTCAATTGCAACGAAATACATCATCCTCGGAAATTAAAGTCAAGAGAAAAACACCCTAAAAAGCAGTTATGAAAACGAAGAGTTTAATCTCAGCAAAATTTCCTTTCGAATCGAAATATGTTGAAGTAAAAGGGAGCAAAATGCATTACATCGATGAAGGCGAAGGAGATGTTATGTTGTTCATTCACGGGAATCCTACATCTAGTTATTTGTGGAGAAATATTATTCCTCATTTAACAAATCAGGCAAGATGTATCGCACTGGATCACATTGGAATGGGAAAATCTGATAAGCCAGATATCAATTATGGTTTTATCGATAGTTATAATTACTTGGAGGAATTTATAGAAAAATTAGGGCTAAAAAATATCACTTTAGTGATACATGATTGGGGCGCTATGATGGGATTTCATTATGCCAATATGAACCGAGGTAATGTAAAAGCAATTGCCTTTATGGAAGCTGCCATTGATGTGCCTCGCTATGAAACGATGCCTCGAAGTATCAAAATTGCACTCAGTTTAATGCGCACCAATTCCTTGGGAGGACTCTTGGTCAAAAGAGGAAATATTTTCATCAAAAAAATGCTTCCTGATTTAATCGTGAGAAAGTTAACGAAAGAAGAAATGGCTTATTACGCAGCTCCTTACCCTGATGTTAAGAGCAGAAAACCCTTGCACAGATGGCCTCAAGATGTCGCGATAAAGGGAAAGCCTGAATTCAGCGCTAAACGATTGAATAACTATGCAAAATGGCTTAAAGAGACGGGCATACCCAAACTGTGCTTTTACGTTACACCAGGGGTTGGATTTCAAGCCCTAGACTTGGAAATTGTTCAGAATGAATTTAAAAACACAACAATCATAAAATTAGGAGAAGGATCACATTTCCTGCAAGAAGATTACCCGCATGAAATTGGTAAAGGCATCGCTAAATGGTATCGTGATCTTGAAAAATAACTATCTCGAATAAAAAGAGATCTTATTTAGATTTATTTAAACAAGCCTTGTGAATTTTGATTTACAAGGCTTTTTGAATTTCAGTTAAGCCCTTACCTTTTCAATCAGCCCCCCTTAGTTCACCATTATTAATGAGACTCTGAAGACTTAGTGGAACAAATAGAATTGAGGAAACGAACTCTAAGGATCAAGGACAAAGTAAATATAAAGAGCTAATTTTAGTCAGATCTTACCTGCCAGTTTAAAAAAATCCAAATGCCAATAGAAAACATACCTGAAATCTTTATTAAGGACAAAAATGAACGTCCTGATTTGTTTGTCTATGATTTTAAAATGACAAATGATGTTGTTAGAAGCAAGGTTAATTTGGGCATGAATATGTTTAGCTTTTTACAAATTGGAAAGAAACAAGTTCACTTTGCAGGAACATCTGTTGCGGTAAATAAAGACCAATCCCTACTCCTTAAAAAAGGAAATTGGCTTTGGACAGAATTGTTAGATATCGATGCAACTTACTACTGTAAACTCTTATTCTTTTCTGAAAACACGCTGAAAGATTTCTTGGAGAAACATACTAAAAACAAACAGATAGTAAAGGATGAGATGCCTTATTTCATCATTAGAAATGACACCTATATTACTTCATACTTAAATTCACTGTCAACGATTAGTGAAGCCCCTGCAGTGTTAACGAAAAACTTACTCGCTGTAAAATTCGAAGAATTGATGCTTTATCTAATTCACAAATATGGCCGTGATTTTGAAACCTATTTACAATCCCTAATCGTAAACAAAACCTCTCCATTAAAGAAAATGATTGAGAGCAAGGTTCATTCAAATTTAAAATTAGAAGAAATAGCCTTTCTATGTAATATGAGCCTGTCTACTTTTAAGCGTCATTTCATGAATGAATTTAACGTATCACCTGGAAAATGGCTCCAAGATCAACGTTTACAAAAAGCAAAAGAAACATTGGAACAGGGTGACTTAAAACCATCTGATATCTATTTAGACTTTGGCTATAATAACCTATCCAACTTTAGTATCGCATTCAAAAATAAATTCGGGTTCAACCCTAGTGAAGTTACTACTTCATAACTTCATCTTCAATTTTGACCTTTTTTCATAAGTCATTGAACTTTTTTAGTAACTACAAAGGGGAACTCTAGCCTTAGATTTGTATCACAATTAAAAACGTGATTATGAATATTACATTAGAGCAAGCAGAAAAAATTATTGCAGTAGCAAAAGGAAAATCTATAGCAATCGATACCAAAATGAACATTGCAGTTGTAGATGCAGGAGCAAATCTAGTAGCATTTGGACGTATGGACGGAGCTTGGTTAGGCTCATTAGACATTTCTATCAAAAAAGCTAAAACAGCACGTTACTTTGACATGAACACTGGTATAATTGGAGAATTATCTCAACCAGGTGCACCATTATACAACATCGAGCATTCCAATAACGGTTTAATCACTTTTCCAGGTGGTGTACCAATTAAAAATGCTGCAGGTGAAATTATTGGAGCCATCGGAGTAAGTGGAAGTTCTGTTGAAAACGATCATACAGTTGCTGAAGCTGGAGCACTCGCAATTTAAGACAAACATCATATTCAAAAGAGACCAAATAGAATTCTATTTGGTCTCTTTTTCTTTTAAACATGGTATGAAAAAATACTTAGCAGAATTTATTGGAACCTTTGCCTTGGTATTTTTCGGCACAGGAGCAGTAATTGTTAACGAACAAACCGGAGGAAGTTTAGGACTTCTTGGAATAGCTGCAACTTTTGGCATCAGTATAACAGCGATGGTTTATGTTTTTGGATCTATATCGGGAACACATATAAACCCAGCAGTTACCATAAGCTTAGCTCTTGGGAAATTAATGCCTAAAAATGAAGTCTTCGGTTATATTGTCGCGCAAATACTTGGAGGAATTTTCGCAAGTAGTTTATTACTCATGCTGTTTCCCTCTAATCAAACTTTAGGATGTACAATCCCATCAAATGGAGTATTACAATCATTTAGTCTGGAGTTCATCTTAACATTCTTTTTAATGCTAACTATTTTAGGCATTGGCTCTAAAAAAGAAAACTCGAATGTAGCAGGACTTGTAATTGGATTAATGGTTACTGGAATGATTTTATTTGCTGGCCCAATCTCTGGTGGTTCATTTAATCCAGCAAGAAGTATTGCTCCTGCAATTGTTTCAGGGAATTTAACAGCACTTTGGCTTTATCTTTTAGCTCCAACATTAGGAGCGATATTAGCCATCTTAGTCTGGAGAACAGTTAAAAACGATGATGTGAAATCTGATTAACAATGAATAGAAAGCACAGATTCTAGTCTTATAGAATTATAGAATTGCCGACAAAACGAAATAAACGATCCCTGAAAAAATCGCAGCTATTGGCAGAGTTAGTACCCATGAAAGCAATATCTTCCGAATAACCACCAAGTCTGCCTTTTTGGTCGCAACGCCAATTCCAAGAATTGATCCTACAGAAACGTGCGTTGTAGAAACAGGCATTCCATGAATACTCGCAGTCGTTACCAAAATTCCTGTTACAAAGTTTGCGGTAAACCCTTGACCGCTATTCATGGGCGTTATTTTCTTCCCGACGGTTTCTCCTACCTTTCTTGCATTAAGTAATCCTCCAATAGCCATTGCAATAGCAATAGCCAGCATCGACCACCGAATGTCGATCGTGTTCAAAACCAACAATAAACCAACAATTTTCGGTGTATCATTCAGTCCCCTTGAAAAACTTACGACCCCAGCACTTAGAAAATGTGCAGCATCCAACAGTTTGTGAGCACTAATTCCAATTACTTGACCCGTATATTTTTCATTAATGACAGAAACTTTATCGGTATCAAGCTCCTCTATATTTTCCTTATTAATTCCCATCATCTTTCGAGCTTGGCGAAAGATCAGATAGACAACAAGACCAAAAAAGGCTGCCATTAACGGACTTACAATCAAAGGAACAAGGAATGAACTTCCCAGTTTCGAAAAATTAAATGCATTTCCAACGGCAACAACTCCACTACCGAATAATGCCCCAACTAGGGAATGCGTTGTAGAGATMGGCATTCCTATTTTYGTTGCCAAAAAGACGGTGAGACCTGCTCCTAAAGCAATGGAKATRGCAAATTCTGGTGCTAAAATTAACTCRTCAGGAATTAAYCCCTTACCTGAGAAATTCTTCACCAAGGTACTAGCGAGAAAGATTGCAGCKACSGAACCYAAAAAAGTAGTAATAGTTGCCCACGTAATTGCTGTTTTATARCTGGATATTCCGCTKCCAAATAACGTTGCAACTCCTTTAAAGTTATCGTTGGCTCCGTTACTAAATGCTAAAAAACAAGCTACTCCAAATAAAACAATCAATATCATAYRTCCTTTTAGAATGTTTTGTCGTTGGTGATTCTCATTACTTACAAATTCAACAAAACTTATACTTTCTTAACAAAGTCTGAATAAAGAACTAGTTGAAATTCATCGCCACTAATTCTCTATTCTATTTTGAATTAACCCAAAGCTTCCGTTTTTCCTTTTCTAGAGAACGGACCATTCAAAATCCACATTAAAAATTTATAGACTAATTTTAGTCCATCAAATCAATATTCTTCCATATCCTCTTTTGGCTCTTCAGCGCATTTTATGTGTTCGACTACATGGTTCTCGAATATAGCTTGATTGAATCCATTCAATACACATTATTCGAGGTTGTACTTTTAGCGGGTGTCTTCTATGTCAATTTGGAAATTTTAATTCCAAGGCTGTTTACAAAACCCAATAAAGTTCTTTATTGCGTAGTATTATTCGCTGTGATGGGAGTTTCATTCTTCACCTATTTCTTAGCAAGTTTGGACACCCTATTATTAGGCGACACTTTTGATCGTGCGCTTACCTCATTCTTACTTAACCATAGTTTATTTGTGTTCATCTCATTCATGCTTTGGTATTTTCAAAACTACTCGCGTGAGCAATTAAAAAATCTTCGCCTCGAAAAGGATAAATTACATTTGGAAATCTCCTTGCTGAAATCACAAATTAGTCCACACTTCCTTTTCAATACCCTGAATAATATTTATTCGCTCGCAGTAGTGAAAGATGACAACACGCCAAAAATGCTGGCTACAACATCCAATATTTTAAGGTATTATGTAAATAATGGTCACCGAAAACTGGTTCCATTGAAGGCAGAAATTGAAATTCTTGAGCAATATATTTACACCCAGGAAATGCGAAAGCTACAAGGTGAGGTCAAAACAGACTTCCCAGAATTGGGAGATCTGGATCGTCTACAAGTTCCCCCTTTTGTACTGTTAACGCTCTTAGAAAACGCATTTAAACACGGTGATATTAGTATCAACAAACGAGCTTATGTTTCTATTCACTTTTCAATTAGCGACAGCACGGTGAATTGCGAAATTTCAAATTCATATCAGAAAAAAACCTCGAACACTGGAATCGGATTGCAGAATATCCGATCGCAACTTGATTTGATTTTGGGGACAAACTATAACTTTGAATTAACTGACGAAAACTCCATCTTTTCAATTAAACTCCAATTCAATGGAAACTAAGGTTTACTCATGTATTATTGTGGATGATGAAACCTTGGCACAGGAGCTCATTTGCAACCACCTTGAATCCTTTCCTGAAGTGAAGATTCTTGGTCGATTTCATGATCCATTAATTGCCCAGCAATTTCTCCATGAAAACAACATGGATATCATCTTTCTGGATATCGAAATGCCCAACATGAACGGGCTTGAATTTATTAGGCAACTTTCGTCAGAGCCAAAGATTGTTCTTACTACCGCATTTTCAGAATTTGCATTAGATGGATTTGAACTCAATGTAATTGACTACTTATTGAAGCCGATAGAATTTGAACGATTCGAAGTAGCGCTATCGAAGGTAATCCACTTATTAAATTTGGAACACAGCTCAGATACTTCTGAAACCTCACTGATGGAGAATAACCTCCTCATTAAGTCGAGTCATGAGGTGATCAAGTTGAAAACTATGGAGATTATATACATTGAAGGACTGCACAAATACATCAAAATAGTAAGCGATACAGGTAAATACACGACGCTTTTTGGGCTAACCGCAATCCTAGATGAACTGCCGGTAAATTTGTTTTTTCGATGTCATCGATCATTTATTGTGAACCTAGAAAAGGTCGACAAAATTAGTGGAAACAACGCCATTCTTGGRAATCACAGTRTYCCTATCAGTAAATCAAATAAARYGGAATTACTCAAGAAATTGGGTAAACGGCTTCGCTAATCATCTTTCCATACCCAAAACAGGTCAATTGAGAGAATAAATTTTGTGCCCTCRAAAGAATGGAATTTCTTTGAAGAAGTACATGTAACATCTCCGATTATGAAAAACAATATTCAAGCAATTCTACTGTCAATCATCCTAGCTCAATCTCTCAATGCCTTTGGCCAAACTTACCACATGCCAGGAGAAGATCTCGAACACGAAGGAACATGGTTGCAATGGCCGCACAACAATTTATACGGCCCCTATTATCAAGGTGAAGTTGAGGATGGTTGGGTTACGATGACGAATGCACTTCAAACCGGAGAAATGGTTCATATTATTGCCTATGACCAAGTTCATAAAACGCATATCATTGATAAACTAACAACTGCATCTGTTCCAATGGGCAACGTTGATATTAGTGTATTTCCTACGGATGATGTTTGGGTTCGAGATAACGGCCCAGTATTCGTTTATGATGAAAACGACAATTTACAGATTCTTGATTGGGGCTTCAATGGCTGGGGAAATGATACGCCATATGCATTATGCGATGTTATTCCTCAAAGTGTAAGCACTCTAACTGGTATTCCCAGAATCGATTTGAGCGCTATGGTTCTTGAAGGAGGTTCTATTGAACATGATGGACATGGAACAATGATTGCCACTCGAAGTTCAGTGACTCATTCAAGTAGAAACCCAGGTTTAAGCGAAGCGCAGATTGAAGTATATTTAACGACCTATCTGGGAATTACCAATTTTATCTGGTTGGATGGAGTTTATGGTCAAGATATCACGGATCACCACATTGACGGATTCGTAAAGTTTGCAAACGACAATACAATTATCACAATGGACAGCACAGATTTAGACTATTGGTTTGTGAGCGGAAGTGAAATTGATTTGATCTATAATGCTACAGATGTAAACAATGATCCATACAATTTTGTCACTGTTCCCTTAACTCAAAACAACGTTCAAACAATGTTTGGGAATGACCTTGGAATCAAAGGGTCATATTGCAATTATTACATCGGTAATGATGCCATTCTTGTACCAATCTACAATGATCCAAGTGATGCCATAGCATTAAACATCATTCAAAGTGTATATCCAGCACGTACTGTTGTTGGAATAAATGTTCAAAATCTGTACGAATACGGAGGAATGACACATTGTGTAACACAACAGCAGCCTGTCACTCTCCCAACTGCAATGATCCAAGATGTAAATAAAGACCAAGGTCGAATCAATCAAAATTTCCCAAATCCTTTTTCAAACTTCACCACAATCGAATTTGAAGTAGAACAAAATAGCCTAATTGAAGTTGAAGTTCGCGACATCAATAGTCGGTTAGTTCAACAACATAAAAAAAAGCTGTACACTTCTGGAAAACATTCGATTACATTCAACGCGCATGACTTAGAATCTGGAATATACTACTATCAATTTGTTGTTAATGGAAATCACCTCGAAGTAAAAAAAATGCTTGTACAGAAGTAATGAACGAAGAGTAATGAACGCGAATAATACCTAACTTAGGCTCATGCGAGTCAAACTTAGTCATGGAAATTTTTCATTTAAAGGTATCATCATCTTTGCCTTGTTTCTTTTTACTTCCGTTTGGGGAAGAGCACAATATACTCCAGGGGATACGCAGTTTGGAACGAACAATTACATTGAGTACATACCCGGAGATATCCCAATAATAATTTCTGT
>NVVG01000120.1 GCA_002402125.1 Moraxellaceae bacterium
AAAAACCCGTTTCAAAATCAAAAAGAAAAACACAGAATGTCACTTGGACCATCAAATTGTTAAAAGAATCCTCGCCTTGTTCGATCGATCTCTCAAAAGATTCCCAGGCGATTTCTCGACAATCAAAGAATACCTCAAATTCTGTATCCAAATAAAATTCTCTAATTGACACCTCTGAATATTTGTCAGCTGTAGACAGGTCATTAATCACGCCACTATTTTTTGAAGTAACATCAGTTTGATTTAACATGCCTTCGCTATCGGCCCGCAAACGAGCGATTGCGGTAAATGAAGTTACCTCGCCAAGTTCCCGACTTAGTTCCAGCTCCATTTGCACTTCGTTCTTCTGTGCTCCTTGTTTTTTAAGCGTGGACTTCTGGGTAGCATAGGAAACCTCA
This sequence comes from Moraxellaceae bacterium, assembly GCA_002402125.1. Classification (GTDB taxonomy): domain Bacteria; phylum Pseudomonadota; class Gammaproteobacteria; order Pseudomonadales; family Ketobacteraceae; genus 42-54-T18. The sequence goes on from NVVG01000120.1 coordinate 399, forward strand.
TATTCTATTTGAACGGTCATTCCCTCTGGCAACTCTGCAAATACGTTCTGTTGCGCTACACTCTGAATTACACCCAGCATTAGCATTAAGAAAAACCTTTGGCGGTAGCGAGAATGACAAAGCAATTTTTTAGTGGACGTCAATAACATATCATTTACCACGCTTTAAGGTTCGCTTGCTAAACATGCTATCTTTCACCGCCGTCTTATAATCAACTTCGCTAAATTCAAACAGCGTTTTATGACCGCTTTTGTGGTTTTCTATAAATAGACGGTGTGCAGTCCAAATGTCATCAACCAATTGAATATCACTTACTTGTAATGTTTTTAGCGGTCTGCCTTTTATCCCCCAATATTTTGCCTCAATAATCATCCACTTTTCGCTATCGATGGTGAGTTCGGCACGGCTATAACCTACTTCTTTTACGATGCTGCTATTTTTGGCGGTAGCCTCAATACGATAGCGACGACTGACGTTGCGCTTGTTAGAAACTAGATTTTTTTCAGAATCTATCTCTTTGTCAGAATCTATAAGCGAAAAATTATAATCCTTAACGTCAACTTTTCCCTCTAGTTTAATATCGTCGTAGGTGAAATCAGTACCCAAGAAGTAATCACCGCGATCAGACGAGGAAATTCGGCGCACTTTACGCAGGGCAGGTAAATACAACCATTGATCATCATCTTTATCGACTCCATCAACATCAGTGGTTTTATAGTCATAGGTTAAAAAGCCAGTACCTTTTACATTGGTAGGCATTAGATAGAAAATTACCGTTCTTTTTTCATCGCCAAAATACTTCCTATATCCTCTTGTCTCCCGCACACGCTGTTTACCTCGCTTATCTGAAAGCGTCATTTTTAATTTTCGCGACTGTTGTAGGCCATCATAACGATTGTTCACATTGTTAATCACTTGGTTTGCAGTTAACGCTCTAACATCAGAAGATGCTGCCTGGCCATTGGTTGAATAAACAAACGCAGCGATAGTCATCGATACCAATACTAGTAGCGGCAAGGCTCGGGTTAACACTGCGGTATTTCGCCCATTACTTGTCTTGATGATATTAGAGGAAGCTATAACCTGCTTATTATTTTCTGGGTTTCCATAAATAAAATTCGGCTTAAACACTTTGATCAATGCGGGCAATACCGTCATGCTGGCGATAAAACTACTGGTTACCGATAACACAACAATAGCGCCAAAATTGGTCAAAGGGACCACCTTGCTACTGACCAGTACACCAAACCCACAGGCAATCGCGATAAAATTAAATAGCAGAGCTCTACCGGTATTTGGGTACAATTGCAGAAGATTAGCCGTGAAAGCCGCATCGTCTTGTGGGGGATTGTTGGCATTAATAGCTCTCAATCGATCCAATGTATGAATAGCAAAATCAACCCCTAGACCAATTGCCACCGAGGCAAACATACTGGTGCCTATGCCTAACGAGATACCAAAAATCGCCATTGACGAATATATTAGTAAAATTGATACTGCCACCGGCAATAACGCGTAGACCCCTGCAACGGCTGACTTAAATAACAAGGCCGATACCAGCATCACTAAAAATAGCGCTATAAATACTCCGAAAAAATGGCTTTTCCCGAGGTCATGAATCCAGTTATAGCTAACCGCAGCCCTACCACTTAAGGTTGCCTTTATTTGACTAATGCCGGCCTCTGATACATTAAATTCATTATCGACATAAGTCTGTAACGGTTCGATCACATTCCGAATATCAGTATAAGCACCCGAATCCATCACGATACGCACATTTGCAATGCGGTAGTCGTAATCAATTTCTTCATCAAAGTCTGTTGGTTCACTAGACGCGGTATAGAGTAGAAAATATTGCGCTGCCATCTCTTTGGTTTTAGGCAGTACGTATGCCAACGGGTTGTCGCTGTTAAGTGCTTTGTTCATTTGTTTTAGGTAATCTACCACCGAGGTTGACCCATTTACATGAGGTAGCGTTTCAGCATACTGCTGAAGGGCTTCAATACGTGCAAGATTTTTGGGCTCAAAAAGGTCTTCAACTTCTGGTGTTTCAATTACCACATCGAGATAATTACTACCATCAAAGTGAGTATTAATCGCCTTATCCGCTTTAGATATAGCTTCACTGGGGTGAAAGGTTTTTATCCTGTCTTCATCAACCACAATGTTGGTCGCACCAAACACACCTGCAATGATGATTACAGCGGCCAAAGCAATGGTGGTCTTGGCGTATTTTAAGCTAAGCCCGCCGAGGTTAGTGATAAATCGAGTCATCATGTCGGGCTCTTTATTGGCTATTGAAAGCGAAAACGACTTGCTGACTTGCGGTTTTATCCAAGCCATCGCTGCAGGTAAAAACACCAAAGAAAATAACCAAGCGATAGCCACTCCCAATGCGCTAAACAATCCCATATATTTAAATGGAGGCATATAAGATGCCAAATACAAACCAATAAAGCCCGCTATGGTAGTCAAGGTGGTTAGGGTAATTGGGCGCCACATCTCCACCATTGCCGCTACAATCGTTTGTTGTGTGCGCGCCTTGCGTTCATCCGCTGTTTGCTCAGCTTGCAACTCGTAATAGGTTGAAAAAATATGGATCGCATCAGCAACCGAAATACCGATGAGGATGACGGGCAAGGCGTTGGTGATGACAAAAAACGGCACACCCGCAGCAGCCATGATGGCTAACGTCATCAGTACCGAAGCGGCAATAATCACATTCGCTAACAAGGACGGGGCAAAACGACGAAAAGCCAATATGATCATCAACGTAATAATCAGACCCGCTAACGGGTTCAGGCGTTGGGCATCACTATCGATATAGGCACCTAAGTAACCCGAGGTTGCGCCCTCTCCCGCTAGATGAATTTGCAGGGATTGTGGCACAACGATTTCACTGAGCAAATTATCCAGTTTGGCATAAGTTAGTTCCGCATTATCGGAATCTATCATCTCAACAACAATCAATGTTGCACTACCGTCCTTTGCCACCAAACTACCTTGATACAGCGGCATGGATGCTACCCGAGCCTCAATCGCTGCAGCACCTGCAACCGTAGTTATATCCTCCAACTCGAAAAATTCCATAACATCCATGCCATAATCGCTACCGCTAATATGTTTTTCTGTTGCTAAGCTAATGATTTTTTCGGGATCTACATTATCAATCTCCGCAACAGCATCACTCAGGGTTTGCACCAGTTGCATAGCCTCAGGGGTAAAAATTGATGTGGTTTGTGCCTTGTCAGTTGAATTTACAACAATGGCAATCACCATCGGATCGCTTAATCCAAATAACGCTTTTACTTTATCGCGGTATATCAGTGCCGGATTATCCGCCGCCATGAACGCGTCGGCCCGTGTATCTTTGGTCAGTTTTGGTAGCTGAGAGAGTGTGGCAACCATCAGTAACAAACACAGTGAAACCCATAATTTGGGCCGAGCCACTATCGTGCTAAAAAATCGGTTAGCCAGTGCGGTTGGTTCGCTTGGCGATTGTGTATCTATGGCCTGCTGTTGAGTATTCATACCGTATTCCTGTTTCCTAATGTGTGAAGTTATATATCACTACATGTATATGCATGTATTTATCATTTAAAGAGGCTTTTCCTGTGTCATAGAAAAAGCCTGTTCTACCGTCTAACTTGTCACTGATGTAAATCGATCACAACCTGGGTAACATCTAACACTTGCTGACTAACATGCTCGCCAAGCTGGGCCTTAACAAGATCCTGCGCTTGTTTCCATACCACAAACGCTGCATGGTACTTTTTAACGCCCTCTGGCGTTAGCGTTAAAACTTTTTGGCGCCGGTCTTCACCAGGATGCGACTCCAAATAACCGTCTCGCAGCAAGGGTTTTAGATTTCGCGACAATGTTGTCTGATCTAATACTAATACCGACTGCAACAAGCTGTTATTGGCCTCCCCTAACAACCCAATCGCCCTCAAAATCGCGAACTGCGTGCCCTTCAGCCCGACTTCTGTCAGCTTTTGGTCGTAGATGCGACTTACCACACGAGACGCTTTTCGTAGGGATACCCCTAGGCAGACCTCGTAGTTAGCTAATGTTTCCGGTGCTTTTGATTTCATAGTTTCAAATTAGCATGCATATGCATGTATTGCAAACATAAATAAGCACCCAGAATCAAAAATGTTCAAGTCCAGGTTTTTCAAATCACGCTTGTAGGGGGCGCCCTCTTCCAGAAAGATGTAGTCCTCTTTACCCCAAACTATCAAGGTAAGTGGCTGATGCTGTTTCTTTTGCGCTTTTTGGATTAGGACTAGTAGGTTTTGGTGCTCTTAGTCGTAGAGCGAAAAAATAAGGATTTCTACATGCCAAATAAGCCTGCAAGTGAAAACTTGCAGGCTTATTAATTTAATTGAGGAATTTTTTAATGGCCTGTTAGGATTTTTGCACGATGAAATAGGTATGTAATTCAGGATATTGATCATACTCAAGATGTCTACAAATACAGTTTGAATCTTCTATTACTTTTAAAAACCCGGAAATACCTAGTGTAGAGTAATATACCTCTTGCCCCATCGAGTCATCTTTATGATCTCCCTGCTCATCAACACCGCCTCCAGAAAAAATACAAACCCCGTCGCGGTTAAGACCTGAGAATATTTTTACTAGCACTTTCTCTTGTTCTTCAAGAGGAACATGCCAAATACTATCCCATGCGGTTATGAAGTCATATTTTTTCGGCAATGCCCAATCACAAATATTTTCATGATAGAAATTTATTTCAGGATGCTTTTTCGTAGCAAGCTTGATCATTTCACTCGAAATATCCACTCCTTCAGCGCTAAATCCGTTCTCTAGCAGCAGATCTATCAAACGTCCAGTGCTACCGCACCCAACATCGAGCGCACAACCTCTGTTCTTTACAAAAGCGATTGCTCGCTCGTGTTGTTCAATACCATTTTTTCTATTAAAGCCTTCTCGTTCCCATAAATGAGTGATTTTATCATAGGCTTTGCCGATGTCATTAGGATTCATAAATTGATGTGCCTAAGGTTAGGAAGAATAACGCGTCAAATACATTGTGTATATTTCGTATCTTATTATCTTATTATCTTATTATCTTATTATCTTATTATCTTTTTAATTCAATTCCGTCTTCTCTAAACATTTCTTCAAGCTCACGATAACCCTCTAGATCCATAAGTAGTCTTTCCTTTTCTGTTTTTGCAATTTCTGCCCAGTGTTGATTCTCTAGTGCGCCGACTAGAGCATATAGAAAGTTTAGGCTAGGTTTAGTGCTGCACTCATTTTTTAATTTAATGAATGCTCTTACTGCGCCTATCTCTTCCAGTTTCTCTGGAGTGTTGATGCCGATTTCTATCAAACACTTTTCAGACTTTGGGCCCAGTCCTTTTAAGTCTCGTAGTTTCAAAATGTATGTCCCCTCAAAAAACATAACGCCGGTGTAAACAGCGATCGATTGCGATTACAGCCTAGATATTTTTCCTGGGCCATGTTTGACACACTGGCTAGGCTTGTTGGGATAGCCATTGATCTACAACCGTTCTGCCTAACTTTAATGCCCCGAAATCATAAGACACTAGCTCGGCCTTAGAGAGTAATATGTATTCAGATAGCTCATCGCTGAGATTGACTTCGCCTTCTGTTTTAACAACATAAGCTATCATTAATTGATTCATAGGAGGGAATGGATAGTGCCCAATAAACTCAACTGATGTTGCCTTTAAACCTAGCTCTTCCTCAGTTTCTCTTATCATCGCGTTTTCTGGACTTTCGCCACGTTCAATAAAACCAGAAATTAAGGAGAAAAAACCCGCTGGCCAGGCTTGGTTTCTAGCTAATAAAAATTTACCGTTAATTTCAATAAGACCAGCAGAAGCAGGAATTGGATTATTCCAAAATACATAACCGCATTCTTTGGAACAGGCAAGTCGACTTTCGCCATCGACGGAACGAGTATTCATGTCACTTTTACATTCTGGGCAATATTTCATGAGCGTTCTTTGAGTAGTTTTCGAAGTTTAACGCTAGGCGCAGACTTCAGCAATAATTGAAGGATTTTTAGGCCGGAGCTCAATGCTGGAAATCTAGCGCGCATCCTTTGTATTTGATCGTTTTGCATTTTATCATTCTTACACTACGGAGTGAACTACAGACCCTAGCATGTAAAATATCATTACAACCAGACTGCCCTTAACTTTTAAACCCTGGAAAAGTTGGTGCAAACGGTTCCCGCTCTATTCGGCAAGCATTCACCATAAAACTTATCGCATGATATAGACCGGCAAGCATAATCAGTTCAACCAGTTGCTCCGGCTGATAAACTTCTGACAGACGAGCCCATAAGACATCGTCCACTTGATTGCTTTCATGAAGCTGGTCGGCTAATTGAATCAGTAATTGCTGTTCGGAATTCCATAAGGTTAAATCGGAATGTTCACCTGCTGTATCGCTAATTTGTTGTGCATTAAAACCTGCTTTTGCAGCGAAGCCTGCCACATGAACACCCCATTCATACTCAGCCTTACATAACCCACAGGTTCGCAAAATCACCAACTCTCGCTCTGCCAGGGAAATACTGCCCTTATCCAGTAAACCACCCCTGACCATTCGATGTAACACTCGTGGGTTATGCGCAACCGTTTTAAAGATCGATAAAGGCGGCATTCCTGGCGGCATAACGATATTGAAATCGGCTTCAACGTCTGCTGTAAATGGCGCTTCAAGGGGGGGTATTCGTGTACTCATAAATCCTCCAACAGAACTAACTTCTATCTGCTTATCATTTCCGTTAAACTTAGCTACATATTATGTAGCGCGCAGATTCACGATACAGCTACACTATCTGTAGCGCAAGCATTAATGTTGAATTTACACTTCGGAAATCGCTATGACGAACACTTCAAGCCAAAGACCTATCGTCCAACTGATTGATATATTGGGAAAAAAATGGGTTCTCAGAATCCTATGGGAATTAAATGAAGGCCCCTGTACGTTTAGAGAATTACAAAGTCGATGCGGTGACTTATCACCCACCATCATCAATACGCGTATAAAAGACCTCTGCGCAACACATCTAGTTTATAAATCACCTGAATCAGGTTACAGCCTGAGTCAACATGGCAATGAGTTAATCGAACTTTTTTATCCGCTTAATGATTTTGCCAATCGTTGGATAGCATCAACCGTTACCACGACCCAACCGCCTTAACATTGAAATTTACCAGAAAAGTAAGCTTGATTAAGGCACTACAATATTAAACGTCCCTGAAGGTTGACTAAAAAGTGAAAAGAAACGGACTAAATCAAACTTGCTGCCTTCCACTGAGAGATCATCCGAGAAAAGTGTATCTTTCACGCCAACCTGTCCCACTATCATTTTAACAAACAGTGGATGCGTTATTTGTATTGTGGCATCTGCCTGGGTTTCTGGCTGGGCTTCGCGATGATGCAACACAGCATTTTCAATCCACAATTCAAATCCTTTTTTGAGATCTGTAAACTCGATTTTTACAGTAAGATCCACCCCTTCTGCCTTGGGTCCATTCAACCGAACGGACAAGGAGTTAAAAAATTGAGTCAAGGACGTTTGTTCCAATATCTTTTTAAGCAAGGATATCTCTAACCCTTTTTCAGGAGCGCCATGTCGTAATTCATAGGCTCCGGAAAGGTAGACATCTCGCCAGGGCGCAGACTCGGCCTGATAACCCATTTGATCATAAGCACGAGCTAGCAATGCTTTAGCTTTGTCATTATTTGGTTCCGCAAAGACCAGATGATTGAGTAATTCTGCAACCCAGCGGTACTCCCCCTGATCAAAAGCTGCTTGGGCTTTAGAGATAACCAATTCCGCACCGCCCATCAGTTTCACATATCGAACCCCCGCTTCTGTTGGGGGTAACGGATTAAGATTGGCGGGGTTGCCATCATACCAACCCAGATATCCCTGATAAACCGCTTTAGCGTTATGTTTCAAGGTTCCATAGTAACCTCTGATAGAAAATGATTTACTGAGCGATTCCGGCAGGGTGATCATTTCTGCAATTTCGCTGGGAGTAAAACCTTCATTGAAAAGTCGAACCGTTTGATCATGGATATATTTGTATACATCCCGCTGTTTTGTCAGAAAATCATTGATAGCTTCATTTCCCCAAAGCGGCCAATGATGACTTCCAAAATACGTTTCTGCCCCGCCAAAACGATCAATTATATCTTGAATATATGAGCTCCACTTCACAGCATCACGAATTTTTGTTCCTCGCAAGGTATATAAATTATGCATGGTTCGCGAAACCACTTCTGCTCCGCAAAAGGCTTTAAGTTCTGGCAAATAAAAGGTGAGCTCCGCCGGAGCCTCTGACCCGGGTGCATTTTGAAAAATAAATTTCACGCCGTCAATTGTCATTTGTTGAGGCGTATGATCAATAATTTCTGTCGGTTGTCTAATCCCAAAGGTTCCAATTGCAGGGCCCTTCCCAAGCCCTGTTCCTATATGCCCCCGTTCTGTACGAGCTAAATCTTTTCCGTACATGAACCCAGACCTGCGCGCCATCGCAACTCCCGCAATAATATTTTCACTGGTAGCTTCGTCCATAAAACCATGAGGAGCAATAATTCTCACATTTTCTTCATTTACTAAACCCTGAACTCCGCCAAAATGATCGATATGACTATGGGTGAAAATAATAGCAACAATGGGTTTATCGCCTAGGTGCTTACGAGCAAAGGCAATAGCGGACTTTGCTGTTTCTTCCGCAGTTAATGGATCTACAATAATCCAGCCCGTTTCGCCTTCAATTATGGTCATATTGGCAAGATCATATCCTCTAAGTTGATAGATACCATCAGTAACCTTGAACAGACCATGAATATTATTCAACCGCGCTTGACGCCATAAACTTGGATTGGCACTGTTTGGAACCTTCTCTTTCATAAAAGAATATTCGGTTTGATCCCAAATTATTTCTCCCTGAGCATTCCTAATCCGCAAAGCAGGGTCGCTTGCAATCAATCCTTTTGTAGCATTTTCAAAATCCTGTTGATCATGAAATGGAAGTTCCTTTAGCACTCTGGCATTCGCTTTTATCGTAAATTCTGTAGGCATCGTATGCCCCTGCGAATCAGCGCTTGAGTCAACATCTTTTTTATTTTTTTCGCAACCGCCAATAATAGTAAAAGCCAAAATCCACAATAAGTTTATTGTAAATATCTTCATAATATTTCCTTTCAAAATAAAATTTTAGAACGCCTACTTAATTTGAAATTCAACCAAATATGACAGATATAATAAAAGTCGGCGAATTCCCTGCTAAACGGCGGAGTTAGTTAGACTGTCCTTTACCGATCTATTTGCACAAAACGGGCTAAATTACGAAGTCAGATTTGTGCAGTTTGTTATGAGCTGACATCCGACCACACCGCAAACTCATTACCACATGGTTCATTGAAGTGAAAACGCCGCCCACCTGGAAATGGAAAAATTGGCTTCACTATAGAACCACCTGATTCTTGAATTTTAGCTAAGGTAGATTCGAGGTTGTTACTATAGAAAACAACCAATGCCGCCCCATTACTTGTAGATGAATGTTGATCAGACTTATAGAAACCGCCATCAAGGCCTTGGCCTGAAAAAGCCGTATATTCTGGGCCATAATCTTCAAAAACCCAGCCGAACGCAGCTTCGAAGAAGGCTTTGGTTTCAGTTATGTTCTTTGACGGGAATTCGATATAGTTAATTTTTTCATGCTCATTCATAACACACACTCTATGCTGGTTATCTCACTTTGCCTTGCTAAAATCTAAGAGCTAAGCAAAGTGATGATTTCTTGCGCTAAAATTTTCGAAGTAAATGCACAAAAAAATAGAGCTTTGACTGCCTATTGAGACCCGTACTTTTGCACTGAAACGATGCTTGTGCAACTTGATATTGGTGCGTTGCAACAGCGCAATGCATTCCTAGCTTTCAGGCAATGCTTCAAATTCCTTTCTTTTACCTTCAAACCATTCCGTCATTGCTTCAGGCTTTTGCATAAGCTGCTGCATTTTATTCATAGCGTCTAGATGAGCCTCATCATTTTTTTGGAACATTTCCATTCCATGCTGCTTACTCATTTCTGCGATCTCATCAAATGAATTGGCATGAAACTCTTTATCACATGCGCCACCTAGTTGTTTACAATTCATGATTTTCATAGTTTTTTCCGTATTATATTGTGATTAAACACATAACATCGCAACAATTGGCCTGCGACACATGACAGYTTTGCRGGTCAMATTGGTTGTATTGTTAAGTATAGCCTTTTTYCTAAAATAGCTAAGCCYGTATCTATTTCCTTAAGACACYGATGGCCTGCTATCGGCCATGAGTTTATCTAACGTTTTTTGGGCCCGCTTTGGTCTTGCCAAATCTTGAACTTCTAGCATTTCACATTCGTCTTTTACCATTTGATCGATAGTAACGGGATACTGCTGGCAATCATCCGGGCGGTCATAATATATATCACAGGTATACTTATTTTGATTTGGCAATTGCCGTAACCACGGACACCGTTCCATTTGTTTRCCAGAGYTCGGATTCACCCAAATTTTTCCTTCGCTGACATACTCATATATGTCTGGCCTAAATATTTCCCAATATTCTATTTCATTCGCTGTGGCGGATAGGCCACCATCACTGTAATTAATACAACATTTTCCGCATTGGTTGCAATCTTTCATCTTGTCTACTTTTTCCTACCATAGGAAGGTAACGTTTTAAACATATTGTCCGCTGGCATTGTTTGCTATAGAGGAATACACGATACCCTGAATATGAAGAAATGTCAGCTATATAGYAATTTGARACATCTACTGTATTTTCTATCTGAAGAAGAAAATTTGCGGTTGACGTTAACTAGTACAGAAACAAAAACGGCTCCAGAAGGAGCCGCATTGGTGGGTCAGGGTGAAGTCTTAAATATTGGCTTTACGGCGGGAATAACCAAGCCCTGCCAGGCCTAAAGCCAACAGGATCAAAGCGCCAGGCTCAGGAACAGGATTTGGATTCGGGTTCGTTCCAGGGCCGGTAGGATTAGTGAGGTTTTCAAAGCCATCCAGAAAAATAAACATGCTGGACGTAATATCGTAAGACGCGCCGTCATCCCAAATTCTTCCATCGATTCTTAGGTCGGCATAAACGTCAGCAAAGTCTCCAGCTGTCAGCTCGATATCGAAATAGCGAGTTTCGCCATAAGAGAGCAGGTCACCCCAGCTGCCTTGGTAGTTATCGCCATTTTCATCACGAATATTGTCTTGCCATTCAGGGTTACCGGCATCGTGATAATCTTTGCCGCTTTCACTGGTCAATTGCGAGTGCAATTCAATAGACGAAGTCAGGCTACTGTCTACGGTCTCTACATTAAGTTCCGTTCTGGCCCGGGCGTCAAAGTTGCCCTGATCAGCGTCGGCGCTGTGCGAGAAAGTAATACCAAAGGTGAGTTTGTAGGTGTCGGCGGTATTGTTAGTCGCTGTAATATGATAATCGCCACCAGCAACCGTTGTTGCGCTTGAGTCTCCTGCAAGGCTGGCGGTATGGCCAAAGCCGTCACCAGTATCGGTGATACCCTGGAACAAGGTATCCCCAAGTGTGTTAACGCCCCCAATTACGGAATACATGTCCCCTGAGTAACTGTTAGATGCCGACAACAAATCGGGGTCCGATTCATCCATGCCGCCAGAGCCTATAATGGTTAAACCTGCATCAATTGGTCCTGCTTGTACCGCCAGTGGGAATAGAGCTAAAGAAGCAGCATACGCCACCAGTAGTTTTTTTGTTATGGGCATGAACACAAATCCTATGTTAGATAAAAGGGAAAATCATTACTGTACTTCTTAGACCTGAGCTTAGACCTGAGCTTAAACCTGAACCCGAACCTAGACTTAGGCGCACGTTTTCGAATCCTCAAAGTGCTCTTGTAATTTCTTTATTGGATACTAACAAATCAAAAGCTAGTTTGGAAATCATTTGCGATTTGTGAATATATAGCGGCCCCATGATAGATCAAATAATAACCACGTATAAAAATGAGAGACGGTCATATTTCAAAAGGGCCATCTACGAACTACCCATTGCCCTATAATGTTTCAATCATGCGCTATTAAAAAGGGAAGATGATTTTATTGGTAACAATGATCTCCTTATTGCCGTTTATGCTCGAAGTATCGATTCAGTTTTAGTAACAAATAACACAAATGGATTTTTTAGTTCAGCACTGTAGTCGTGCTGATTGGATATTTGATGAATAGCGCTACAGATTCTTAATCAAATTTGTAAATTATCGGTCTAAAAACACTTCTTCTAACCAAAGAATCTTTAAATGCGCGGTGTTAGGTTCCACACTCGCCAGACCGTAACAAACCAAATAAAGCTTATACCTCAAACAACCATGGATGCAGTGAGTGGCGCACCCGCCCAAAATGACAAAAATGATTCCGATTACAACAAAGCTATATCCTCCCTAATACGTAAGACTTAGGGGGCTGTCGAATGGTCGTAATATAGACCCGATTATGGAAAGCCAGCGGCGATTAAGTTTTATCCACTCAGGTCTGCCGCTAACACAATTCAGCGCCTTAATGGCACACAAGGAGATAAAATGATAGCCAACAAATTTAATATCAAATTCCGATCAATCATTGCCGCTGCATCACTAATGGCAATGAGTGGAGCAGCTTCGGCTGTTAGCGTTGACAAGAGTTTTGAGTATTCTTGCCTCTACCCGGTTCTTGGCCACGCACCAGTAATAATTAATGTTCATACAGAACTCCCGGACCTCATAACATTAGACGATACTGCGGAGCCCTATACTGTTGAAATCGAACTACACCTACTAGATCCTACCTGGATAGCTTTTAGGCAAATTGTTATAGCCAGCCTAGAAGGGGAAATAACCACAGGTATAACTATTACTGGCAATAGTAATTATTACCTGGACATGTCCTTAACCTCTGCGTTCCCGCTTATGCCTATTCCAGAAATAGAACCCGATGACTTCGCCATTCATGCTACTACCGAAATTGATCCAATCACCGGCTTCGACGATGCAAATTTAGGACCCCTAGAGATCGTCATGCAGGACAAAATGTATATGAGGCTTAGAGCATTTTATCCTGCCAAATGGGGCGGACCATCAATCGAATTCCCTGGTTTCCCAGGGTGGATTCCAGAGGACGACAACGCATTTATTGTAGAATGTGATTTAGTCAGTGCTGATAACAGCCTGGCAACTCTTGGTGTTGTTGCTCCCTCCATGGCATTTGCTGTCGACGGTGCAACCAATCTTGGATTAGCAAAAGTCCCTGTAGCAATTTCAGGAAACGCTCAATTTGATTTTCTTGCAGCGGGTGGAAACTTTAATGCGCAGCTTACTTTTGATCAGTCCTATGGTGTATTCCCCTTCTTTGGCCTACTTAAAACGCTTGCCGTTATCGATTTTGAACAAGGTGGAGTAACGACAGGTACATTGAATAACCAAGGTGA
>NVVG01000121.1 GCA_002402125.1 Moraxellaceae bacterium
TTTTGCTGTCCGGGCTAGGGTTGGGGTGATAAGCCTTTCTTTGCTTTTAATTCCTTTGTGGGTCCTTACGTCAAGCTTTGTCCATCTGGTTGCTGCCGATGGTGGGTTTAGTATTGCGCCAGTATTTAAAGTTGTGTTTGTCGCTCTTGCTTTTATTATAGGCAGTCAAGGAGCCAGGGTGTATGGGTGGCAGCTAGGTAGTTTTGGTACTATTGGGTTGGTGTTACTTTTAAGTGGTATTGCCTCGCTTTTCTTGGGCAGGCTGATTGGGATTACCGGTACGGATTCTACTTATGAGGAAGGGTTGGTGGGGGTATCAGTGCATCCTGCTAGTACAGCGATGTTGATTTCAACGAGCATACCTTATTTAATTGGTTTGGAAAACAAAGGTAGATATTTGGCAGTGATATCATACTTATGTTTTCTTCTAACCATGAGGAAGGCGGCGATATTCGGAGTTTTCCCTTTTATACGTGTTGCACGTAGGTCAGATATTTTTAAATCAACCACATTTCTTGTTTTGATTATAGCATTTGTTTCAGTTCCTATTGTTGTTACTACATTTGATATGTTTGAAGTTTACATGGAGAGGTTAATGTCATCTTTTTCAGGGGATGATTACTCTGGTTTAAGAAGGCTAGTGTTTTGGTCGTTAGTTATCGATAAAGTTTCATATTTTGATGTTTTTGAGTTGTTGTTTGGTGAAGGCGCCGGTGCTCTTTCTGACCCACTGTTTTTGCGCTTTGGTATGGTTGTTGGTGCTCATAATGATTTTCTTGATTTACTTTTTTCACATGGTGTCATTCCCGCATTAGCCTTGTTTGTATTTTATATTTCAGTTGCGATTTCCCTATTTAAACATAATATTCATAACCAACCTGTAGAGTACTGGTGTTCTTGGGGGATATTGTTTTATTTGTTTTTTAATTCATTTGTTTCAGGCGGAAGTCTAGATGTTCAGGCAGCAGGTTTGTATTTTGCTTTAGGGGTTTGTTTGGAGAAATGTAATAATATAGGTGTAAATGAATAATATGCGTTTAGCAATAGTAGAGGCCTGGGAGTTTCATGGAATGGAAATGAGTCCTATGCAATCGCTAAAATAGCCTGTATCAAACTGTGTGAGCCCTATAATCGGCAATATGGCAGAAACTATCGTTCTGTAATGCCCACCAACCTGTATGGCCCCCCGATAATTTAAACCTGAGAACCCTCGTTTGATTACCGCGTTGTTACGCCCTTACCATGAAGCGAAATTAAATGGCTAGCGTTGTGAAGCGGATACCTTGGAAAAAATGGGATAACGTCTAGAATATATCGAGCATTGGGCCTTGTGGTGGGACATAAAAGCCATATTTTATCGGATTTGTGGTTGAAAGTGCTTATTAAACCAGCTAATAAGCTTTTGAATGGAAGAATGGAATGAAAAAGTCAGCAATGGCCTGCTCAGCAGTTTATGTCGCGTTGTTAATTTTCAGCGGTCATCTGGTTGCAGCGGGCGAGGGGTATATTATGGACGCTGGCGTTAAAATTAGCCCATCACTAACTAGCACAGTAAAATATGACGACAATATATTTCATGAAGGCATTGATGAAACCAGTAGCTCTATCGTTACCGCTGCACCTGCTGTTAATCTGTTGCTGGATGACGGGATAAACCGATACAGTGCTGATCTTGGGTTTGAGTCAGCCAGCCATACGACTAGCAAAGCTGATAATTACTCGAATCGTTTTTTGACTCTGTCAGGCCACTTGGAGCCTAGCTCCCGGTCGCGTTGGGATCTTTCAGCAAATATAATTCATGCGGTAGAACCTCGTGGCACCGGCATCACCGAAGGTGCGGGCGATGCCATGGATGAACCTCTGGAATTTGATGCGCAAACTGCTCAGGTTAGCTATGAATACGGCGCATTATCTACCCAGGGGTTATTAGCCCTTGAAGTAAATTACTACAATAAAAATTATAGTAATTTTTCGGTAATAACCGAAGTTATGGATTTTGACTCCGTGTTATTTGGAGGCATGTTCTTTTATTCCACCAATTCCAAAACCGATGCGTTTATTGAGATTAACCAGAATGCTATTCGTTATGACATTAATGACCCTAGCGGGTCTCGCGATTCGGATGATGTCTACGCGTTACTTGGGGTGAAGTGGGAAGCCACGGCCCTAACTACTGGGGAAATTAAGCTGGGTTTACAACGAAAAAATTTCACAAAATCTGACCGTAAGGATTTCAGTGGTTTTAGCTGGGGCGTGAATGTGGATTGGCAACCTCTTACATATTCTACGGTATCGGTTAATACCTCCAGAAATGCTACCGACCCTTCGTCCTACGGGGATTATATCAATAAATCTATTGTGGGTATATCATGGTTAGCCCAATGGAATAGCCGGGTGAGCACGACAGTTGGCGCGTCTTATGAAGAAGAAGAGTATATCGGTGCAACTATGGGTCGAACCGATGATACTCGCAATTACAACGCCATCATCGATTTTGTAGCGTTGCCGTGGTTAGGTTTATCAGTGTTTTTGGAGTTAACCGATAAAGATTCTGACCTTGAAGGTATTGCTTTTAAGAAGAATGTGGTAGGAATTAGCCTAAAAGCAACAAAGTAAGCTACGCTTACATAACGCTAAGTTGTTGAAAGTAGGTTGTCCTTTAGTGAGAGGCTTTGTTAAATGAGCAGTTTTATCAGAGTGTTGCGACGTTGCATTATTGTTAGCCTGATCTTTACGTCATTATCTACAAATCTTTCTGCCCAAGAAAGGTGGCGCGAAGGAGGGGTTGATAATACTGTCGTGGAGACGCTGGTGGGGGAGGTGATTTCGAAGAGTGAGAACGTAAACTACAAGAATCACTATATCCTTGGACCAGGTGATAAGATAGAAATAAAGGTGTTTGGACAGGAAGAGCTGTCTATAGCGGCGTTACTGGGAAATAGCGGTGAAATTAACTACCCTTTTTTGGGTGAGCTGACTCTGTCTGGCTTAACAGTTAAACAGGTTGAAGGGTTAATCGTAAACGGTTTAAAAGGGGACTATTTAATTAACCCCAGTGTGTATACTCATGTGGCGACCTACCGGCCTTTTTATATTCATGGGGAAGTGGAGAAACCGGGTGGTTATGCATATCAACCCGGATTAACGGTTAATCAGGCGGTGGCATTAGCCGGTGGGTTAACTGAGCGAGCCTCTAAAAACAAGATCTATTTATATAAGGACGGTGACAAAAAAAAACGCCTGGACGCTTCCATGAGTCATCAGGTAAATGCCGGTGACACAATAACCATCGACCAACGTTTCTTTTAAGAATGGCTTTCATGGAAAACATTGATAGTAATCCGGGTGCTCCCGCTGTAAATAGTGCAACAGGTACAGTGGTTGCTGGGGTGGATACAAGAGTAGCTACAAGAGTTGCCACAAAACCTGCGGCTGAAGAAGAGATTGACCTGGGCCAACTTTTTGCAACCATTATTAAATACAAATGGCGTATATTACTGCTGGCCATAACTGTGACGGTTTTTTCCGGTGTTATCGTGATGAATATGACACCTGTTTATCGTGCCACATCAATCCTTTTAATTGGAGCAGAACAGGTAACACCGGTTTCTTTTGAAGAACTTTTGGGGTTAGGTTCTAATCGTAAAGAATATTATCTTACCCAATTTGAAATGATTAAGTCACGAAAAGTGGCATCACAGGTAATCAAAAACCTTAACCTGAAAACTCATTTGGATTTTATTCCGAAAGAGTCGTTTGTTGGTAATCTAAAGTCAGATATAAGGATATGGATGAGGGGGTTGTTACCCTTTTTACCGGAACAGAGAGCTGCCGTGCTACCGGAAGAAGAGCAGAATGAGGCTGAGTTACAGCAGCTGATTAACACCTTTTCTGGACGGTTATCTGTTAGCCCTGTGAAAAAAACTCAATTGGTTAAGATCTCTTTTGAAAGTTCCGATCCCTTATTGGCCGCGGTGGTGGCTAATGCTGTTGGTGATACTTACATTGAACAGGATTTACAGGCCCAAATGGGTTTAACGAAAAAGGCCAGTGGCTGGTTAACCACCCGTTTGTCCGATTTACGGATTCGACTGAAAGCTTCTGAAGATAAACTACAGCGCTACCTGGAGCAGGAAGATCTGGTTAATATCAAAGGGGTGCTAGGGCTGGTTTCCAACGAGTTACAGCAGACGTCTCAGCAGTTAGTGGTTGCTCGTAATGACAAAAATAAATTGCAAAGCATTGTGCGGGTGATTAATGAATATGGCCGGGATAATCTGGAAATGTTGCAGTCTATTTCTGAAATCACCTCCCATAAGGTGATTCAGGCTATTAAACTCAACCTGAGCGCCGCAGAGTTGAAGGTGTCTGAATTAACCGATGTTTATGGGGCTAAACACCCGAAAATGGTGTCAGCAAAAGCAGAATTAGCGATAACCAAAGAGCATTTCGCGTCCCAAATTCTTCGCCTGGTGGAAGGTGTTGAAAAAGAGCTGAATTCCAATAAACGTAATGTGAGCGCCCTAGAAAAAGAACTGGTGAGCATTCGCGCCCGGTTTCAGAAAGTCTCCCGTAAAGTGCATACTTATCGACAATTGAGTCGCGAAGTGGAAACCAATCGTCAGATTTACGATACCTTTTTCTCCCGATCAAAAGAAACTGAAGTGACCGGTGACTTCAATTCGGCAGTGGCCCGGTTTACTGATCGGGCGTTTCGACCTAGCGCTCCCATTCATCGGAAAAAGACATTGATTGTATTGTTTGCCTTTGTTGCTACTTTAGGCTTAGGTGTGGTAGCGGCCTTTGTCATCGAAGCCCTTAATGATACTTTTAAGACGCAGGGGGATGTGGAAGGTAAATTGGATCAGCGTATGTTAGGGTTGTTGCCGCTGGTGAAAACTAAACGCAAGGCGAGTTTAATAACCTACCACTCTTTTGAGGAAGACGGTAAGCCGTTTGCGGAATCGATGCGTACTATCCGGACCAGTTATGTGTTAACCCAGCTGGAAAAAGATTCAAAAGTGGTTGCGGTAACCTCATCGGAACCTGGCGAAGGTAAAACAACTACTGCCATCAACTTGGCATTCTCATTTGGGCAGATGGAATCTACCATCCTTATTGATGGGGATATGCGTAAACCAAGTATTGGTAGGCACTTTAATATTCCCGCACGCCAACCTGGACTGGCGCACGTAATCGCTGGCTCGGAAACCTTGGGAAACTGTATTTATCATGATGAACAGTCTGGTATTGACGTAATACCTTGCGGTCAGTTACCGGGTAACCCGTTGGAGCTATTGTCATCAAAACGGTTTTTGACATTGTTGACGGTGTTAAAATCGAAATATAGCCATGTGGTTATTGATACTGCACCGATTAGTGCGGTGAGTGATTCCCTGGTAATTGCACGGCTGACCGATGCAGTGATTTTTGTGGTAAAAAGTGATGATACCCGTATTGGTATGGCGCAGCATGGGCTTGGTCGTTTGACTGAAGCCAATGCCAATATCGCCGGTGTGGTGCTGAATAAGGTGGATACTCGAAAATTGTCCCATGGTGGATATTATCCCAGTTATTTCGGCTCCTATCAGTATGGCGAGGGACAAGCGAAAGTTAATATGGCGGTCGCTAAAAAGCAGGCAAAGGCAAAGAAAAAACGCGTTAAGGAAAGCGCCGCGTAACAGCGGAAACACACCAACCAGGAACGATTCTTCCATTAACAAACGCATCTGACCTATGATAGATATCCATTGTTATTTAACCCCAGACATTGAACACGGCGCAAAGAATGAAGCTATTAATATAGAATTTGCCGTGGTGGCTGAGGTGCGGTTTGATTCCGAAATTCTCGGTTTGTTGGCCACTAAGCAATTACTGCTTCGCTGTTTGAGCAAGTGAGACGCTGATGCCGGTTGTTTCGCGTTTTTTGATAATTGCTGGGTTATTGTTGATCTGTGGTTATGGGCTGTATACGTCTTACACCCGTGGCAATGCTAATGGCTGGTATTTTAAAGCCGATTTTGCCCTGAACGCTTGGGCTAAAGCGGGAAAAATTGAAGATAGTAATGCGTATCAGGAAGCATTAGCGGCTATCCAGAAAGCCCATGCAATGGACCCGGGCCACCCACATTATGTGCATATGTTAGGGCGTATTTTACATCAAGGGGTCGACTATCAGTTTGAACCAAACTCTACGCTGGCACAGGTAAAAGACTTATATCTGCAAGCCACGGAATTAAGACCGTTGTGGCCAGACCCATGGATTGATCTGGCCCGGTTAAATAACTATTTACACGGTTATAATGACGATACCCGATATTATCTGAAACAAGCAATGGCCGTAGGGCCCTTTATTGATTTAGTGACTTTGGGCGCGCTACAGGTATTGTTAGAAAACTGGACTGATTTGACGGGGGCGGATCGTACTTTGCTGTTTGAGCAGTTTGCGGTGGCAGTCAAACAACCGAAGGTATTAAAGGCGGTTTTGGTGTATGCCAGGCAGGTTAATCGTGAGAAAATTGTGTGTTTACAGCTTAAGTTTAATCCCGAGTATAAACAGCAAAAGCTGTCCAGTATGTATGCTCAGTTTTGCCGGTAGATGAACATTCGGTGGGAAAGGAACGAAAACGATTTAGTGTCCGGCCAGGGTTAACTTGTATATGGCAAATAGCCGGTCGATTCTTTAATAGAGAGACTAAATTCAATGCGTTTCCAAGGCATTCTCAATCTCAATAATAAGATTCTCTAACGCCTGCTTAGTATCCCCAGGATCAGACCACATCCCACGCTGTATCGCTTCGTACAGACGCTCTGCCATTTCTTTCATTGCATTTGGATTAGCGTTTTCCAAAAACTGTCGGTTTGTTTCATCAAACAAGTATTGTTCCGTAATTGCCTGATACTGATAGTCGTCTATTAGGTCCGTGGTTGCATCATAAGCAAATAAATAGTCCACAGTCGCCGCCATTTCAAACGCACCTTTGTATCCGTGTTGTTGCATTGCTGAGATCCATTTTGGATTCAATGCTCGTGATCGAATGACTTTGTTYAACTCTTCTTTTAATGTTTTTATCTTTGGCGCAGCTGGATTGGAATGGTCGCCATGGTAAATGGTAGGCGCCTTATCGGACAGCACGTTAACAGCATTTGCCATACCTCCTTGAAATTGATAATAATCATCAGAATCTAACAAGTCATGTTCGCGATTGTCTTGGTTTTGAATGATGACATCGATTTCCGATAAACGATTGGCAAAYGCYTCGAAMGCGACTTCGCCTTTRTGTTCTTGGCTATAYGCGTAACCRCCCCAGTTGATATACGCTTGKGCKAGRTCCTCTTTAGTATCCCAAACCCGCTCATCGATAAGCCCTTGAAGCCCTGCGCCGTATGAACCTGGTTTTGAGCCAAATACACGCCATTTAGCCTGCTGGGCTGCTTGYTCTGGAGAAACCCCCGATTCACTCAGTCGTGCAATTTCAGTATCGATTGCCTGTTTAATGGTATTGGTGTTGCCAGGTTCTTCATGTTCATATATTGCCTTCACCGCAGCATCAAAAAGATTGATAACCTGTGGGAATGCGTCGCGAAAAAAGCCGGAGATACGTAAGGTGACATCGACTCTTGGGTGGCTCATTAGGAAACCAGGGACAATCTCAAAATCAACGACACGATTGGTGCCAGGTGAACGGACTGGCGTAATGCCCATTAACGCAAATGCCTGGGCGATATCGTCGCCACCAGTTCGCATGGTTGACGTGCCCCAAACCGACAACCCGAGTTGTGTTGGATACTCTCCGTGTTCTTGCAAATGTCGCTCAACTAGCTGCAACGCGGATTTCTTGCCAAGCTCACAAGCTGCCGGGGTGGGGATCGATCGGTTATCGACGGAAAAAAAGTTTCTCCCCGTAGGCAATACATCGAGTCGCCCCCGTGTAGGTGCGCCGCTTGGGCCTGGCTGCACAAACTTTCCAGAAAAGCCATCTAACATTGCGTTGAGTTCATTGCTTGCGCAGGACTCAAAGGCTGGAAGTAGGGTGGCCTGTACATTAAGTAGAAGTTGCAAGGTATTATCTAATTGAATTTCTTTGAGGCCTTGTAGCGGCAACAGATGCTCAACACTGGGATTCAAATAAGTATTGATGATGTTAAGAGCAAGATATTCTAACCGCTCTCTTGTGTCTGCTTCAGTACGCCAAGCTGTTGTGTCGGTAGGCAGTACCTCTTTAAGTATCGCTGGTCTCTTGCCCGTCCATTCTGCAGCTGCATCGAACGATAGTGGGTCGAAGATAACATCGCTGTTAGAATTTTTTAATTCAAGATCTAAAGCTATTGCGTGTAGAAGACCCTGGTCGTTTTGCTGATGCCCCCTCGGCAAGCGCAACAGCGATAAAAGTGTCTCTGCCCATTCCTGCTCCTTAGGGAGCTGTCCAAAGCGATGCAATCCATTTCTTATTTGCGCTTCTTTTAACTCGCAAAGATACGTATCCAATTCTCCGAGCAAATCATTGGTGGCATCATCATCATCTTTACCGTCAATGCACTCCTCGATATTCTTATTTTGAAATGTMGGTAGTTCGTGAACAACATCACTAGTATCAACTAAGTTAACAATCTGTTCTCTTAGATAGTTCTCGCGTTGAGGGTCCAATCCGAGAGCTTGGTAATACTCGTCTACCAAATTCTCTAAATCTGCTAGATCACCATAGATTTCTGCCCGAGCCATAGGTGGCATAAGGTGGTCAATTATTACGGCTTGAATTCTCCGTTTGGCTTGCGCGCCTTCGCCTGGATCGTTAACAATAAACGGATAAAGATGGGGTAGGGGGCCAAATATGGCATCAGGCCAGCAAGTCTCGCTTAAGGCTAGCCCTTTGCCGGGTAACCATTCTAAATTACCGTGTTTTCCAATGTGGGCGACCGCATCAACATCGAATTGTTTTCTCAGCCAATAATAAAAAGCGAGGTAGTCGTGCGGAGGTACAAGATCAGGATCATGGTAAGAAGCTGATGCATCAATGTTGTATCCGCGCGCAGGTTGTATTCCAACAAATACATTGCCTAATCGAATACCAGATACCATGAGCCTTCCCGCTCTAAATTTTGGAGAGTTTTCAGGCGACCCCCAGCGTTCTAATACTGCGGTCTGATTTGACTCAGGTAAGGATCTAAAAAATCCAAGATAATCTTCTAATGAAATACTCTGATTGCATTTTCTAATTGCCAGAGTGTCCAAATCATTGGTGACGCTAGCCAATAATTGTTCAATTAGTAGATCGCCATTTTCAGGAATCGAATCAATGCCATAATTATCGGCGGCCATTGCTTTGAGTATGGTGATCATTGACGCTGGGGTATCTAATCCAACACCATTTCCGATGCGACCTTCTTTAGTGGGATAGTTAGCGAGAATCAATCCAATGCGTTTTTCATTGTTTGTTTTGCTTCGTAGCGATATCCAAGCAAGAGAAAGTCTGGCAACAAACAAAGCTCGCTCACGGTGAAGACGATAAACAATTTGATCAACTTGGCAGGTATCGGAGTAGGCCTTACTCTCTTTAAAGGTTATCGCCCGACTAATAATACGCCCGTCTAGCTCTGGTAGAGCGACGTTCATAGCAATGTCGCGGGCACGAAGACCCTGGTCGTACTCAAGCCAGTCCTCTTCAGATGAACTCGACGCAATCGCCTGGATAACGGGTATGTCACCGTGATATGGCGTTACAGCCTCTGTGGGTAGAGAGCTGAGAGACGCGTTCTCCTGGGATCGAACCGAAAATCCGGTGGTGTTGATGAGCAACTGCACCGATGCTTGAGATAGCAATAGCGATACCTGATTTAGCGTATCTTGATCCTTTAAACTATTCACCACAATAGTGAGCGGGGCCATGCCGATACTTTTGAGCAAAGCAGAAAACTCATCAAATGCGTCGGTGTTTCCGCTTTGCAGGTGGCTCTTGTAGAACAGTAGTGCCACAACTTTAGAGTTGCCAGCGTGTTGTGTTTTCCATTGCGATAGTGAAATCTGACCTTGCTGCGCGTCATGCAGCAATATATTGGGTATGGCTTTCGGTGAGGAGTAGGGTTCTTTTCCATCGAACCAGTGACGTGCAATGAAGCGATAGAGGCTAACAGAATTGTCCCTACCGGCTTCTCTTAGATAGCGCCAAATGTCGTGAGTGATTTCTTGTGCTTCGGTAGAGTAACTCATCAAACTTACATCAACAGCATCGTCTCCGGGTACAAAGATAATTCGACACGAACTGGTTTCTACATGCAGACGTAATTGCTCAACACCGTAAGGCCAATAGTTTTCACCACCCAACACAGAAACTATGATGACCTTGGCATGTTTGAGTACCGATTCAAAATACAGATCAAATGCAGCGGGTTTGGTGAGGTGCAGTAGATTGGCGATTCTTATTGTGAATGGTAGCGTATCGTTTTCTTCGTTTGATAGGCTTGTCGCGGTGTCAGCCAGGATGTTGATTAGGGTGTCCTGTGCCGTCAGTATGATGACGTCCGCAGGGGTTTGTTGTAAATCGACAATACCTTCGTCGTCACAAAAACCACCGGGCTTAGCCGCGAGTAGATGCATAGATTAGATTACCGCTTCAGCTAACTTGGATGTAACGTATTCTTCATCAAGATCTTTACCAATAATGACAATGTTAGTGCTTCTGGTTTCATCAGCTTGCCATAAACGATCGAAATACTGATCAATACGCGTGCCAACACCTTGAATGACTTTTCGCATCGGTTTTCCAGGGATAGCCGCAAAACCTTTAGCGCGGTAAATTGATAATTCTTCTATTAACAAGCCTAGCGCATTGATTAGCTTTCTATCATCTACTTCACCGAGAGACACAACAAACGAATCAAAATCGTCATGGGCATGTTTATGGTGTTCGCCATGGGAGTGATGATCATCGTGATGGTTATGGACTTTGTTTATAGCGTCCTCCGAGGCTTTTTCCAAGCCCATGATTAGATCGCTGGATATCTCTCCGTGTTCTATCAGCAAGGTTTTTACTTTGCTATCAACCCTAGCAGTGATCACATCCGTGACGATTTTCTTTTTGTCATCGGTTAATAAATCTGCTTTTGAGACTATCACCAAATCTGCAGCACTTAATTGATCCGCTAACAATTCTTCTAACGACGGATCATGATCAAGGTTTTCATCTGCTAAGCGTAATGCGGCTATTTGCTCTGGGTTATCGGCAAATCGGCCTTCAGCAACTGCTGGGCCGTCGATAACAGTAATTACAGAGTCAACGGTACAATGCGCTTTGATTTCTGGCCAATTAAATGCCTGAACCAATGGTTTGGGTAATGCCAGGCCGCTAGTTTCAATTAGAATGTAATCAATTTCGTCCTTACGCTCAACTAGGGTCTTCATTACTGGTAAAAATTCTTCTTCTACGGTGCAGCAGATACAGCCGTTGGCTAACTCATAGATACCGCTCTGCGATTCCTTTGCCGTTTCGTCATCACAATCTAGAGGGCAGCTACGTAATAAATCAGCATCGATGTCTAGTTCGCCAAATTCATTAACAATAACGGCGATACGTAAACCGTTGGCATTTTTTAATATATTGGATAGCAGGGTGGTTTTACCACTACCCAGAAATCCGGTCACGATGGTAGCGGGTATTTTATTTAGTTTCATATCTAAGCTCGCTAAAGTAGTTGTCTAATTTTCTGATTAAAGAATTATGTATTAAGCTGGGCGCTTCACAGATCTTGGTGATTCTGGTTTTACCTTTGGACGATAAACGTGCGCCTTATCTTCGTTATACAACCAAGAATCGTTAAAGGATTCCGGTTGCAATACATGACCAACAATGATCAACGATGTGCGGGTGAATTTCTTTTCACGGACAAGCTTAACAATATTCCCTAGAGTGCCTTCCACCTTGTCGGCATCCGGCCAACTGGTTCGATAACACACGGCGACAGGGCAGTCTTCTCCATAGAAGGGAATTAAATCATCGACTATTTTATGAATACGAGTCACACCTAGGTGAATCACCAACGTTGCACCGTGGGACGCAAGCTCTTTGAGGCTCTCTTGCTCTGGCATCGGGGTTTTTCCGGCATATCGCGTCATGATAACGGTTTGTGATACACCGGATAACGTTAGTTCCTTGTTAAGCCAAGCGGCGGATGCACTGGTAGCCGTTACACCTGGCACCACTTCATATTCAATGCCAAGTTCATCAAGCTGGCGCATTTGCTCGCCAATCGCTCCATAAATAGAAGGGTCACCGGAATGGACTCGAGCAACATCAAGGTCGTTGTCTCTAGCTTTTACGATCTCTTCGATTATCTCAGGCAGTGCCATGGAAGCCGTATCCATTATTACAGCATCTTTTGATGCGTCTGCCATGATTTCTTCAGGAACCAATGAGCCGGCATAGAGGATAACCGGACTTCTATCGATGATTCGTTTGCCTTTTACGGTGATTAGGTCTGGATCACCGGGGCCTGCGCCAATAAAGTATACTTTCATTGTTTGGTCTTCTTAAAGTGAATTGTTTCTACGTAAAATTATTTTGTTTTCAAAGTGCATTGTTGATCCGACTCTATCCAGCCAGTAGATTTTTGATTCAAGCGGTAAGTGCGGCGTTAGACATGTTGTTTCAGAAATATCTGCGGCAAGGATGCCGCAGCAAAGCCTAGAGCCTGCCCCGCGAGCGGAGCGAGTGCATTGGGCACATGGATGTATTTACGGCGGTTTCTGAAACAATATTTCTAATGTCGCACGCTCTCTGGGTGATGACCAACTATACTAACTTTTTGCTGTAACCTCTGGGCGTATAAACCCACTTTTTTGAAGGTTTCCCTTCCGGTGTTACCGTTAACACTTTGCTTTCACTATTTCCTATCATTACCAGAGTCAGCATATCTACCTGCGTAGGATCTAAGGCTTCCAGTGTTGTAATGGTGATTGCTTCCGTTTCACGAGTAATGTTTCTACCCAATATTACTGGGGTGCTAGCGGGGCGGCACGTTAGCAAGATATCTTTTGCTTTTTGTAACTGCCAATCTCGCTTCTTGGATACAGGGTTATAGAAGGATATAACAAAGTCACCTTGAGCCGCACAGGTTATGCGTTTCTCAATGGTTTCCCAAGGGGTTAACAAGTCAGACAAGGAGATAGCGCAAAAGTCGTGACCCAACGGAGCACCAACTCTACTCGCTGCAGCTTGCATGGCGGAAATGCCTGGTAGCACTTCTATGTCAACATTGCTCCACTCGGCTTTTGGTGAAGTATCTAGCAGCTCAAATACTAACGTTGCCATGGCAAAGATACCAATGTCTCCACTAGAAATGAGGCTGGTTGTTTTGCCGCTTGCTGCTAAATCCAAGGCATTCCTAGCGCGCGATATCTCTTCCCCAAGGTCTTGCTCGTGGCATGTTTTACCTTCGGTCAATTCACCTAGCAGCCTCAGGTACAGGCCGTAAGCCACTAAGTCGGTGGATTGTTCAATGGCCTGTTTTGCAGCAGGTGTGAGCCAATTAAGATCACCCGGCCCGGTGCCAATCACATACAGTTTACTCAATGGGATACCTCTACTAAATATGTCATGAACAATAGCTTCTTGCGATTGCGCAGGTAGCTCGTTTTGTTTTTTGTTTTTGGAGTACAAGCTCCGATGTACATCCGCTAATCGACGAGGCCGAAAGTAGAGCGGCAGCCTCGGCCACCCCGTAACAACCCACTTCTCTAAATACAACGTCAGATTTATAACTCAATTGATCTTCCACCGTGCGAAGCGTCTCTGCCGGGAATACTTCTAGCTCGGTGCTCAAAGACGCGCAAAACTCGAGGAGTCCAACT